>CBDTYW010000192.1:0-7259 GCA_965364735.1 uncultured Nitriliruptoria bacterium
CGCCCCGCTCGACTTCCACGGTGAGTTCTACTCCCACGATCTGATGAGCCCGTTCTTCGCGCCGCCACCCAACCCGCACGGCGCGCCCAAGGTCTTCCTTGCCGCGGTCGGCCCGAAGATGACCGAGACCGCCGGCGCCGCCGCGGACGGGATCCTCTGCCACGGCTTCACGACCGGCACCTACCTGCGTGAGCAGACGCTGCCGAACCTTGCCCGCGGCGCCGAGCAGGCCGGCCGCGACGTCGCCGACGTCGACGTCTGCCTGCCGGTGTTCGTGATCACCGGGGACACCCAGGCACAGCGCGACGAGGCGGCGCAGTTCGTGCGTGGCCAGATCGCGTTCTACGGATCGACGCCGTCGTACCGGCCAGTGCTCGACGCCCACGGCTGGGGTGAGCTGCAGCCGAAGCTCCGCGAGTACACACGGGAGAACCGATGGGCCGAGATGTCGGAGCTCATCACCGACGACATCGTCGACGCGTTCGCGATCACCTGCGCCCCGACCGACGTCGGCGCCGAGATCGTGAAGCGTCACGCCGACGTCGTCGATCGCGTGAACCTCTACACGACCTACCAGTTCACCGACGACAACATCGCGAGCCTCCGCGACGCGCTCCACGCTGCGCACTGAACCCGGGCAGCGTGGCTCAGCCCTGGTGCGGGTGACCGTGTTCGGTGTCCGGCAGCAGGTTCTCCTTGATCGACCGCGGTGACGTCCACCGCAAGAGGTTCAGCTTCGAGCCGGCCTTGTCGTTCGTGCCCGAGGCCCTCGCCCCGCCGAACGGCTGCTGGCCGACGACCGCGCCGGTCGGCTTGTCGTTGACGTAGAAGTTGCCCGCCGCGTCGCGCAGCCGTCGGTGCGCGGTACCAACCGCGTCGCGGTCGGTCGCGAAGATCGCCCCGGTCAGCGCGTACGGCGAGGTCGTGTCGACGAGCCCGAGCGTGTTCTTCCACGCGTTCTCGGCGGCGTCGTCGTAGACGTGCACCGTGAGGATCGGCCCGAACAGCTCGCGCGTCATCAGATCGTGCTTCGGGTCCTCGGCCACCACGACGGTGGGGGAGACGAAGAATCCCTCGGAGTCGTCGGTGGTGCCGCCGACGAGGATGTCGGTCGACGCGTCCTCACGGGCCTGCGCGATCGCCTCGGCGTGCCGGACGAACGCCCGGCGATCAATGACGGCGCTCATGAAGTTGCCGAGGTCGCGGACGTCGCCCACCTGCAGCGATGCTGTTCGGTCAGCGACGGCATCACGCAGGCCGCCGTCCCACATCCGTTTCGGCACGTACGCGCGCGACGCGGCCGAGCACTTCTGGCCTTGGTACTCGAACGCCCCGCGGACGAGCGCGGTGGCGACCTGCTCGACCACGGCGCTGGTGTGCACGGCGACGAAGTCCTTGCCGCCGGTCTCGCCGACGATCCGCGGGTAGGTGCGATACGCCGAGATGTTCGCGCCGATCTTCCCCCAGATCCCTTGGAAGACCGTGGCGCTGCCGGTGAAGTGCAGGCCCGCGAACCACGGGTGGTCGATGCACTGGTCGACGATCGTCGCGCCGTCGCCGTGGACGAGGTTGATCACGCCTGGCGGGAGCCCCGCGGCCTCGAGGATCTGCATCGTGAAGTGCGCTGCGAACGCCTGCTTCTCCGACGGCTTCCAGACGACCGTGTTGCCCATGAGCGCGGGCGCCGTGGGGAGGTTCCCCGCGATCGCGGTGAAGTTGAAGGGTGAGACCGCGAGCACGAAGCCTTCGAGCGGACGCCAGTCCGTGCGGTTCCAGATGCCGGGCGACGACTGCGGCTGCTCTGCGTGGATGTCGCGCGCGAAGCCGACGTTGAACCGCAGGAAGTCGATGAGCTCGCAGGCTGCGTCGATCTCGGCCTGGATGACGGTCTTGGACTGGCCGAGCATCGTCGCGGCGTTGAGCGTGTCGCGCCACGGTCCGGCGAGCAGGTCCGCCGCACGCAGGAACACCGCCGCTCGCTCCGCGAAGTCCATGCGTGACCACGCCGGTCGCGCGAGCAACGCCGCCCCGATCGCGGCCTGCACCTCGCTGATCCCGCCGGCGTGGACGCGTGCGAGCAGCAGCCCGTGGTCCTGCGGGGCGCGCACCTCGAAGCGATCTCCGGTGCGGACCTCCTCGCCGTCGATCACACACGGGGCGTCGATCGGTTCCGCGGACGCCAGCTCCTCGAGCCGTGCCGTCAACGCGGCCCGCTCGGGCGAGCCCGGTGGGTAGCTGAGGACGAGCTCGTTGTGTGGCGTCGGAACCTGGAGAACCTGATCCATGCGCGGATCCTGAGTCGGGTGCGGCGTGACCGCGGACCCTACGCCGAAGCAGCCGTCAGCGCGCGACGCCGCGCTGTGAGCCGACCAGCGGAGCGCCGTTGACGCTCGCGACCGAGCAGGTGACGCCACGGTCGCCGTCTCCGTTCCAGCTGTCAGCGGTCGGGTAGAGCGCGAACACGTCGAGCTCGGACTCGGCGTAGTCGAGCCCGACGAATCGGTCGAACTCTTCGACGCAGCCACCGAACGCCTGTTCCTCGACCGTTTCCTCACCGGGGAACACGTCACCGGCGAGGTCGAACTTCGCGTAGGCCTCGAACAGGTGCTCCTCGGCGCAGTCCCGGTCGTCGACGCTGTCGATCGTGTCGCCCTCGACGGAGTCGAAGCACTGGCCGATCTCGATCGCGCCGACCGCCGTGCTGCCACGCGACAGGAAGAACCCGATCGCGGCGACCACCGCCACCGCGATCGCTGCGAAGGCGATCCCGCGGCCGTTCGATGCGGGCGGGTCGATCATCGTCGGTCCTCGTTCGGTGAGATCAGGTCGTCGCGGCACGCGCAGACGACGACCGTGGCTCTGCGCTGGTGATGGCGCACACCACGGTGCGGTCGTCGGTCCAGGATGATGCGGTCGGATGGAAGGCCACGATCTCGAGGGCCGAGGACGCGTAGGACTCGCCGACGAACCCGCGGAACTGGGGCACGCAGCCGGCCAGCGCGGAGGACTCGACCTCGTCGTCACCCGGGTAGGCAGCGTTGCCGGCGGCCGGGTAGCGGTAGACCGCGAAGGCCTCATGGGTGTGCGGCGTCGTGCAGCTGACCTCGGTCACGCGAACGACCACCGCGGCGTCCGCGTCCAGGTCGAAGCACGCACCAAGGGGGAGGTTCACGAGCTCGGTCCCGGACACGCTCCGCGCGGCGAAGAACGCGACCGCGACGGCGCCGATCACGACCACAGCCGCGACCATCGGACCGAGTCGGGAGCGTGCGGGTGGGTCGTCCACGGGAGGGCCTGGTCCAGAGCGCGAGTTGGCGCAACGGTAGCCGGGCCGGACACTTGGAGTGCCCGATCCATGTTCGTTCCCGCTGCCGAACGCTCCCCGAAGGCGACTGCACATGACCCACCTCGACCAGGCTCGCACGATCGTCACGGCGCTGCGCACCGCGATCGACGCTGCTGCCCAGCACTTCGCCGAGATCACGGAGAAGGACGGCAAGGTCAACGTCGGGAAGATGGACGCTCACCAGACCTCGCTCTATGACTTCGCGACCATCGCGTCGTCGGTGCGCGCCGCTGAGTCGCTCGCCACGTTCGGCGAGCACGGCGACCACGAGGCGAAGCTCGCGCTGGCCTGGGCGGCGGACACCCACGCCGACCTCACCGGTCGCATCGTCGGTCGCTGGGACGAGTGGGGGATCGCTGCTGACGGCGGCGGTCTGTTCGCCGAGGAGGTCGGTGCCGCCGTCTCCGCGGGCCGTGACACCGCCTTCCTCGCAGCCCTCGGAGAGACCGTCATCGCCAACGGCGGTGAGGTCTCGTCGCGGCACCTGTCCGAGGACCTCGAGATGGTCCGTGACACGTTCCGTCGCTTCGCGGAGGACAAGGTCAAGCCGGTCGCCGAGCACGTGCACCGCAACGATGCCGACATCCCCGACGACATCATCTCCGGGCTCGCCGAGATGGGCTGCTTCGCGCTCTCCATCCCCGAGGAGCACGGCGGGTTCGCGTCCGGCGGCCCGGACGACCTGCTCAACATGGTGCTCGTCACCGAGGAGCTGTCGCGCGGCTCGCTCGGCGTCGCCGGCTCGCTGATCACGCGCCCCGAGATCATCGGGACCGCGATCGAGAAGGGCGGCACCGACGAGCAGAAGGCGCGCTGGCTGCCGGAGATCGCCGCCGGCGAGAAGATGTGCGGCGTCATGGTGACCGAGCCCGACTTCGGCTCCGACGTCGCCGGCGTCAAGACCGCCGCGGTCCGTGACGGTGACGACTGGATCATCAACGGCGTCAAGACGTGGTGCACGTTCGCAGGTCGCGCCGAGTACCTGCTGATCCTCGCTCGCACGGACCCGGACCGCTCCAAGGGCCACCGCGGCCTGTCGCTGTTCGTCGTCCCGAAGCCCCGGTTCTCCGGTCATCAGTTCAGCGTCTCGCAGGCTGAGATCGGCCAGGACGGCGAGGGCAGGATGGAGGGCAAGGCGATCCCGACCCTCGGCTACCGCGGCATGCACTCGTTCGAGGTCGCGATCGAGAACTGGAAGGTCCCGCACTCCGCGCTCATCGGCGAGGACGACGGCATGGGCCGTGGCTTCTACCTCCAGATGATGGCGTTCGACAACGCCCGTCTGCAGACCGCAGCCCGCGCCCTCGGCGTCATGCAGTCCGCGATCGAGGAGTCCGCGACGTACTGCGACCAGCGCAAGATCTTCGGCACGATGCTCGGCGA
This sequence comes from uncultured Nitriliruptoria bacterium, assembly GCA_965364735.1. Lineage (GTDB taxonomy): Bacteria > Actinomycetota > Nitriliruptoria > Nitriliruptorales > Nitriliruptoraceae > CBDTYW01. The sequence goes on from CBDTYW010000192.1 coordinate 4,730, forward strand.
GTACGAGCTGTCGCGCACCAAGGTCGCGCGGATGGCAGCGATCATCGCGGCCAACCGCGCATTCGCCCACGAGGTCGCGCGGATGATTGCCAACGGCGAAGGCCAGCTCGAGGCAAGTCAGGTCAAGCAGCTGTCCTGCCGCACCGCGGAGTGGGTCACGCGTGAGGCGCTCCAGCTCCACGGCGGCTACGGATACGCCGAGGAGTACACGGTCTCGCGGCTGTTCGTCGACGCCCGGGTGCTGTCGATCTTCGAGGGTGCGGACGAGGTCCTCGCGCTGCGCGTCATCGCCCGCTCGATCCTCTCGGACACGCTCGCCTCCTGAGCTGTACGACCCGACGACGCCCGGCGCATGAGCGCCGGGCGTCGTACGTTGCTGAGCGGTCGACGTGGGAGCAGGCTGATGAGTCCGATGCCGTTGCAGGACGCCCTGTTCCTGATGGCCGAGGCGCGCGAGAAGCCGGCGCACGTCGCCGGGCTGCACGTCTACGAGCTCCCCGACGGGGCGGGTCCGGGCTTCCTCGGCGAGATGCTCGAGCAGATGCTCACGATGACGGAGGTCAACCCGAAGCTCAGCCGACGCCCTGTACGCGGGCTCGGCGGCCTCGGGCCGTGGGAGTGGGAAGTCGATGACAACCTCGACCTCGAGTACCACGTTCGCCACTCGGCGCTGCCGTACCCGGGGCAGCCGCGCCAGCTGCTGACGCTCGTCTCGCGTCTGCACGGGACCCTGCTCGACCGCGCGCGTCCGCTGTGGGAGTCCCACCTCATCGAGGGGCTCGACGACAACCGCTTCGCGATCTACACCAAGATCCATCACGCCCTCGTGGACGGCGTGTCGGGCATGAAGCTGATGGAGCGCGCCCACGCGCTCACCCCGGACGATCTGACCCACGCCCCGCCGTGGGCGCCGCAGCCGCGGCCCCCCCGCGCAGAGCAGCCGCCGTCGGGCGGGTTCCCCAACCCGATCAACGTCGCGCGTGACGTCGTCGGTGGCGTGCTCGATGGCGCGAAGTCCGTGAGCGGCGCGTATCTCGCGACGTTGAAGACGGTGCTTCGATCCTTCCAGGAGCAAGCCGCGGTGCTGCCGTACCAGGCACCTCGCTCCGTCCTGAACGTCCCGATCTCCGGTGCCCGACGGTTCGCCGCGGACGACTGGGACCTCGGGCGGATCCACGCGGTCCGGAGCGCGCTCGGGGCGACCGTCAACGACGTCGTGATGGCGATGTGCGGCGGGGCGCTGCGCACCTACCTCACGGAGATCGGCGCGCTGCCCGACGACTCGCTCGTCGCGATGGTCCCGGTCTCGCTGCGTGCCGAGGGCGACGAGGACTCCGGCAACGCCGTCGGCGTCATCCTCTGTCGTCTCGCCACCGAAGAAGCAGACCCGGCGAAGCGGTTCGCCGCGATCCGCCAGTCGATGGAGCAGGGCAAGCTCGGCATCAAGGGGCTCGACCCGACCGCGACGATGCTCGTGTCGGCCCTCACGTTCGCGCCGCTCGGCCTCGGGCCGATGTTCAGGTTCGAGGCCTTCCGCAAGCCACCGTTCAACCTGATCATCTCGAACGTCCCGGGCCCGCGCAACGAGCTGTACCTCCGCGGGGCCCGCATGCAGGGCACCTACCCGTTGTCCATCCCGACCGACGGCCAGGCCGCCAACATCACCGTCACGACCTACACCGACCGGATCTCGTTCGGCATCACCGGCGACCGCGAGGCTCTGCCGAGCCTCCAGCGCATGCTCCACCACCTCGAGCAGGCCCTCGTCGAACTCGAAGGCGTCGCCGGGATCTGAGCCCCGGCGCAGGCTGTAGAGATGGATGGCACGTAGGGTTCGGCCTCAGACGAGGGAGTCACGATGGGTTGCCCGATGACGCGGCGGGCGCTGCTGAAGCACTCCGCCATGGTCGCGGCGACCTTCCCGGCAGGGATGGTGCTCGGGCAGGGGTGGTCGCTGGCAGCGCAGGCACAGGTCGGGATCGCCGTGCCGATGCACCTCGAGCTCGTCACGGTCACGGACACCTCCGCGATCATCACCTGGTTCACCGGCGACCCGACGCAGCCAGACGAGTTCGGACGCCCCGCCCCCGTCGCCGCCGACGGACGCGTCCTCATCGGCACCTCCCCGAACCCGCTCGACTGGGTGGAGGTCGGCGTGCACGCAGCGACGCCGTACCACGCCGTCGAGATCACGGACCTGGTCGCCGGGACGCAGTACTTCTTCCGCGCGGAGTCCGGGGGGATCCCCGCGGTCCCGACGACCTTCAGCCCGATCCAGCCGGACGTCTCCAACGCCGGGACGTTCACGACGCTGACGCCACCGCCCGGTGAGCTCGTCGCGAAGATCGTGTGGATGAACGACCTGCACGTCGGCGAGGGCATCAGCGGGATCGCCTTCAACGGGCTTCCGCCGGGCTACCCGGCGGATCCGGCCGCGCCGTACTGGCGGTTCATGGCGCGGACCTCGTTGGCCGAGGCCACCGCGCGCGGCGGGAGCCTGCTCATCGCCAACGGCGACGTCACCGCAAGC
>CBDTYW010000193.1:0-7193 GCA_965364735.1 uncultured Nitriliruptoria bacterium
GTGCAGCGGGTGCTGGTTCATCGTGATCGAGCAGAAGAGGATGTCCTCGGCCTGCGTGATCGTCTTCCCGGGCCAGTGCTTGTAGACGTCGCCGACCTCGAAGTCATCGAAGAACCGGCCGAACTCGCGTGCCTCACCCATGTGGTCGAACCTCTGTCTCGTGTCGTCACCGGACGGTGTCCTCGCCGGTGTGGGCCCATGGTGTCGAACCGGCAACAGGCCTGACCAATCGGATGCGGGCTGCTCAGGCGCCGCCGCCCGCCGCCGCGCCGCTCTCCTGCGCGCGCTCACGGTGATCGAGCACCACCGGAGCGGCGAGGATGATCGCCGCCACGACGTCGTCGAGCGGAGCATGGGTCTGGATCGTCCAGGACCGCGACCTCGAGAGCAGCCCGGTCACCCACATGGACTCCCGCTGCACGGAGGCGACATGTCGGCCGCCGACCTCGATCTCCGCGACCGGCCGCCCCCACATCTGCGTCGTCATCGTGGCCTGCACATGGCCGATCTCGACGGTCCAGCTCGTCGACAACCAGCGGTGGCTGATCGAGCCGGCCCGACCGTCGGCCAGGCGCAGTCGCCATGACCCGGTACCGAGGCCTGCCTTGATCACCTCGACGAGCGGGACGGGGTCGTGGGCCGGGACGTGCACGGCCACGTCGACTCCGATGGGGCCGCCGCGACGCTGCACTGCGCCGACCGGCGCCCCACCGTGGAGGATCGCGCCCTCGGCGACGGACGAGAACAGCGCGACGCGGGCCTCGTAGACCAGCTCCACGGGAGACATGAACAGTTCGCGCATCCGAGCTCCGATCGGCTGCGGCTCAGCGCACTCCACAGCCAACCACAGGGGGTTCGGGTCGGCGGATTGCTGCGCGGGCCGATGGAGCACGCCCTACGGTTTCGCGCTCACCGGCGATCCCTCCCGCCCACCACGAGGGACCAGCCATGCCCGAGCTCGATGTCACCGCCTCCACGCAGCCCACCGCGGCCGAGGTCCTCGCCGTCCACGACTTCACGGGCCGTCACGTCGCGATCACCGGCGCGAGCGGCGGGATCGGCCTCGAGCTGGCCTTGGCGCTGGCCGGCCGCGGTGCCAGCCTGACGATGCTCGGCCGCCCCGGCGACAAGCTCGACGCAGCGGTCGTGGCCGTCGCTGACGCGGCAGCCGCCCCTCCCCGCGTCATCGAGATCGACCTGTCGTCGCTTGCCGACGTCGCCCGCGCCGGAAGCGAGCTCGCCGACGGCCCGACGATCGACCTGCTGGTGAACAACGCCGGGGTCATGGCCACGCCGCTCGACTGGACGGTCGACGGCCACGAGCGCCAGATGGGCACGAACCACCTGGGCCACTTCCTGCTGACTCTCCTGGCGCAGGACACCTTCGCGGAGAACAATGCGCGCGTCGTCAACGTCTCGTCCGCGGGCCACCGGTTCGGCGGGGTCGACCTCGACGACCCGGCCTGGCGCGAGCGTCCGTACGACGCCTGGGCCGCGTACGGCCAGTCCAAGACCGCGAACATCCTGTTCACACGCGAGCTCGAGCGGCGCTGGTCGAGCGCGGGCGTGCACTCCGTGGCCGTGCATCCGGGGCGCGTCTCGACCGAGCTCGGACGACACCTGACCGACGAGACCATGACGCAGATCATCGAGCGGATGCAGGCCGCCCGCGCCGCGTCCCAGGACGACGGCACGGCCAGCACCGACATGCTCGCGCCGGCACAGGGTGCAGGCTGCGTCGCGACCGCCTGTGTCGCGGGACCGGCCGCGCACGGCGGCTACTTCGACGAGACCCGGCTCTCGGCGCCGCTCGCGCATGCAGCCGACGACGAGATCGCCGCGCAGCTCTGGGACTGGTCGCTCTCCCAGGTCGACGCCCACCGCTGAGCCGGTTGGCTCAGGACCCGCACGGCGACCTACCGTGCGGCCTCTCCGAGCTGCCCAGAAACCGTGCGAAGGAACAGCACATGCGCTCCCCCAAGGACTTCTTCCGCCCGCTCGCGATCGGCGCACCCGCCCCGGTGCACGAGATCCCGTTCCGGCCGTCGCGGATGATCCACTTCTTCGACCCGTCGCACCCGAAGATGGTCGCGAAGGTCCCGGACATGGCGGCGAGCGCCGACATCATGCTCGGCAACCTCGAGGACGCGATCCAGGTCGACAAGAAGATCGCTGCCCGAGAGGGCCTGGTGCAGGTCGCGCGCGACAACCCGACCCTCGGCGGACCCGACGCGGACACGCAGCTCTGGACGCGCATCAACGCGCTCGACTCCCCGTGGGTGCTCGACGACGTCCGCACGCTCGTCTCCGAGATCGGCGAGCAGCTCGACGTCATCATGATCCCGAAGGTCGAGGGCGCCGAGGACATCCACTACCTCGATCGTCTCGTCGCGCAGCTCGAGGCCTCGGCCGGCATCACCCGTCCGATCCTCTTCCATGCGATCCTCGAAACCGCCCGGGGCGTCGCGAACGTCGAGGAGATCGCGCTCGCCTCCCCGCGCATGCAGGGCATCTCGCTCGGACCGGCCGACCTCGCCGCGTCGCGCCGCATGAAGACCACGCGCGTCGGCGGCGGCCACCCCGGCTACCTCGTCCGCCAGGACCCGGTCGAGGCCGGCCTGTTCGATGACCCCCGTCGCGCGACCGCGCAGCAGGACCTCTGGCACTACACGGTCGCCCGCATGGTCGACGCGTGCGCCATGGCCGGGATCCTCCCGTTCTATGGCCCGTTCGGCGACATCAAGGACGTCGTCGCCTGCGAGGACCAGTTCCGCAACGCCTACCTCCTCGGCTGCGTCGGCACGTGGTCGCTGCACCCGGTCCAGATCGCGATCGCGAAGAAGGTCTTCTCTCCCGACCCCGCCGAGGTCGCCTGGGCCCGCAAGGTCGTCGAGGCCATGGGCGAGACCGGCGCCGGTGCGGTGATGATCGACGGCAAGATGCAGGACGACGCGACGTTCAAGCAGTGCAAGGTCGTGCTCGAGCTGGCCACGCAGCTGTCGAAGAACGACCCCGAGCTCGCTGCGTCCTACGACATGGGAGCCTGACGATGACGGCTCACACGACAACGTCGCTCCGCCCCCGCCGCTCCGTCCTCTACATGCCCGGCGCGAACGAGCGCGCGCTCGAGAAGGCCAAGGGCCTCGCCGCCGACGCGCTGATCCTCGACCTCGAGGACGCCGTCGCTCCGGACGCCAAGGTCGAGGCACGTGCGCGCGTCTGCGCGGCCGCATCCTCGGGCGAGTACGGCAACCGTGAGCTCACGATCCGCGCGAACTCCATCGGCACGCCGTGGCACGACGACGACCTCGTCGCGATCGCGACGTCCGGCGCTGACGCCGTCGTGATCCCGAAGGTCAACAACCGTGCCGAGGTCGAGCAGGTCGACGCTGCGCTGACCGCTGCCGGCGCCCCCGGCTCGCTCAAGATCTGGGCGATGCTCGAGACGCCCGAGGCCGTCGTCAACGCCGCCGACATCGCCTCGCACCCGCGCCTCGCGGTGCTGGTCCTCGGCACCAACGACCTCGTCAAGGAGCTGCAGGCCGAGTTCGTCCCGGGTCGCGCCCCGATCATGCACGCCTTGCAGGCCTGCGTCGTCGGCGCCCGCGTCGCCGGCAAGGTCATCCTCGACGGCGTGTTCAACACCCTCGACGACGCCGACGGCTTCGAGGCCGAGTGTGTCCAGGGCCGTCAGATGGGCATGGACGGCAAGACGTTGATCCACCCGAAGCAGCTCGAGCCCGCCAACCGCGTCTGGGCCCCGACCGACGAGGCTGTCGCCGACGCTCGCGAGCTCATCACCGCCTTCGACGCTGCGATCGCCGCGGGTGACGGCGTCGTCGTCGTCAACGGCAAGATGGTCGAGAACCTCCACGTCGAGCAGGCGAAGCGCACGATCGCCGTCGCCGACGCGATCGCGGCCAACGCCGGCTGATCGTCAGGCCGCTGAGTCGCTGTCGCGGCGCTGCGCGACCTCGCGCATCCGCATGATGTCGCGTGGTCCGAGGTCCTGACGTCCGGACTTCCAGGCGTCGCGCAACGCTGCCTGCTCGGCGAGGATCTCGTCGTGGCCGGGCGCGGTGCCGCCCAGGCGGGCGGGCAGCCACCAGCGGTCGCCCGCGTTCTTCGGGGCATCCGCGTACTCGGACTGCGCGGCGTGCAGGAGCTGCTCCATCCGCTCGCGGAGCAGGTCGGTGACGGCTTCCGGATCGTCGTCGACGCTCGGCCAGATCGGCTCGCCGTAGCGAACGGAGACCGGCAGACGCCAGCTCCACGCCGGCCTGCGGCCGACGGTGTGGAACCGGTGGGTGCCCCACGAGATCGCCGGGATGATCGGCACGCCCGCTTGAGCGGCCATCCGCACGGCGCCGGTCTTGAAGGGCAGCAGCTCGAACGAGCGGGAGATCGTCTGCTCCGGGAGGACGAGGACGAGCTCACCTTCCTCCAGCGCGGTCACAGCGCTGCGGAGGGCATCGCCGCCGCTGGAGCGGTGAACGGGGATGTGCTCGGCCCTGCGCATCAGGAACCCGAAGACCGGCATGCGGAAGAGGCTCTCACGGGCCATGATCCGAACCGGCCGGCCGTAGCGGTAGTACCCCTCGTGGCCGACGGTGAAGTAGTCGAAGAACGACGTGTGGTTCGACGCGATCACCGCGCCGCCACGCCTCGGCACATGTTCGAAGCCGCGGACGTCGAAGCGCCAGCGCTGCACGTGCATGATCGAGAACGCGAGCCACGCAGCGAAGCGGTAGATCCACCCGGGACCCGGTACGCCGTCCTCTGCCTGCTCGAGCTTCATGTGCCCGCCTCCTCGTCGCTGTCCACCAGCAGTTCGGAGCGGGCCCCCAGCTGGTCGGCTCAAGTGTTGCCGAGTTTGTCCTGGCGCGCTTGCTCGACCTCGTCGATCGTCGGAGCACCGCCGCCGAGCCGTGCCGGCCACCACCACGCCGTGCTGGGGTCATCGGGCAGCGGGTAGCTGGCCTGCACCTCGTCGAGCATCGCGAGCATCGACCGGCGGAGCTGCTCGGTGGCAGCGAGGACGTCGTCGTCGGGACCCACGTGGATCGGCGCCCCGAAGCGGATCTCCACGGGGATGCGGAACGCGCGGAACGGGTTGAAGCCGTGGTCGCTCGTCGTGAGCCGGTGGGTGCCCCACGAGATCGACGGGATCAGCGGCACGCCGGTCTCCTGGGCGAGCCGGGCGGCGCCGGTGCGGAACGGGAGCAGCTCGAACGAGCGGGAGATCTTGGTCTCGGGCGCCATCATGACGATGTCGCCGCCTCGCACGGCTGCGGCGGCGTCGCGCAGCGCGCCGTTGCGTCCGCTGGCGGACTCCCGGTCGACCGGAACGGCGTTGGCGAAGCGCGGCGCCCAGCCGAACCGCGGGTGGTCCCAGAGCTCGCGCATGGACATCACGCGTACCTGCCGGCGCAGGTGCTGGTAGATCGGCATCGCGGTGGCGATGAAGTCCACGTGGCCGTTGTGGTTCCACGCGAGCACGGCACCGCCGGTGGCCGGCACGTGCTCGAGGCCCTCGTAGCGGAAGCGCCACGCGCAGATCTTGGCGTTCAGGATCGCGAGCCACGCGATGATCCGGAACCCGAAGGTGCTGGTCCCCGTCGGCTCAGCCACGGGCCACCGCCCGGATCGCTTCTGCGGCACGGTCGATGTCCTCAGAGGTGTTGTAGTAGTGGATGCCGGCACGCACGACCGACGCGAGACCCCGCGCCTCCATGTCGAGCAGCGTCGACTGTGCCGAGCTGACCGAGAGCTGGATGTTCTGCGTGGCGAGCCGGCTGACCATGTCGTCGGAGGGAACGCCGGAAGCCGTGAACGAGACGATGCCGCACCGGCGCGCACCCTTGTCCTGAACGACGATCGACGGCCGCCCCCACAGGGAGGTGCGGAACTGCTCGGCGAGCATGGTCACGCGGGCCTCGATGCGGTCCAGCCCGATCTCGAGCGCGTGGTCGACGGCGACGCCGAGCCCGAGGACGGCGGCGACGGGGCGTTCCCAGGTCTCGAAGCGCTTCGCGTCGCGACGCAGGGTGAACCGATCGCGGCTGTCCCACGTTGCGCCACCGAACTCGATGCGGTCGGGGCGGAGCTTGCGGAGCAGCTCCCGGCGCACCCAGAGCACAGCGGTCCCGCGCGGGGCGCGGAGGAACTTGCGCCCCGTGCCGACCAAGGCGTCGCAGCCGAGGTCGTCGACCGACAGCGGCATCTGGCCGATCGACTGCGCACAGTCGAGGACGTACGGGATCCCGTACGCGCGGGCGAGCCGCCCGACCTCCTCGGCCGGGTTCACGAGGCCGCCGTTGCTGGGGACGTGGGTGAGGACGATGAGCTTCACGCGCTCGGTGAGCAGCGTCTCCATCACCTCGACGTCGACCTGACCGTGCACGTCGTCGGGGACGACCACGATGCCTGCCCCGGTGCGCTCGTGGAGGCGGAGCAGGGTCAGCGAGTTGGCGGCGTACTCCGCGACGCTCGTGACGATCTCGTCGTTCGAGGTCAGATGTCGCGTGAGCGGCGTGACCACCGCCTCCCATGCCATCGACGCCGACGGCATGATCGCGATCTCGTCGTCGCTGGCGCGCAGGAGCGTCGCCAACGACGCGGTGACGGCGGCGAGGCGATCGGCCGCCATCGCCTGCGCCTCGTAGCCGCCGACGCGTTGCTCGAGCCGCAGGTGCTCGATCATCGTCTCGACGACGGCGTTCGGCGGCAGGGCGGAACCGCAGGCGTTCAGGTGCAGGACTGCGTCCGCGCCGGGCGTGTCGAAACGTGCCAGCGCGACCTCGTCCGGCGTCCAGCCGCCTGCGGTCACCGGGCCAGCCGGATCAGTTCTCGGGCTTCGGCAGCCACGACATCATCTCGCGGAGCTGCGCTCCCACGCCCTCGATCGGGTGCTCGGCGTTCTGCGTGCGCAGCGCGTTGAACTCCTCGCGTCCGGTCTCGTTCTCCGCGATCCAGCGCTTGGCGAAGGTGCCGTCCTGGATCTCGGTGAGGACGTCGCGCATGCGCTCCTTGGCGCCCTCGTCGACGACGCGCGGGCCGGAGACGTAGCCGCCCCACTCGGCGGTGTCGGAGACGGAGTAGTTCATCCGCTTCAGGCCGCCCTCGTAGAACAGGTCGACGATCAGCTTGAGCTCGTGGAGGCACTCGAAGTAGGCGACCTCGGGCTGGTAGCC
>CBDTYW010000194.1:0-7159 GCA_965364735.1 uncultured Nitriliruptoria bacterium
GGCCGGGGCCGTACTCGTGCAGGTCGAGCGACATCTCGGGCTGCCAGTCGCGGATGACCGCGGCGATGGCGCGTGCCTCGATCGTGGTCAGGACCATGTGGTCGCGGTTGATGTCGGTGCCGCCGCTGTTGGCGTCGTTGTCCTGGTTGGACCGCTGGTTGAGCGCGCGGCCGTCGGGGTTGGCGGTGGGGATGAAGATGATCGTCTGCGTCGCGAGCAGCTCGAGGAGGTCGGGGTCGTCGGTGAACGCGAGGTCGCGGATCTGCTTGAGGCAGGTCTCACGTCCGGCCGGCTCGTTGCCGTGCTGCGAGCAGACGAGCTGGATCGTCGGACGGTCGCGTGCCTCCACGACGGTCTTGGGGCCGGAGTCGTCGCCGAGGCGGACGAGGTGCAGCGGTCGACCGTCGGACGTCGTCGCGATGACCTCCATCTCCATGCGCGGAGAGGCAGCGTCGACGGCGGCGAGGAACGCGAGCTCCTCCTCGTGCGTCGTCCAGTCGGCGCCGTTGTTGTCCTCGAAGCCGGTCGTCGGCGGCGTCACCTGCGCGACGGCCAGCTGGGCCGGCATGACGGCGGCGACGAGTGCGGCGGCGAGCACCGCAGCGCGGAGTCGGAACGTGGTTCGAGCAGTCATCGTTCAAGCTTCCCCGGGTGAGCAGCACCCGTGTCGCGCGGACCTGCTGGCCCGCGCGGCTTGCGCGGAGTATGGCAACTGTCGGGCTCCGGGGCGCGGTCTGACCGGATGAGTTCGGGCAGGTTGGCCTGTCAGATCGCGATGATGCTGGTGACGCCGAGCGCGGCGAGTTCGTCGGGGTCGCTCGTGGCGACCGCACCGCCGACCGACGCCCAGGTCGTGGCGACGTGGGCGTCGACGATGTCGCTGGTGCTGTGCTCGTCCAGCAGGTGGCCGACCTGCTTGGCGGCGTCGGTGGTGAGGTCGTGCATGTGTGCCTGGTTGAGCGCCCGAGCGAGCTCGGCCTGCGTTGCGCCGTTGCGCCACACCTGTGCGAGCGCCGACGTCGGGACCTGCAGCTGACGGCCGCGGCGGACCGCATGTTGGACGAGGGCACGGGCCTGCGTGTCGCCGCGTTCCAGCGCGACCAGCAGGCCGGCGTCCGCGACGAGTCCGTGCTCGGCCAGGTGCTTGGCCACGCGGGGAAGGCGGGTCACGGCGTGCCCTCCGGCCCGAACACGCGATCAAGCTCTGCCTCGGCCCACGCGTGCGCTTCCTCCGGGATGGGTCCGAACTCCTCCTCGAGATGATCGACGTACCGCGTCCAGGCGGCGACGCTCAGCGCTTGCCGGACGGTGGACAGCGCGAACGCGTCGAAGTCGCCGACCAGCTCCTCGACCTCCTCGATGCTCGCGCCCAGTTCGTAGCGAACGGTCTGCGTGGCCTCGGATGCCACCTCGATGAGCCGGTCGGCGTGGGGATCCACCGGGATCCAGCCGAGGTGTCGGGTGAGCCCGCCGGGCTCGAGGTCCAGCGCCCGCTCCAGCCCGAGCAGATCGTCCGGTGCCGGCGTGCGACGCCCCGACTTCCAGTCGCTCAGCACCTGCGGGGTGATCCCCGCCTCCCGCGCGACGTGCGACTGCACGCGCCCTTCGAGGTGGCCGCCGATCGCTCGGCTCAGCTGCGTCAATGCCATGAAGGTTCGCCATTCGCGGATGTTGTCGCGACAAGCGTACTTCTGGTGCAGCGGCCGGTCAACGGCCTGCGCCGCGAGCTGTGGGCAACCTCGGCTGGCCGGCCTGCGGGAGCTCTGAGGCGGTGCGCGCACGGCGTGGACCTCTGCGGCCGAATGCGCGCCGACGTCGAAGCGGTCAGACGGAGAGATGGCCAGGCGATGTCCGGGGAGGTTGCGTCGTGGACGTTGAACGAGGAAGATTCGGGCATGTGCGACATCGGGGGGCGGAATGCGTGACGAGCTGACACGTCGTTGGCGGGCGCTGAGCCGTCGTGCGCAGGTCGGCCTCGTGGTCGGGACGCTCGTGGTCGGCGGGGCGGTCGCCGACGGGGCTCCTGCGTCCGATGAGCGGCCGTCCGGGCTCGAGTCGACTGCTGCCGACGACGAGATCGTCGCCGCGCAGGACCCGACCCCGCTGCAGGCGCTCATGCCGTCGACCGCTGCCTCGGCACCCGAGACGTCGCCGCCGACGGCCACGGAGCCGAGTTCCACGGACTCCGGGTCCGAGAAGTCGACGACGGCCGCGAGCACGCCGGCGAGCCCGGCGAGGTCGCCCTCGTCCTCGCCCGCACCGTCACCACCGTCGAAGCCGATCCCGGATCGCGACCCCGAACCGGCACCTGCTGCTCGGTCGCTGCTGACGATCGAGCGATTCATTGACGGTGACTCGTTCGTCGCCAGCGATGGCGCGTGCTCGCGGACGGGTTCCGCGCCGACGGCTACGAGACCGATCGTCATGGCCGCACCGTGGCGCGGATCACTTCGGCAGACGGGGTCGACCTGGGCGTGCATCTCGCGCGGACCGGCCTCGCCGACGACCGCTACCTCGACGACTTCCGCCACGAGAACCCGTCCTACGCGCGCGAGCTCGACGCCGCGTTCGCCGCGGCCCGCGCCGAGGGTGCCGGGCACTGGTCGGGCTGCTGGGCCTCGGACCCCTCGCCACCGCCAGAGCCCACGCCGACGTCGGATGGCGGCGCGACGGCGCACGCTGGCAACACCTCGGGCGGCTGGGAGTGCCATCCGGCCTACGTCGAGTGCCTCCCGATCGTCGACGACCTCGACTGCGGCGGCAACGACCACCCGATCGGCCACTCCGTGCAGCTGACCGGCAACGACGACCCGTACCGGCTCGACGGCAACAACACCCACCGCGAGGACGGCGACGGCTGCGAGGCCTACGACCCGTGGCAGTCCGGCGTCACCTACCCGTACTACCGCTGAAGCAGGGCGGCGCGGCAGTCAGAGGTGCTTGGTCGCCTCGCGGACGCTGAGCTTGGAGAGCCGGTCGCGACGGGCGTCGACGAAGGCGCGGACCCAGTCGGCGTCGACGCGGGCGTGCTGGCGCAGCGCCCAGCCGATGGCCTTGCGGATGAAGAAGTCCTCGTCATCGACGTTGGCATCGATGGCGTGGGCGAGGAGGTCGAGGTCGGTGGCGTCCTTGCTGCGCAGCTGGGCGATGATCGCGGAGCGGCGGACCCAGAGGTCGGCGTCGGTCGCCCAAGCCCGGATGACCGGCGTGGCTGCGGGGCGGTGGCGGTCGACGACGTCGTTGACGGCCTTGCCGATCCCGTCGACGAGATCCCACCAGGCGCCGTCGATGATCAGCTCGCGCATGAGCGAGAGCGCGGTGGTGTCGCGCCACGGCTTGGCGCTGCGGTGCAGGATCACGTCGATCGCGGCGTGGCGTTCCTCGCGGTGGGCGGGGTCGGTCCAGAGGTCGTCGATGATCGCCTCCCACGTGGGGCGGTCGAGGTCGACGTCGCTGAGGGCGTTCTTCACGACGCGGTTGCGGTTGGCGGTGTAGGTGCCGAGGCAGGGGAGGTCGGACTTCAGGTAGGCCTGCATGGCCTCGGCCTTGTCCGGCTGGGCGTGCTCGCGCAGCCCGGCGCGGATCGTGTCGGCGATCTGCGCGGGAGTCCGGGTCGACGGGGCGGGTCGCGTGGTCATGTCAGCGACGGTACGAGGGGTCCGCTTGCGTGGGGCGCCACGTCGGTCGACCGTCTGGCAGCCGAGCTCAGAACTGGCCGTGCACGAGGCCGCGACTCGCGGCCGGACGGCGTGCAGGACAAGATCGTCGGACGCGAGGCGGGACGGTTCTTCGTCCCGCCGTAGGTCGGCGGATGCGGCTGGATCGGTCTTCGCCTCGACGTCGCCCCGGACTTCGAGGAGGTCGCGGCCGTCCTCGAGGAGGCCTAACGCCACGTCGCGCCGAAGAAGCCCGTCTCGCTGCTCGATGACCCCGAGCCGACGTGACCGTCACCGTCCGAGCAGCGCAGCCGGGTCTGAAGGGGCGATCACCCGCTGAACGGTAGTGTTTGGCTCTGCTGAACGGTAGTGTTTGGTTCCGCTGAACGGTAGTGTGGGCGGTGGCGGAGGTGCAGAGCATGCGCGGCGAGTATCAACCTCGGGTTGTCGATGCAGAGCTGGCATGGCTGCTGAGTGAGCTGCCGGCCGTGGAGATCCGCGGCGCCCGCGGCATCGGCAAGACCGAGACGGCGTCGCGGTTCGCGAAGACCGTCCACCGCGTCGATGACCCGGCGACGCGGCAGCTGCTCGAGGCTCAGATCGGTCGGCTTGTCGCTGGAGACCGCCCGATCCTCGTCGACGAATGGCAGCATCTCCCGGCAGCCTGGGACGTCGTGAGGAGGGCCGTCGATGACGACCCACAGCCGGGCAGTTTCCTGCTGACCGGATCAGCAGCGCCCAGCGACCGGCCCGTCCACCCGGGAGCCGGCAGGATCGTCACCGTGAAGATGCGGCCGATGGGCCTGTCCGAGCGCGACCTCTGCGCGCAGTCCGTCAGCTTCGCCGACCTGCTGTCGGGCCGCATGGACGAGATCGGAGGCGAGTCGCAGGTGGGCCTGGAGCAGTACGTCGACGAGATCCTCGCATCGGGCTTCCCCGGGATCAGAACGCTGCCGAGCGTCAGCGCCCGAGCGGCTGCGCTGCGCGGGTACGTCGATCAGATCGTCGAGCACGACTTCCGTGAAGTCGGGCATGTCGTGCGGCGGCCTGCTCGGCTCCGACGGTGGCTTGAGGCCTACGCGTCCGCGACGGGGACGACGAGCAGCTACAACGCGATCCGTCGTGCGGCGAGCGGTCGAGACGATCCGCCGCCGAAGAGCACCACCGGGCCGTGGAGGGGCGTCCTCGAGCGACTCTTTCTGCTCGATCCGGTCGCGGCCTGGTCGCCATCAGCGAACAGTGTCTCACGGCTCACCGGACAGGAGAAGCACCACTTGGTCGACCCGGCGCTCGCTGCGGCGTTGCTCGGCGTCGACGCGGGCGCGCTCCTCTCCGGCGAGCAGCCTGACCGGTTCGTGCCCCGCGATGGCGTCCTGCTCGGTGGCTTCTTCGAGTCGTTGGTCGCGCAGTCGGTGCGGGTGCTCGCCCAGTCGGCAGATGCGACCGTCGGACACCTGCGCACGGCGAGATCCGACCAGGAGGTCGACCTGATCGTTGAGCGACGTGACCGGCGCGTCCTCGCGATCGAGGTGAAGCTGTCCGAGGTGGTGGGCGATCGGGACGTGCGTCACCTGATCTGGCTCCGGGATCGGCTCGGCGCCGACCTCCTCGACGCCGTCGTGATCACGACTGGCCGTCATGCCTATCGGAGGCCCGATGGCGTCGCTGTCGTTCCCGCTGCACTCTTGGGACCGTGACCGCGCTCACCGCCCGAGGACCGCGCGGACCCCGTCGTCGATCGCGTCGTTGAGGGCTGCAGGCAGCCGGCCGGTGCGCTCGGTGAGCCATGCGCGGTCGATGAGCTCGAGGCCGAGCGGCACGGCGACGGAGTCGGCTGGCAGGCCGGTGATGCGGGCCGGGAGCAGGACGTTGCCGGCGAGGCCGGCGCGAGCGACGTTCGAGGTGAGCGGGACGACGTGGGTCTGCCAGACGTCGACGTCGAGCACGTCCGGAGCTGACACCACGACGCACGGGCGCGGCTTGTCGAGCTCGACCCAGCAGACGTCGCCGCGGCTCACCACGGGGCGGACCGCTCCATCCGCGCCCCGACCGCGTGACGGTCTGTGGGGCGATCGTCACCTGAGAGCTCGGCGTCGGCGAGGAGCTGCTGCGCGAACGTCTGCTCGGTTCGCGCGGCGTGGAGCCGGAGCTGCTCGGCGACCCACTGCGAGAAGGGCACGTCGAGGCTCGCGATGATGGGCAGCACGTCGGCGGGGACGCTGATGGTCTTGTTCGGCATGTACGTATCGTGCATACGTGAATCAGTTCATGCTGTGGCAGGGCAGGAAGCTCGCGGCGTCGGGGCTGACGAGGAGCGCGAAGCCGTCCGGCAGGTTGACGTCGACGGCGAACGGTTTCGGGCCGGAGCCGGCCAAGGCGCGAGCGAGACGCTGTGACCACGGGTCGGATGGCTCCAGCTCGACCCACGGGTCGTCCGGGGTGCCCTTCAGCGGGACCGGGATGACCCGCATCCGCTGGTCGTGGGGGGCCGAGCGCTGCCACAGGTTGGCCTTCATCGCCCAGTAGAGGCCGTCCTCGACCTCGAAGACAGCCGGCCAGCTCACGACGATCTGATCGGCGCCGACCCGCGGCAGGAAGTCGCAGAGCACATCGGTGATGTGGTCGGCGGTGTCGTCGAAGAACGTCGGGGTGCTGAGCAGCGCCGAGAGCTTGCCGTCGTGGAAGATCATCGCGATCGACTCGGGAAGCTCGTCGAGCGCGACCGCTTCCTGCTTGATCTCGTCGAGCAGCTCGTCGACGCGTGCCCACGGATGTCCTGCGTACATGCGGTCCTCCTCGGTTGCGGAGGACGTACGCAAGCGGTTCCCGCCGAAACCTGCTCGGGGGCCTGTGGACAGTGACTCAGGATGGGTGGGCCCGCGGCTGGGCTTCGAACGTCGTCCAGGCTGCGGGCGCTCAGCGCGACGCGGGGCGGAGCCGCTCGGCGACGAGGTCGTGAGCCTCGCGGCAACGGTCAGGCGTCACCGGGCCGTCGCGGCGGAGCAGCCCCATCATCATGTCGAGGTCGCAGATCTGGACGTCGCCGATGGCCTTGGGACGCAGCTGGAACAACGGAAACTCGGCACCGCTGAACGCGAGGACCGGGACGATCGTGGCGCCCGCGAACGGGGTGCCGATCAGGACCTTGCGCAGGACGTCGACCTGCCAGTCCATGGCGGTGACGAGCTTCGTCTGGTTGCGACCGCCGACGAACAGCTTCGGCGGATCGTTGGAGAAGAACCCCGAGCTGCGGATCTCGACCTTGCCGGTGTAGCGCTTGGCGTCGATGACGTGGATGCCGCTGGCGGTGAAGGCGATGTGGTCGATGTTGGCCTTGGAGCCAGGGGCAGCGAGGTCGTGCAACGCGAGGATCCCTTCGGCCCCGAGCTTCGCGAGACGTTGGGCGACGCGTCGTTCGCCCTCGGCGCCGACCTTCCACGCCTTCTGGTGCTGCGGCTCCTCGCCGACCGCGAGGATGAGCCCGCCCATGATCGGGT
Source organism: uncultured Nitriliruptoria bacterium (assembly GCA_965364735.1). Classification (GTDB taxonomy): domain Bacteria; phylum Actinomycetota; class Nitriliruptoria; order Nitriliruptorales; family Nitriliruptoraceae; genus CBDTYW01. Next base: position 7,154 of record CBDTYW010000194.1, read on the forward strand.
GCTTCG
>CBDTYW010000195.1:0-7133 GCA_965364735.1 uncultured Nitriliruptoria bacterium
CGAGCTGCGACGCGAGGACCGACGGCGGGTCGCCCGCGCCGTCACCGCGCTCGACGTCGAGATCACCGGGACCGCCGGCTACCCGAAGGCCGAGGTGACGGCCGGCGGGGTCGCCCTCACCGACCTCGACCGGACATCGCTCGAGTCCCGGCTCGCGCCGGGCCTGCACTTCTGCGGCGAGGTGTGCGACGTCACCGGCAGGCTGGGCGGGTTCAACTTCCAGTGGGCGTGGACGAGCGGCTACCTGGCAGGCACCGGTGCAGGCGCAGCGGTCGCCAGCGCGACGAGCCGCTCTTGAACCGGTTGCCCGCTCAGTCCCGCGACACGGTGACGTCCGGGGTCGGTCTGCCGCAGGTCGCGGCCGGCCTGCTCGTCGGAGCGCTCGAGATCCCCTTCGCCGCGTCGTTCTCGACCCTCATCTTCGGTCCGGTCGGTGCGGATGCCGTGACGGCCGGGGTCGCGTTCATCTTGGCAGGCGTCGTCGTGGTCCTGGTGGCGACGTCGCTGTTCTCGTCGCTGCGCGGATCCATCGGCTCCGCGCAGGACATGCCCGCTGCGATCCTCGGCGTCGTCGCGGTCGGCGTCGTCGCTCGGGCTGCGCCCGACACCGCGATGGCGTCGGTGGTCGCCGCGGTCATGCTCACCGGCGTGCTGACCGGTGCGGCGTTGTTCCTGCTCGGTGCGCTCCGGCTCGGCCACCTCGCCAGGTTCCTGCCGTTCCCTGTGGTCGCCGGCTTCCTCGCCGGCACGGGCTGGCTGCTCCTCGCCGGTGGCGTCACGACAGCGACCGGGGCCGAGGTCGATCTGCTCAGCCCTGCGGGATGGACGCTCGGTCCACGTCCGGGCGTGCTTGCCGCGGGGCTGATCGCCGGCACCGTCCTGCTCCTCGTCTCTCGTCGCGCCTCGTCCCCGTGGGCGCTGGCTGGCGCCGTCGGCGCGACCGTCGGCGTCGTCCACCTCGCGATCGCCGTGACTGGGCTCGGGGTCGACGGCGCGGTCACGGCCGGATGGCTGATGGACACTCCGGCGGGGGCCGGCAGGTTCGGCTTCGCGCTGGGTTCGGTCCCTTCGGCGGACTGGTCGGCGGTGTTCTCCCAGCTCCCGAGCATCCTCTCGGTCGTCGTGCTGGCTCCGGTCGCCCTGCTCCTCAACGTCACCGGGGACGAGCTCGCCTGTCACGATGACGCGGACCTCGACCATGAGCTCCGCCTCAACGGGGCAGCGAACATCGGCGTCGGGCTGCTCGCGGGCGTGCCCGGCTACAACTCTCTGTACATCGGCACGCTCGCCCGGACGGTCGGCGGTCGTCGACGCGAGATCGGGCTGATCGCCGGCGCGGTCGTGGCCGCGGCGCTCGTGGTCGGACCAGGAGTCCTTCGCCTGATGCCGACGCCGCTCGTCGTCGGGGTCCTCGTCTTCCTCGGCGTCGACTTCCTCTGGGACTGGGCGGTGACGACGCGTCGTCGACTTCCTGCCGCCGAGCACGCCGTCATCGTGCTCATCGTCGCCGTCATCGCCGCGTTCGGGTTCCTCCAGGGGATCGTCGCCGGCACGGCAGCAGCGATCGTGATCTTCGTCGTCTCCTACGCGCGAGGCGACGTCGTGCGGTTCAGCGCGGCCGGGGACGCCTATCAGAGCCGTGCCGACCGCTCCCCGGAGGACCACCAGATCCTCCGGATCGCGGGCGGCGAGATCCACGTCGTCGAGCTCCAGGGATTCGTCTTCTTCGGGACCGCGCACCGGATCCTCGAACGGCTGCGCACCCGCATCCACGAGGCGGACGTGCCGCCCCTTCGCAGCGTCGTCGTCGACCTGCGTCGCGTGAGCGGCGTCGACTCCTCGGCGGTGGTCAGCCTCGAGCGGGTGCACCAGATGTTGGTCGGCGCGGGGGCCGAGCTGCTCCTCAGCGGCGTGGCCGACGATCTCCGCGCCCGTCTCGTGGCCGGCGGCATCGGTGACGAGACGCCGGTCCGGATGTTCGCCGAGATGGACCGCGCGGTGCAGCAGTGCGAGGACGATCTGCTCTCCCGTCATCGCTCGAGGCAGGAGCGGGCGGCGCGGACCGTCGACGATCTGCTGCGCGACGAGCTGGGCCCCGAGCACGCGGCCGAGCTGGACCGCGTGCTCGAACACCGTCGGGTCGCGATGGGGACCGACCTGCTCGTGGCAGGCGACGTCGCTGACGAGCTGTTCCTGCTGGTCTCCGGCAGCCTGACCGTCGTTGCGACGAGCGATCTCGGGACCCGGCTGCGGCTGCGCACGTTCCTCCCCGGCGCGCTCGTGGGTGAGGTTGGTCTGCTCCTCGGCGAGGCACGAACCGCCACGGTCGTGGCGGACGTCGACAGCGAGGTCCGGGTGCTGCGACGCGAGGTGCTCGTGGAGCTGGGACACCGCCGTCCCGACGTCGCTGCCGCGGTCCACGAGATGTTGGCGCGCGAGCTTGCCGGACGGCTCCGCGACAGTGTCCGGATGATCGAAGCCCTGCTGGACTAGCGTTCCATCCGGACGGCCGGGAGACGGTCCGTGAAGGGAAGCGCTGACGGGAGCACGGCCGGGATGCCGCGCGTCAGCGACGTCACCGCCGCAGTCGTCGTCGGAGCGGTGGAGGTGGCCGTCTGCGCGTCGTTCGGCGCTCTCATCTTCGGCCCTGCGGGTCCCGACGCCGTGGCTGACGGCATCGGCTTCGTCCTGATCGGCGCGGCCCTGCTGATGCTCAGCTTCGCGTTGCGGTCGTCGGTCACGGGCGACATCGCATCCATCCAGGACGTCCCGGCCGCGATCATCGGCGTGATCGCGGGTGCGGTCGTCGCGGACGTCCCTGCCGGCGCAGCCTTCGGCACGCTCGTGGCCGCGGTCATGGTGACGGGTCTGGTCACGAGCGTGACCTTCGCCCTGCTCGGCCGGTTCCGGCTCGGCGCGGTGGCGAGGTTCCTGCCGTTCCCGGTGGTGGCCGGCTTCCTCGGCGGGACCGGATGGCTCCTGCTCGTCGGCGGGGTCGGCTCGGCCAGCGGGGTCACGCCGGACCTGCTGGACCGCGGTTCGTGGACCCTCGGCCCGACGCCGGGTGTGGTCGTCGCCGGTGTCGCGGTCGGCGTGGCGCTGCTCGTGGTCTCCCGCATGGACGGCCCCTCGTGGATCCTCGCTGCCGCGATCGCGGCAGTCGTGGTCGGTGTCCACGTGGTCAGGGTGCTCACCGGGACGTCCGTGGACGAGGGCGTGGTCGGCGGGTGGCTGCTCGACACCGGAGGGGCGACGGGCGAGCTCTCGTTGGCCGTCACGCACCTGCCGGATGCTGACTGGGCCGTTGTCCTGCGACAGCTCCCTGCGATGCTCTCGGTGGCGTTGCTTGCCCCCGTGGGCTTGATCCTGAACCTCGCCGGCCTCGAGCTCGAGACCGGCGAGGAGGCCGACGTCGACCGCGATCTTCGCTCCGCGGGCGGCGTCAACCTGGCCGTTGCCGCGCTGGGCGGAGTCGGCGGCTGGACCTCGCTGTCGCTGAGCGGGATCTCGCGGAGGATCGCTGGGCCACGACGGGTGGTCGGGGCGATCGCCGCGGGTGTCGTGGTCGGGTTCCTCGTGGCCGGCCCCGCGTTGCTTCGACTGCTCCCCACTCCCCTGCTGACGGGGTTGCTGGTGTTCCTCGGGCTCGACTTCCTCGCGTCCTGGCTCGTCGCGACCCGGCGCACGTTGCCATCCACAGAACACGGGGTCGTCGTCCTCATCGTGGTCGCGATCGCCACGCTGGGCTTCCTGCAGGGGCTCGCGGCCGGGCTGCTTGCGGCGGTGGTCCTGTTCGCGCGGACGTCATCGCGGGTGGACCCCGTGCGTGTCGAGGCCAGCGGCGACCGGTACCGGAGCCGGGCAGAACGCACCGGCAACGAGCTCGCGGTGCTCCGCGATCACGGCGGCGAGATCCTCGTGATCGGGTTGCAGGGCTACGTGTTCTTCGGGACGTCGTACCGGCTCTTCGAGCGCGTGGCCGAGCGACTTGAAGGAGCGGAGCAGGCGCCGCTTCGCCATGTGGTGATCGACCTTCGCCGGGTGACAGGTCTCGACTCGTCGGCGACCGCGAGCATGGAGCGGATCCGACGGCGTGCCGAGGGCCACGGGGCGGAGCTGGCGTTGACGTCGGTCCGCACGTCGGTTGCAGCGCAGCTCGCGGTCGGTGGATACGGCGACGGGACCCCGCTGCGCGGTGATCTGGAGCTCGACGTCGTGCTCCAGCGCTGTGAGGACGAGGTGCTGAGCCGCCACGACCATGCGGTGGGCATGTCGACCGACGCTCGGGAGGTCCTGGTCGGCGAGCTCGGGGCTTCCGCGGCAGCCGCCCTGGTGGGCGTGATGGCCGACCTGCACGCCCCAGCCGGCGCGACCGTCCTCGCCGCCGGGACCGTCGCGGACGAGCTCATGCTGATCGTGCGCGGCCGCCTGTCCGCGGTCGCGGTCGGTTCAGACGGTGGCTCGTTGCGGCTGCGGTCGTTGCGTGCCGGCTCGCTGGTCGGCGAGGTCGGGCTGCTGCTCGGCGAGGCGAGGACGGCCGACGTCGTCGCTGACGTGGCGACCGACCTACTCGTCCTTGAGCGTGCGCAGCTCGAGGAGCTCACCGAGTCACAGCCGGCGGTGGGCGCGGCCGTCCAAGCGATGCTGGCCCGGGAGCTCGCGGTCCGCCTCCGCGACAGCGTCCGCATGATCGAGACGCTGCTCGACTAGACGTTCGGTTGGTCACGACGCGGCCGACAGCATCGGCATGAGTGATCGGCGGCGGGGGTTCTCCACCCGCGAACAGCTGGCTGCCCTGGCACCGCTCCTCGCGGTGTGGGCGGTCGGCGTCGCAGCGCTCGCGCTGGTCCTGCTCCGCGACTCGAACGGTCGTGCCGAGCTCTTCCTCGACCCGACGAACGTCGCAGGGCTCCCCTGGTACGTCGGCGCGTACGCCGAGATCGGATCGGTGCTCTGGGCGATCGCCACAGCGGCCGCCGCCTTCGGCTGGATGCTCGTCGGCCTGGCCGGTCGACCCGAAGCCGTGCGCTACCTGCGTGGTGGGACGGCCGTCTGCACGCTGCTGCTCACCGACGCGGTCCTCCAGCTGCATGCACGGGTCATCCCGAAGCTCCTGGGTGTCCCGAAGCTCGTCGTCGTCGCGGGATACGTCGCTGCCGTCGGGATCTGGGTGCTGCGCAACCGCCCCGAGATCCGGCGCACGCGCTGGCAGATCCTCGCGGCAGCAGGGCTGGCGCTCGGAGCCTCCGCGGGCATCGACGCGGTGCTGCATGCGCGTGACGGGTTCGGGATCCTGCTCGAGGACGCTCCGAAGTTCCTCGGCATCCTGGCCATGGCCACGTACTTCAGCCTGACGACGCGCGACATCGCCGCCTCGGTCGTACGGCGTGATGCAGCCAGTTCATCGGACCCCGAACAGGCGCCTCCGCGTCGGTTGCGGCGGGTCAGCTGAGATGCGGCACGATGGGCGCTCCCCGACCTGAGGTTCTGCGGTGAGCATCGTCCAGATCAACGTCCTGTCCGTCCCAGCCGAGGCCGCGGCCACGCTTGAGGGGCGCTTCGCCGCCCGCGCGGGATCGATGGAGGGCGTCGAGGGTTTCGAGGGCTTCGACCTGCTTCGCCCGGTCACAGGAACCGACCGCTACCTCGTCGTGACCCGGTGGGCGAGCCAGTCGGCCTTCGAGGCGTGGCGCGACGGCCAGGCCTTCGCGGCTTCGCACGGCGGCGGACGTCCGTCCGGCGAGGGCGCGCCGGCCCAGCGCCCCGCAGCGTCGGACAGCGAGCTGTGGGGCTTCGAGGTCGTCGACCTCACCTGACCTGGCGGTCCGTTCGGCCGCCAAGAGGTGGTCTCGCCCGGCTCTGCCGTGGCCGGCGGGCCAGCTTCGGCTGGCCCTGATTGGCGCTGCCGGACATCAGGACGGACTACCGATGGGCGACCAGATGGCCGGTTCATGCGGCCGATCGGCTCAGGTTCTTCCGTGGGCGTGCCGATGCTGATGGTGCGAACCTCAACCCGGGAGACCATGGTGACCGCCACGCCCGCCCTCCGGGGCACGATCAGCCGCTGGGACGCGGCCATCCTCCCGCGTCACCGTCTCAACGGTGCGGCCTTCGCCACCGCGTTGCTCGCGATCTTCGACTCGGCTGCGACCAATCTCTGGCTGCACACCGGCATCGCGACCGAGGGCAACCCGTTGGTCGCGGACGTCCTCGCGACGCACGGAGCGTCCACGGGCCTTGCGCTCCGCGGCCTGGTCGCCGTCGCGCTGGTGCTCGTCCTCTGGGCGATTGCCCGACAGCGCTGGGAAGCTCGCGGGGGCCTGATCATCGGGATGGGCGCGCTGAGCCTCGTCGCCGGGTTCCACGTCGTGGTCGGGGTGCCGGCGCTCGCGGCCCAGGTCGCGGCCGTCGGCGCGCTCTGAGCGTCAGCTGTAGGTGCTCACCCCGTCGGTGAGCTCGCGCAGGATGTCGTTGTGCCCTGCATGGCGCGCGGTCTCCTCGATCATGTGCACCACGATCCAGCGCAGCGACGGCTGCCGTCCGCGTGTGCCGTCCGGCTTCAGCAGGCCTGCGGCGACGTCGTCGAGATCGTGCGCCGCGATGATGGCGTCCGAGCGCTCTGCGTTCGCGCGGTAGAGGGCGATGACCTCGTCGGCGGAGACGTCGTCCGCGACGGTGAACTCTCCGTCCGGGTCGTCGTCGCTCCACGGCCAGCTGTCGATCTCCTCACCGGCGAAGACGTGCGGGAACCACCACACCTCGACCCACGCGAGGTGGTGGACAATCCCCAGGAGGTTGGTGACCGACGGGACATGGTGCATGCGCGAGATCGGGTCCGCGATCCCATCGAGCGTCGCGATGACCGCTGCCCGCATGTTCTGCAGGAACCCGACGAGGAGCTCGCGCTCGGGCGCGACCCCGAGGTCGTGATCGGGCGTCGCCATGTCAGGCTCCTCGGATCCGGTCGATGAGCTTCTCGTCGACCTCTCCGGAGCCCGCCGCGTCGACGATGGCCGTGGTGGCCGCTGCCGCCAGCTGGAGCGCCCCGTCCGCGCGGACATGGGCGACCGTCGTCGTCGTGAGCGGGCGCGGGTCCTCGCCGACCATGCGCATGGCCTCGAGGCCTGCGGCGT
>CBDTYW010000196.1:0-7132 GCA_965364735.1 uncultured Nitriliruptoria bacterium
CCAGCCGCGACGCCGATCACGCCGAAGAGCAGCGAGACGGGGAAGCGGGCGCGACGGGCCGTCGAGAGCATCAGCATCATCAGCGCGGCGACGGAGAGGAAGAGCTCCGGCGCGAACGCGGACCATGCGACCTCGGCCTCGAAGCCGGGCACGGGCGCGATCTGGGCGAGCAGGCTGGTCATCGGACACCCCCGGCGTCGAAGCCGACGGTCACGCCGGCAGCGGCCACGTCGTCACCGGCGACCACGCCGGTCTCCATCTCGACGAGCACCCGCTCGACGGACGGCTCGATGCGGTCGAAGAGCGGCTTCGGGTAGATGCCGATCCCGATGATGAGCACCAGGAGCGGGACGATCACGCCGATCTCGATGGGCTTGAGGTCCGACGTGTTCTGGTTCTCGGCGCCTTCGAGCGGGCCGTGGAAGATCCGCTGATAGGCCCAGAGCAGGTAGAGCGCCGCGAGCACCGCACCGAAGGACGCGAGGACGGCGGCGAGCCGGTGGTTCTGGAAGGTGCCCAGCAGGATCGGGAACTCGCCGACGAACCCGTTGAGGCCGGGCAGCGCGAGCGACGACATCGACACGATCAGGAAGAAGCCGGCGAGGATCGGCGTCTGCTTCTGCAGGCCGCCGAAGGCCGCGATCATGCGGGTGTGCCGACGCTCGTACAGGAAGCCGATCAGCAGGAACAGCGCGCCGGTCGAGAGCCCGTGGTTGACCATCTGGATGACCGAGGCCGAAGCGGACGTGAGGTTCAGCGCGAAGATCCCGAGGACGATGAAGCCCATGTGGCTCACCGACGAGTAGGCGACGAGCTTCTTGACGTCCTTCTGGATCAAGGCGACGACCGCGCCGTACAGGATGCCGATGACCGACAGGGTCAGGACCCACGGGACGGCGTCCTGGGTGGCCTGCGGGAAGAGCGGCAGGGAGTAGCGCAGCATCCCGAAGGTGCCCATCTTCAGCAGGACCGCGGCGAGGATGACCGAGCCCGCCGTCGGTGCCTCGGTGTGCGCGTCTGGCAGCCAGGTGTGCACCGGGAAGACCGGGACCTTGACCGCGAAGGCGAGCAGGAAGGCGAGGAAGCAGACGGTCTGCGCGGTCGAGGAGATCTCGACCTGCGAGATCGCGAAGTAGCTGAAGCTCAGGCTGCCGTCCGCGGTGACCGCGCCGGTCTGCACGTAGAGGTAGAGCAGCGCACCCAGCATGAGCAGGCCGCCGAGCAGCGTGTAGATGAAGAACTTCGTCGCGGCGTAGCGACGGTTCTTGCCGCCCCAGATCCCGATGATCAAGTACATCGGGACGAGCGAGAACTCGAAGAACACGTAGAAGAGCAGCAGGTCGGTGGCGAGGAAGACGCCGATGACCGCGGCCTCGAGCAGGAGGAACGCGGCGAAGTAGCCGACGTAACGTTCCTTCTGGTTCCACGAGGCGAGGATGATCAGCGGCATCAGGAACGTCGTCAGCAGCACCAGCAGCAGGCTGATCCCGTCGACGGCGAAGTCGAAGCTCGCGCCGAGCGACTCGATCCAGACGTAGTGCTCGACAAGCTGGAAGTCGCCGTTGCCTGTCTGGAAGCGTGCGAGCACGACCAGCGATGCGGCGAACGTCGCGAGGCTGAAGGCCAGCGCGACGTTGCGCGAGGTCTCGCGCGACGGGGCGCCGAGCAGAGCCGGGACGCCGCCGACGGCGAGCGCTCCGACGAGCGGCAGGAGGATGAGGAAGGCGAGGATGTCCATGCTCAGACCGCCTGCACGATGAGGGCCGCGACCACCACGACCGTGCCGAAGACGACACCACCGAGGTAGTTGCGGACGCTGCCCGTCTGGGCCCGTCGGGTGAACCGGCTGGCCGAGGTGGCGATGGCGCCCGCCCCGTTGACCGCGCCGTCGATGACGGTGCGGTCGAACCACGCGAGGCCGTCAGCGACCTTGGTGCCGGCCTTGACGAAGATGAGCTCGTAGAGCTCGTCGACGTAGAACTTGTTCTCCAGCAGCGTCGAGATGCCGGCGAGGGCCAAGAGCGGGTCCTCGGTCGGACGACGTCGCAGGTACATCGCCCATGCGATGAAGATGCCGAGCGCCGCGACGACCACGGACAGCACGATCAGCATCGTGACGTTGACGTCGTGGTTGACCGGGCCGGTGTACTTCGCGACCGCCGGGGTCAGGAAGCTGTAGAACGGCCCGCCCGTGTGGTCGATGTTCATCAGGCCACCGACGGCCGACAGGACCGCGAGGACCATCAGCGGCAGCGTCATCGTGCCCGGGGACTCGTGCGGGTGGACGTCCTCTTCCCAGCGGGAGTCGTCACCCATGAAGGTGATGAAGAACCAGCGGGACATGTAGAAGGCCGTCAGCAGCGCGGTGAAGAGCCCGATCCCGTACTGCAGCACGAAGCCGTGCTCGTAGGCGACGGTGAGGATCTGGTCCTTGGACCAGAACCCGGCGAACGGCGGGATGCCGGAGATCGCGATCCAGGCGATCGCGGACGTGAAGAACGTGATCGGCATCGCCTTGCGGAGCCCACCCATCTTCCACATGTTCGTGCGGTTCAGGAAGGCGTGCATGACCGAGCCGGCCGCGAGGAACAGCAGCCCCTTGAAGAAGGCGTGGGTGACGAGGTGGAAGATCCCCTCGGAGAACCCGCCCGAGCCGACGCCGATGAACATGTAGCCCAGCTGGCTGACGGTCGAGTAGGCGAGGATCTTCTTGATGTCGTCCTGGCGGCACGCGATGAGCGCAGCACCGAGGGCGGTGAACGCCCCGATCGTGGCGATCGTGACCATCAGGCCCTGGCTCATCACGATGATCGCCGAGGACCGCGCGATGAGGAAGACACCCGCGGTGACCATGGTCGCGGCGTGCATGAGCGCGGAGACCGGCGTGGGGCCGGCCATGGCGTCGGGCAGCCAGACGTAGAGCGGGATCTGCGCGGACTTCGCGACCGCACCTCCGGTGAGCAGCAGGCCGATCCACATGGCCGTGCCGGAGTCGATGACGTGGCTGGGGTCGGTGAGGACACCGTGCTCACCGAAGAAGTCGAGCGAGCCGAACTTGTTGAAGATGAGGAACATCGCCGTCATGAACGCGACGTCGCCGACGCGGTTGGTGATGAACGCCTTCTTCGCGGCGGCGGCGTAGGTCGGGTTGTGGAACCAGAAGCCGATGAGCAGGTAGCTGGAGAGCCCGACGAGCTCCCAGCCGACGAACAGCATCAGGAAGCTCGAGCCGAGGACGAGCACCAGCATCGAGAACAGGAAGAGGTTCAGGAGTGCGAAGAACTGCGTGTAGCCCGCGTCGTCGTGCATGTAGCCGATGGAGTACAGGTGCACGAGCGTGCCGACGCCGGTCACGACGAGCAGCATGACGGCCGTCAACGGATCGACGAGGATGTCGAAGGTCACCTGCAGACCCCCGACGTCGAGCCAGTCGAACGTCGGGACCAGCAGCCGCCGTTCTGCGACCGGCAGGCCGACGAGCTCGGCGAGCACGCCGATCGACAGCACGAACGACGCGGCGCTGGCAGCCAGCGCGATGACGTGCGAGCTGTGCCCGAGTCGTTTGCCGACCGCCATGGTCAGCACGAAGCCGAGCAGCGGCAGGACAGGGATCAGCCACGCGAGACCGACGATGCCCGAGGTGGTCTCCATGAGCTGGAGGACCTCCCCGGAGCCTTCGGCGGCCGCGGCGGCGAGCAGGGTCGTCACGAGATGCCCCTCACCACTTCAGCAGTTGGAGTTCATCGACGTCGAGTGAGCCACGTCGGAAGAACAGGTTGACGACGAGCGCGAGGCCGACGACGACCTCCGCAGCTGCGACGACGATCACGAAGAACACGAACACCTGGCCGTCGGCGTTGCCCCACATGCGTGCGGCAGCGGCGAGGGTCAGGTTCACGCTGTTGAGCATCAGCTCGACGCACATGAAGAGCACGATGAGGTTGCGGCGCACGAGGACGCCGGCCAGCCCGATCGAGAACATGATCGCGGAGACGATGAAGTAGTAGCCGATGGCCATCAGGCGACCTCCCCGTCGGTTCCGGCGGTGTCGGGCGCGACGTCCGTGGACGCGGACTCCCCGACCTGGCTCCCGAGGCTCGCCGCGACCTCGGCTCCGGCCAAGGGGGCGATCTCGGGATCGTCGTCGAGACGGTGGCCGACCGGCAACGCGATCTCGTCCTCCTCGACCGGGTCGTCATGACGACGGCCCAGCACGAGCGCCCCGATCGTCGCGACCGTCAGCAGGAGCGCCGAGGCCTCGAAGGGGAAGGTGAAGCGCGTGAAGAGCCGTGCCCCGACGACGCCGACCGAGCCGTTCTCGTCAGCTGCGTTCACCGTCGCGAGACCCACGCAGCGGGTGACGTCCGGGTCGACCACGGTCACGGCCGGCGCGAGGTCGCCGCAGAGCGAGGCGTCGGTCGTGAATCGACCGACGAACGTGGTCATGAGCATCCCGGCGAGCACGATCGCGGCGAGGGCGGCGACGCCCTGCTGGACGCGGTTGCCCTGGGTCAGGAGCAGGTCGTCGCGGTCGACGCCGAGGAGCATGATCACGAAGAGGAACAAGATCATGATCGCGCCGGCGTAGACGATGATCTGCACGATCGACAGGAACGACGACTCGAGCGCCAGGTACATCCCCGAGATCGCGAAGAAGTTCACGACGAGCAGCAGCGCCGCGTGCACGACGTTGCGGCTGGTGACCATGGCGATGCCGGCACCGATGCCGATCACGGCGAGGATCCAGAACAGCACGACCTCGGCGGTCGCGCTGGGCGCGGCCACGTCGGCGGCTTGGGCGAGCAGGAGCGTCACGGTGCGACCTCCGGGTCACGCGGGCCACCGACCTCGGCCTCGCCCTGCGGCGAACCGGCGGGTGAGGACTGCATCGGCGCCATGGCCTGGGCGGGGACGACGGGGAGCGGCTGCATCTCGCGCAGCGCCGTGGCGGCGTCCGGGATGACCTTCGAGGCGAGCGACGAGGGACGTGCGGACGCCGACTTGATCTCCGAGGAGTGCAGGCCCGGGGGCGTGACGGCGAGACCGCCGTAGTAGTTGGTACCTCGGGCACGGACGTCGGCGTCGGGCTGCGGGGTGGCGGGGGCGCCTGCCGCGAGCGGGGCGAGCAGCTGCTCCTTGGTGTAGATCAGCCCCTCGCGGGTGTCGGTGCTGAGCTCGTACTCCGAGGTCATCGTGAGCGCCCGGGTGGGGCAGGCCTCGATGCAGAGCCCGCAGAGGATGCAGCGGTTGTAGTTGATCTGGTAGTCGACGGCGAAGCGCTCACCCGGGGAGAAGCGCTCCTCGAGGGTGTTCATCTCGCCCTGGACGTAGATGGCGTCCGCGGGACAGGCCCACGCGCACAGCTCGCAGCCGATGCAGCGCTCGAGGCCGTCCTCGTAGCGGTTGAGCTGGTGACGTCCGTGGAAGCGGTCGGCCGGCGGCCGGGGCTTCTCGGGGTACTGGTGGGTGACGGGCGGCTTGACCATCGTGCGCAGCGGCACGGAGAACCCGCGTCCGAGCACGGTGAACCGCAGCCAGGCTGCGATGAGCACCAGCACGACCACGAAGGTCAGCAGGGATCCGACCTGAGACGGCATCAGCCGACCTCCTCGAGCTCGGGGGCCGACCGCGTGCTCCGCGGTGGCAGATCCTCGTCTTCGTCCTCACCCGCGAGGTACGGGGCGAAGACGTAGAGGAGCGCGGCGAGCGTGAGCCCGCCGCCGACGACGTACAGCCGGGCATCGTCGGCCTGATCGAACAGTACGACGAAGGTCGCGGTGACCATGACCCAGACCAGACCAGCCGGGATCAGGACCTTCCAGCCGATGTTCATGAGCTTGTCGTAGCGCATCCGGGGAAGCGCGCCACGCAGCAGGATGAAGACGAACAGGAAGCCCATGACCTTGAGCAGGAACCAGATGAACGGGAAGACCCAGCCGACGTAGAGCCCGCCGACGGTCTCGAAGAAGATCGGGCCGGAGGGTCCGCCGAAGAACATCGTGACGGCCACGGCCGAGACGATGATGACGTTCATGAACTCCGCGAGGAAGAACAGCATGAACCGGGCGCCGGAGTACTCGGTGTTGAACCCGCCGACGAGCTCGCCCTCGGCCTCGGGGAGGTCGAACGGGGGACGCTGAGTCTCGGCGACCATCCCGACGAAGAAGATGATGAAGGACGGGAACAGCGGCACGACGAACCAGTTCGGCACGCCCGCGGCGAGGATCGACTCACCGGCCTGGATCGCGACGATCTCGGAGACCTTGAGCGTGCCGGCGTAGATGAACACCGCGGCGACCGCGAGGCCCTGCGCGATCTCGTAGCTGATCATCTGCGCGGAGGAACGGACCGCACCGAGCAGCGGGTACGGCGAGTTCGACGCCCAGCCGGCGAGCACGATCCCGTAGACGTTGATCGAGCCCATCGCCAGGAACCACAGGATGCCGATGTTGAGGTCGGCGATCTGGAGGTTGAACGTCTCGCCCCAGAGGTTGACCTCGCCGCCGATCGGGACGATGGCGAACGACAGCAGCGCGACCACGACCGAGATGGCCGGCGCGAGCGTGAAGACGAACTTCGACACCATGCCCGGCGTGACGTCTTCCTTGAAGAACATCTTCACGCCGTCGACCACCGACTGCATGGTCCCGAAGGGACCGACACGGTTCGGGCCGACGCGGGACTGCATGCGCGCGACGATGCGGCGCTCACCCCAGATCAGGAACGCCGTCGACGTCAGGAAGAAGCCGAACACGACGAGGACGCGGAAGAGGTGAACCCAGATGGGGTAGCTCACGCCGTCACCTCCTGCTCGATCGACATCTTGGCGATGGTCACACGGACGTGGCCCTCACCGTTGGACGCGAAGCGGTTCGTCGCGGAGCCGGTCAGGTTGCTGGGCAGCCAGACCGTCCCGGCGAGCTGGTCGTCGCCGACCACCGCGGTCGCGACGATCGTGAGCTCACCCGACGTCACCGTCACGGTGTCACCGTCGGCGAGGCCGAGCCCTGCAGCGTCGTCGGAGTGCAGCGCGACCTCGGCGACCGGGGCGGTCGCCATGAGGTGCTCCGCGCCGGAGAGCATCGGGTCGTTGCCGAGCAGCACCGGCGAGGAGACGAGCGCGAGCCCCTCC
>CBDTYW010000197.1:0-7119 GCA_965364735.1 uncultured Nitriliruptoria bacterium
CCGGCCAGCGTCAGCTGGGCCGAGATCGCGAGCCCGGCCGTCGGCACCGAGTCGTTCCTCGACACCGGCGTCACCGAGGGCACGAGCTACTGCTACCGCTACTCCGTCAACGACACGACCAGCCCGCCGAACAACAGCGGCACCTCGCCCGTCGTCGGTCCGATCGAGCGCGTCGCGACCAACGACGACCTCGAGGCACCGCAGGGTCTGCCGACGATCCTCTCGGTCAGCTACGACGAGAAGCGCGGCCTCGTGCCGGCCGGCTCCGGCACGACTCGCAGCAGCTCCAGCGAGATGGTGATCGACGTGGCGGTCCCCGCCGACGCGTTCGGCTCAGGCGACATCGGGCGCATCGAGGTCCGCGAGGACGGCGAGACCGTCGACAGCCAGGCGTTCACCGCGACCGGCGATGACCAGATCGTGACGTTCACGATGGATCTCGGCGGCGACGGCGACTACGCGCCGTCGGTGCGCATGGCCGACACCGCCGGCAACTTCAGCGGCGAGTCCACCCCGTGGGAGGTCTCGGTCAACGCCGGCAACGAGCTGCAGCCCGGATACGCCCCGTCACCGAGGATCACCCGCGTCGACGGCGTCAACGTCGACCCGCTCGCCTTCCCGAATGCGGTCGGGCCGGACGCCGGCTCCGCCGACGACCCGCGCGTCGACACGACCCCGGCGATCCGCGTCGAAGGCCTCGACTCGAGCCGCGGCTACTACCTGGACCTCTACGCGCAGAGCACCCGCCTGCTCCGCACCGGCTGCCTCTCCGGCGACGACATCAAGGACGGGATCTACACCTTCAACGACCCGTCCCGTGACGCCGACTTCGAGCTCGACTTCTCGTCGCAGACGACCTTCGAGGTCGTTGCGGCGCCGGGCGCCCAGGGCTTCGGGAACTGCGGCAGCCGGAGCGAGGCGCTGCGCAGCGGTGACTCGAACTCGGTGCGCTACGCGCTGGACACCACAGGCTTCGGCATCGAGGCCCAGCGTCCTGCCGCCGCAGCATCGGACCCGTTCGCCTTCCGTGACGGCGACGCCGGCTCACCGGCCACCGTCAACGTCATCTTCAACCGCGCTGCGACCGCGACCTCGCGCTTGACCGTGACGGGACCCGGCGGCTACACCCGCAACGCCCTGAACGACGAGGCGACGGCCGCCGGCAACCGCGTCGAGGACGCTGCTGCCGACAACGCACGTGAGATCCGGATGGTCCTGACCGACCTCGCGCCGGGCCGCTACACCCTCACCGTCGCCGCGACCTCCGCGGACGCCCCGGTGGCCACCTTCAACCAGACGACGTCATTCACGGCCGGGATCGTGGGCGTCGTCCACGCCACCGCTTCGGAGGCGGTCGACCCCACCCAGGCGGCCAGCGGTGACGCCGGCGCGCTGGAGACCTTCGTCGTCGACGCGGCCGCGCCGAGCGGCAGCTACGGCGTCGGCACCGCCGACACCGTGTGCTCGAGCGCGACGCACACGACCGGGACCGAGTCGCGGTTCACGATCACCCGCAGCACCACCAGCGCCTGTGGGTCGATGGGGACCACGACCAGCTTCACCGAGGGCAGCGCGACGCCGACCCCGATCCACTGGACCTACACCTCGGGCAACCGCACGTCGCTCGCGCAGAACGACGGCCTCATCCCGGCGATCCTGTCGACGGACGATCGCGCCGCCGTCGGGTTCCGGCAGTCCTCGGGTGACGCGTTCATCCTGGACGGCGCCGACTCCCTGTCGACGCGCAGCTACGGCTACGAGGTCCTCGCCGCATCGACGCAGCGTCCGAACAGCGGCAACCGGACCTACACGTCGCCCCCGGCGTTGGCCCGTCGCAGCAACAGCGCGCTCGTGGCCCTCCCGAACGAGAACGTCACGACGACGTCCGGTGCGAACCCGGCGACCGCCTACGTCGTCCGCGACGTCGCCAGCGGAAACGTCAGCGCGATCGCGCTCGACGGGGTCGTCCGCAAGCTCTCTGAGATCACGCCGCAGCCGACTCTGGAGGGGCTCACGAAGCTCAACCCGGGTGACCGCCTCCGCCTGACGTTCTCCGGAACGCTCGAGCTCTCGTCACCGACGCCGGCCGCAGACGGTGGCATCCAGATCCGCGAGGGCAGCGACCGTGACATCAACCCCGTGTTCGGCGCCAGCGCCGGCAACGGGACGGTCGCGCTCGCGACGCCCGCCGGCTCCTCGACCGCCAGCGCCATCGACATCACCTTCGGCTCTGCGTCGACGATCGACGGCACCGCGATCGGTTCCGGCAGCGATGTGACCGGCCCGACCTCGGTCCACTCCGGCAGCTCGGTGTTCCTCGGTCTCAACTGGCTCGTGTCCTCGGCCACGGACGGAGGACACGCTGTGCTCCTGCCGCCGACCGACCAGGCCGTCTCCAACCCGAACAGCTTCTGAGGCCATGAGCGACCACGCACTCGGCTCCCCTCGTGGTGTCGCCCGTCGATCGCCGCTCCGGTCGGTCGTGGACAAGCTCTACGAGCTCTACCGCGCGCGCGGGCTGCTGAAGCAGTTCGTGAGCAAGGAGCTCAAGGTCCGTTACAAGGGCTCGGCGCTCGGCTTCCTCTGGTCGTTGCTGACGCCGGCGCTGATGACGGTCGTGTTCACGGTCGTCTTCGGGTTCCTGTTCCGCCTCGGCATCGAGGACTTCGCGGCGTTCTTCCTGTCCGGGTTCCTCGTCTGGCAGTTCTTCCAGAACTCCGCCACTGCCTCGGTCAACGCGATCGTCGGCAACGGGGCGTTGATCAAGAAGGTCTACTTCCCGCGTGAGGTCCTGCCGCTCTCGGGGGTGCTCAGCCAGCTCGTGCACCTCTTCCTCGCGTTCGTCGCGGTCTCGCCGTACCTGATCGTCTCTCGCGGGACGGGGTGGCTCGTCCACCTCCCGGCGCTCCTGCTCGGGATGGTCCTGCTGGCGATCTTCACCGCCGGCGTCTCGATGTTCCTCGCAGGCGCGAACGTCTTCTTCCGGGACCTGCAGGAGCTGATCGTCGTCATCTTCCAGGTCTGGTTCTACGCGACCCCGGTGATCTACCCCTTCGCGTTCGTCGCGAAGGAGGGCTCGGCCACGGCGATGGTCTTCGAGAAGATCATCCTCGCGAACCCCATGACATGGTTCGTCAAGCTCTTCCATGACGGCATGTACGGCACGATCGTCGCGGCCCCGGACCCGGCCGACCTCCTCGCCCTCGACACGCTCGGCATCACGGCGGCGCAGGCGCAGCGGGCGCTGGACACCGGTGGGCTCCTCACGCTCCCCGCCTCGTGGCCGGGACTCGACGTCATCGGCGCCTGCACGTTCGCGGCCGTCGTCTCCTTCACCCTCGGCTACCTCGCCTTCCAGCGCTTCGCGGTCAACTTCGCGAAGGAGATCTGAGCGTCGTGCAGGTCTGCGCCGTCGTCATCAACTTCAACGGGGCTGACGACCTGCCCGGATGTCTCGACTCCCTGCTCGCCCAGGACGTCGAGGTCGACGTCGTCGTCGTGGACAACGCCTCGTCCGACGACTCGGCCCCGGTGCTCGCCCGCTACGAGCGAGAGCACGGCGTGAGGATCGTGCGCAACACGACGAACCGCGGCTACGCCGGCGGCGCCAACGACGGTCTCGCCGCCACGACTGCGCCGGTCGTCGTGTTCGCCAACCCGGACACCGTCCTCGCGCCGGACTACCTCCGTCGAGCGATCGCGCGGCTCCAGACCGACCCGCGTGTGGGGGCGGTGCAGGGCAAGCTGATCCGCACCGTCGCGTCGCCCGCCGGACTCCCGGTGATCGACACGACCGGCCACCTCGCGTTCGACACCTGGCTGTTCCGCAACCGCGGCGAGGGCGAGATCGACCGTGGCCAGTACGACGAGGCCTGCGAGGTGTTCGGTGTCAGCGGGGCGGTCGCCGTCTACCGCCGCGAGATGCTCGTCGACCTCGAGGTCGAGGTCCGGGATCGTCGTGGGCGGCTGCTGCGGACCGAGGTCTTCGACGAGGACGTGTTCGCGTTCTTCGAGGATGTCGACCTCGACTGGCGCGCAGCGATGCGTGGCTGGTCGACCTGGTACGAGCCAGCGGCTGTTGCGCATCACGAGCGGGGCGGTGCAGGTCCGCGGCGGACGACCTTCGTTGAGGCGCTGAACTGGCGCAACCGGCTCCTGGTCCTCGCGAAGTGCGCGCCCGGGCGACCGTCGTCGGGCTTCCTCGTGACGCTGCTGCTCAAGACGCTCGAGCTCATCATCACCGTCCCCGGCGCGATCCCGGAGTCGGCCCGCGGGCTTCGGCTCCTGCCCGGGCAGATCCGCAAGCGCAGGACCGTCCACGCAAGCGCGATCGTGCCCAGCGAGGCGGTCGTCGCGCGCTGGTTCGAGGGCTTCGACTACCGAGCCTGGGTCCGCACCTGGTGGCGTCGTGTGCGCGGGATTCCGGTCGGACAGGGCTGAGGGAACTGAACCCCCGGCCATGCGCGTTACCCTCCGCGTGTTCTGCCGTGCGCGTACGCGCACGCCTGCGTCTTGTCTCCCGTCTCTGAGGATGTGTCCGTGGCCGATCAACCGCGATTGACCAAGAAGGAACTGCGCGAGCAGAAGCGCGTCGAGCGCCTCGCCGCGGAGGCCGCGAAGAAGCAGCACGAACGCAAGCAGGGCATCCAGACGGCGGTCATCTCCGTCGTGGTGCTCTCGCTGGTCGGCTGGGGTGTCTGGCTCGGGTTCGGCCGGACGACGGTCATCGCGAACGCGACGATCGACGCGGTGGCCGTCCCGGACGCGTTCGCCGCTGCCGACTGTGAGGTCATCGACGAAGACGTCCTCCCGGATCGCAGCCACCTCGACCCGACCCAGGCTCCGCCGGCTGACGCGCTCTACACCGGGCTGCGTCCGACCCACTCGGGTGCGCACTTCACCCAGGTCTTCCCGCCGTCGGCCGACGCGTTCACCAAGCAGGCCGACGAGCGAGCGCTGACCCACAACCTCGAGCACGGCGCGATCATCGCTTGGTACAACCCCGAGCTGATCGACCCGTCCGCGCTCGACACGTGGGCACAGGGCCTCAACGGCAACGGGTTCCTCCAGCCCCGCTCCGGTGGCGGAATCTTCGTGTCGCCCTACACCGAGCCGGGTCTTCCCGACGGCGTCGGCGTCGCGCTGCGCGCCTGGGGGACCGCGACCAACTGCACCGGATGGAACGACACGCTGGCCAGCTCCTTCGTGATCGACAACTACGGCACGCACGGCTTCTCTCCGGAGCGCAGCTTCTCCCCGTACCCGGAGGGCGCCCTCGGCTACGGGGACGGCACCGCTGAGCTCCCGACCGACGAGCCGTCCGCGACGGACGAGCCCATCTCGTCGGAGTCCGCGACGGACGAGCCGTCCGAGTCAGAGTCCGCGACCGACGGGGGCTGACCCCTCCGTCAGCGCAGCACGAGGATCCCGTCGACATCGTCGACGGGGTCTCGTGGTTGCGGCGGAGACGAGGGGCGACCGGCCGCGACCGCGCCCAGCGGGACCCAGGCGTCGTCGAGCTCGAGCGCGTCGGCGACGACGTCCGCGCAGAACGCGGTGGATGAGATCCATGCGCTGCCCACGCCGTGCGCCGCGAGCGCGACCTGCAGGTTCTGCAGCGCCGCGCCTCCCGACAGCATGAAGAGATCGCGTTCGGCGACCGTCCGCTGCGCGTCCGGGTAGGCGTGGCTGCCGGGGACGTCGACGAAGGCCAGCAGCAGCAGCGGGGCATCGCGCAGGATGGCGTCGGACCGGGCGATGCGGCCCTCGATGCGGGCGTCGTCCAGCCCGTCACCCCGCAGGTCCTCGCGCCACCGCTCGGCCATCGCGTCGAGGACGCGCTCGCGGGTGTTGCCGGTGACGGACACGAACCGCCACGGCTTGGTGTGGTGCGGGGCGGGGGCGGTCATCGCCGCGGCGACGGCGTCGCGCAGAACTGCCTCCGGCACCTCAGCGGGCGCGAACGCGCGCACGGTTCGTCGCGCCGCGAGCCCGTGCAGCACCGCCTGCGGTCCGCCGTGACGGAACATGTCGGTCTCGGACGGGCGGACGAGGTCAGCGCCAGAACCGTCGCCGGAGAGCTCCAGCCCGCGCAGGTGCACGAACGGGACTCCGGCGGCCTTGTCGCGGACAAGGTCCGCGGCGCTCGCGACCTGGTCGGCCACCGCGCCGAGCGTCACCTCGAGCACGCGGCCGTCCAGGTCAACGCCGCCGCGCTCGTCACGCAGCGCCGTGATCCCGGCGACGCCGAGCGCGACATCGACCTGGCCCATGCGCCACGGCCGCCCGAACGTGTCGGTCACGACGATGCCGACGTCGGCGAGGTCTGCCAGCTCTGCGCGGATCGCGGCGGCGCTGGCGTCCGGATCATCCGGCAGGTCGAGGATGCGGCCGTCGGTGTTGGAGGCGTCGATGCCGCCGTTCGCGCAGACGAATCCGTGGCGGGTCTCGGTGACGAGCACCCACTCGGTGTCGGCGACGATGCGGCGGGCGCCTGCGCGGGCCAGCGCGCGCCGGACGTCGACGCCGTCGTGAACCTCCGGGACGGAGAGGAGCCGATCCTCGGCGAGCGCGACGACCTTGCTCGCCACGCAGACGACGTCGCCGTCGACGAGCGTCACGCCGGCGTCGTCGAGCGCGGCACGCAGGTGGGCGGTCAGGTCGTCGCCGGGGGAGAATCGGTGCGGCGTCGGGAGCGCGGTGACGATGAGCGAGCCGGTCATCCGCGCAGCTCCGCCGCGAGCTTCAGCGCCGTCCGGGCGAGCTCGGTCGCGACCTCGACGTCGTCCATCATCGTGTCGGTGACGTGCGTGTGGACGCCGGCGTCGGTGAGCGGCCGGAGGTCGAGGTCGCCCTCACGCTCGTCGACGATCCAGCCGTCGATCCACTCGCGGTAGTGCATGCCGACCCCGACGGCGGAGGTCTCGACGTCGATCGCGGGCAACAGCTTGTCGGCCATGCCCCGCACGACGCGGCCGCCGATGATGGGGGAGACCCCGACGACGGGCGCGGACGTCGCGACGAGCGCGTCGCGGATCCCCGGGACGTCGACGATCGTCCCGATCGAGACCACGGGGTTCGACGGGCAGACGAGCACGACGTCGGCGTCCGCGATGGCGG
>CBDTYW010000198.1:0-7076 GCA_965364735.1 uncultured Nitriliruptoria bacterium
GGCGGATCGCAAGATGTACGCGCTGCGCGACATCACCGGGACCGTCGAGTCGATCCCGCTGATCGCGTCGTCGATCATGAGCAAGAAGATCGCCGAGGGCACCGAGGCGCTCGTGCTCGACGTGAAGGTCGGCCGCGGGGCGTTCATGCAGGACCTCGACCGCGCGCGTGAGCTCGCCGCGACGATGGTCGCGATCGGCGCCGACCACGACGTCCGCACCTCGGCCCTGCTCACGGACATGGACACCCCGCTCGGCCGCGCCGCCGGCAACGCGCTCGAGGTGAACCAGGCCGTGGAGGTGCTGCGGGGCGGCGGTCCGTCGGACCTCGTCGAGGTGACCGTGGAGCTCGCCCGCGAGATGACGCTGCTGGCCGGCCTCGAGGTCGACCCCGCCCAGGTCCTCGCCTCGGGGCGTGCTCTGCCGGTGTGGGACCGGATGATCCGCGCCCAGGGCGGCGACCCTGATGCCGTCCTCGCCCGCGCCGCCCACGTCGAGACGGTCACCGCACCGGTCGACGGGGTCATGATCGACCTCAACCCGATGAGCGTCGGCATGGCCGCCTGGTACCTCGGGGCGGGGCGCTCGACTCCCGGAGCCTCGGTCAGCGCCACCGCCGGCGTCATCTGGCACGCCACCGTCGGCGACCCCGTCACGGCGGGCCAGGTCCTGTTCGAGCTCCACACCGACGACGCGGCCCGGTTCCCGGCCGCCCTCGGTGCTCTCGAGGGCGGCTGGATCCTCGAGGCTCCCGGCACGGCCACCCCGGAACGTCAGCTGGTCATCGACACCATCCGCTGACCAGTCCCGGACGATCGTGCGTTGTCGTGGAACCCAGCTCGTGGGCGAAGATGTCGAGGAAACCGCGTATGACACCGTTGCGGCGACAACCCGGGGCGCGGACCGGGAAGCGCGGCATCCGTGACGGCGGAGGCTCGTCGACGAGACCTGCTCGCGGGGCGCTGGTTGTCGCCCCATCTCAGCCGTGCGGGGCGTGTGGATCGGCGTAAGATCTGGGCATGAGCACACGCCCCACCCTCGACATCATCCGACGCGCACCCAAGGTGGTGCTGCACGAGCACCTCGACGGTGGGCTCCGGCCCACGACCGTCATCGAGCTCTCGAAGGAGCTCGGCGTCGAGGGGCTGCCGAGCGATGACCCGGACGAGGTCGCCGCGTGGTTCGTCGAGGGCGCCAACCAACGCGACCTGGTGCGCTACCTCGACGGGTTCGCGCAGACCGTGCCGCTCATGCAGACCCGAGAACACCTGACCCGTATCGCGCGTGAGGCCGCCGAAGACCTTGCGGCGGACGGGGTCGTCTACGCGGAGATCCGGTTCGCGCCGGAGCTGCACCGCGACATGGGCCTGTCCCTCGACGAGATCGTCGAGTCGGTCGTCGAGGGGCTGCATCAGGGCAGCGGCGAGACGCTGACCACGGGCGTGATCGTCGCGGCGCTGCGTCAGGCCGCGCTGACGTTGGAGATGGCCGAGCTCGCGACCAAGCACCGGGACAACGGGGTCGTCGGGTTCGACATCGCCGGGCCCGAGGCTGGGTTCCCGCCCTCGCGCCACCTCGCGGCGTTCCAGCACTGCCAGCGCGAGTCCTTCCCCATCACGATCCACGCAGGCGAGGCCTTCGGGCTCCCGTCGATCCACGAGGCGCTCGCCTACTGCAACGCCGAGCGGCTCGGCCACGGCGTCCGCGTCGTCGACGACATCACGATCGGCGAGGACGGCGTGCCCGTCCTGGGCCGGATCGCGACCTGGATCCGGGACCGACGGGTCCCGCTCGAGATGTGCCCGTGGTCCAACGTCCACACGGGGGCCGCGGCCTCGATCGAGCAGCACCCGATCAGGCTGCTCCGCGAGCTCCAGTTCCGCGTCACCGTCAACACCGACAACCGGCTGATGTCGGGAACGTCGATGACGAAGGAGTTCGCGACCCTCGTCGACGTGTTCGGCTACGACCTCGACGACATCCGCTGGCTGACGATCAACGGGATGAAGTCGGCGTTCTGGCCGTTCGACGACCGGCTGCGCATCATCAACGAGCAGATCAAGCCGGGCTACGAGGCGCTCGCCGCCGAGATGGCATGAGCGCGGCCACGACCTCCACCGACGCCCGGGCACGCCTGTTCGGTGAGGCCAGGCTCGGCCCCGCGACCTTGCGCAACCGCATCGTCAAGGCCGCGACGTTCGAGACCATGTCGCCGGAGGGCACCGTCAGCGACGAGCTGATCGCGTGGCACCGGGCCATCGCGGCGGGCGGTGTCGGCATGACGACGCTCGCGTACTGCGCGGTCGAGTCGCAGGGGCTGACCTTCCGCGACCAGATCACGATGTCGCCAGCGATGGTCGCCCCGCTGAAGCGCTTCACCGATGCGATGCACTCCGAGGGCGCGGCCGCCCAGGTGCAGCTCGGTCACGCGGGCTGGTTCGCCGACCCGAGGGCGGCAGGGACGCGCCCAGAGGGCCCCTCCGCCGTCCTCAGCCCGAAGGCGATGACGCGGTCGAAGGAGATGACGCCCGAGGACCTTGCCCGCTGTCGTGACGCGCACGCCGACGCCGCGGAGATCGCGGTGGCAGCCGGGTTCGACTCCGTCGAGGTCCACGTCGGCCACGGCTACCTCCTCTCGCAGTTCCTCGGGCCGTACACGAACCGCCGGAAGGACTCTTACGGCGGCAGCATCGAGAACCGGGCCCGATTCCCGCGCGAGGTCGCCCGCGCCGTGCACGACCGGGTCAACGGGCGGGCTGCCGTCACGATCAAGCTGAACATGGACGACGGCTTCCGCGGCGGGATGACCGCCGAGGAAGGCGTCGCGGTCGCCAAGATGTTCGCCTCCGACGGCTCCGTCGACGCGATCCAGCTCACCGGCGGGCACACGACGAAGTCGCCGATGTTCCTCATGCGCGGCGTCACGCCCCGCACGGAGCTCGCCGGGATGGAGAAGACCGCGATCCGGAAGGCTGGCATGCGCGCCGCCCTCCAGGTCTATCTGCGCGACCACCCGTTCTCGGAGGCCTTCTTCCGACCTCACGCCGACGCCGTCCGCGCCGCCGTCGACACCCCGCTGATGCTGCTCGGCGGGATCACGCGCCTCGCGAGCATGACCGGGGCGATGGACGCCGGATTCGACTTCGTGGCCCTCGGCCGCGCGCTCGTGCACGACGCCGACTTCGTCCGCAAGCTGGAGGCGGGCGAGATCTCGCACTCCGCGTGTGTGCCCTGCAACCAGTGCGTGGCGTTCGTCGGCCAGCGGCCGACCGCCTGCACACGTGTGACCGCCTGAAACGGCCAGCCGACGCGCCCTGAGCGGGGATCGTCAGGCGATCGAGAGCGTGTCCTCGGCGATGTCCGCCTCGATCGTGAGCTGGCTGTACAGCATCTCGCGGAGGATCCGGTAGCGCAGCGACGAGAGGTCCTGACGGACGTCGCTCGACGGCAGCGGGACGTTCACCGCGTCGATCCGTGCGGACAGGCGCGACCGGAAGGCTCGGAGGGCGCCTTCCATGTCATGCACGACCGCAACGATGCGCTGCGAGGCGTAGAGCGGGTCCGGGTCGACCGCGCCGAGCGAGGACTTGTGCAGCCCGAAGGTGGCGAGCGCCGCGAGGGAGTCGCCGAGCTCGGACTTCTCGCACCAGGCGGCGACGTCGACGAAGACGTCCTCGTCGAGGTGGCCGTCCGGGGCGGGGATGCGGCGGACGTGGGTCACGAACTCGAGGTCTGGGCGGAAGGCGAGCTCCCCGACAGCGAGGCGGAACTGGGTGAGCGAGGTGAGCCGGTTGCGCGGGTTGGTCGGTCGCGAACGGGCCGGGAAGTCCTCGACCTCGACGCCCTTGAGGGTGTCCGCGGTCGCCAGCAGCGAGGCTTTGCCGTCCCTCGTTGCCCCGGCGAACAGCTCTGCGAGTTCTTCGATCCGACCCACGATGACCCCTTGTTCGACCTGCTCCCTCTCACAGCGTGCCACCCAGCGGACGTCGACGGGCGGGTTTCGGGCGATCCGGCCCGCTCAGCGTCCCTTCGGGTGCCAGACCGTCTTCGTCTCCATGAGGTCCGTGATCCACATCGGGGACTGGCCGTGAGCGCTGGCCCAGGACTCCGGGGTCCGCCGGACGGACTGCGCGACGTGCTCCGACGCGAGCTCTCGGCACCTGGTCAGGTCCTCGCCCGTGACGCCCGTCAGGTCGAGGGCGTCGACATCGCCGTGGCCTGCGAGCCACGGGGCGAGCTCCGCGACGTGGCCGGTGACGATGTTCACGACGCCTCCGGGGACGTCGGAGGTCGCGAGGACCTCGGCGAAGGTGATCGCGACGAGCGGATCAACGCTTGACGGGACGACGACCGCGACGTTGCCGCCCGCGAGCGCGGGGGCGAGCAGCGACGTCATCGCCAGCAGCGGGGCCTCGGACGGGGCGACGATCCCGACGACGCCGACCGGCTCAGGGACGGTGAACGTGAAGTACGGCCCGGCGACGGGGATCGCCCCGCCGGCCGTCGTCGCGATCTTGTCGCACCAGCCCGCGTACCAGACCCATCGGTCCACGGTTGCGTCGACCTCTGCCTCGGCGGCTGCTTCGTCGCCCGAGACCAGAGCCAGCTCAGCGATGAGCTGCGTGCGACGACCTTCGAGGATCTCGGCGATCCGGTAGAGGATCTGCCCGCGGTTGTAGGCGGTGCGCCCAGCCCAGCCGGAAGCAGCCTTGTGCGCGGCGGCGACGGCGTCGCGGATGTCCTTGCGCGAGCCCCACGACGCCTGCGCGAGCGTGGTGCCCTCGTGGCCGACGACCGGGAACGTGCGCCCGGACTCCGAGCGCGGGAACGCCCCGCCGATGTAGAGCTTGCTGGTCTTGCGGACCGCGATGCGGCTCATGCGCTGCTCCTGGGTGGCCGTTGCTGCGACACACCGCGAGGCTAACGCTCATCGCGGGACCGGGCTGCGAGCCCTGCCCACAGCATTCCGGCGGGGGTGGACGAGCCCGACCATGCGATGGCATGCTGCCAGCATCCAAGGAGGATGCCATCAGCAACCTGCACATCAAGAACGTTCCGGACGACCTCCACCGACGACTCCGCGCACGCGCCGAGGCGAGCCAGATGACGATGCGCGACTATGTCCTGCGGCTGATCCACGTCGATCTGGCGCTCCCGACGCTGGACTCCTGGCTCGACGCGGTGCTCAGCGGCCCTGCGTGGGGCGGCGATGAGCCCAGCGGGGAAGAGATTCGCGACACCGTCGGCAGCGGGTGGGATGCGCAGACCGACGAGGTCGTGCTCGCTGCAGACGGCGACGTCGGCGACGGCTACGTCGCGTGAGGCGCACCGTCGTCGACGCCTCGGTGCTCGTTCCCCTCCTGCTGCACACCACGGGCGCACCCGCGGTCGCAGCCACCATCCGGGGCGATCACCTGCTCGCGCCGGCCCACATCGATGCCGAGGTGCTCCACGCAGTGCGGCGGTTGACCGCTCACCTCCCCGACGGACTCACGCGCGGCCGAGCCGCGGCACAGGCGCTGAGCCGCCTCCCTCTGGCCCGCGTTGCCGCGCCCCCGGTACTCGAGCTCAGCGCGACGTGGTGGGCCAACGCCACCGCGTACGAAGCGCTGTACTTCGCGACCGCAGCCTGGGCCGGCGCCGACCGGATCGTCACGCGGGATCGCCGGTGGCTGGGCGTCCCCGACCCGCCGACGCCGGTGCTCGTTCTGAGCTGAAGAGCACGAGCGAGACCGAGCGTCTGAGATCAGTTGCCCGCTGCGACGCGGTCCTGCAGATCGAGGTAGGCGGCGAGGCCGTCGCGGCCACCTTCGCGGCCGAAGCCGGACTGCTTCATCCCGCCGAACGGGGCCGCCGGGTCGAACTGGTTGAAGGTGTTCGCCCAGACGACGCCGGCCTTCATGCGCTCGGCCATCCACAGGATCCGCGAGCCCTTCTCGGTCCAGATCCCGGCGCTGAGGCCGTAGGTGGTGTTGTTGGCCTTCTCGACGGCCTCGGCGGCGGTGCGGAAGGTCAGCACGCTCAGGACCGGGCCGAAGATCTCCTCGACGGCGATCCGGTGGGACTGGGCGACGTCGGTGAACAGCGTCGGGCGGAAGTACAGGCCGGTGTCGGGGAGGTCGCAGGAGGACTGGTACATCGTCGCGCCCTCGTCGACGCCGGACTGGACGAGCGAGGTGATCCGGGCGAGCTGCTCGGGCGAGTTGATCGCCCCGATGTCGGTGTTCTTGTCGAGCGGGTCGCCGACGATCAACGTCTCCATGCGGCGCTTGATCTTCTCGACGACGACCTCGGCGACCGACTCCTGCACGAGCAGACGGGAGCCGGCGCAGCAGACGTGGCCCTGGTTGAACCAGATCCCGCGGACGATCCCCTCGACGGCCTGGTCGAGCGCGGCGTCGGCGAAGACGATGTTCGCGGCCTTGCCGCCGAGCTCGAGCGTGAGCCGGGTGTCTCGCCCCGCGAGCGTCCTCTGGATGCCCTTGCCGACCGCCGTCGATCCGGTGAACGCGATCTTGTCGACGCCCTCGTGCTCGACGAGCGCACGCCCCGTCTCCCCCGCGCCGGTGACGATGTTGACGACGCCCGGCGGCAGGTCGATCTCCTGGAGGAGCTCGCCGAGCAGCAGCGCGGTCAGCGGCGTCGTCTCGGCCGGCTTCAGCACGACCGTGTTGCCGGTGGCGAGCGCCGGGGCGATCTTCCACGCCGCCATCAGCAGCGGGAAGTTCCACGGGATGATCTGGCCGGCGACGCCGAGCGGGCTCGCGCGGTGGCCGGGGAACGCGTAGCCGAGCTTGTCGGCCCAGCCGGCGTGGTGGAACAGGTGGTGGGCGGCGAGCGGTACGTCGACGTCGCGCGACTCCGTGATCGGCTTGCCGCCGTCCATCGACTCGACGACGGCGAGCTCACGCGCACGCTCCTGAACGAGCCGGGCGAGGCGGTACAGGTACTTCGCGCGCTCGGCGCCGGGCATGCTGCCCCACGCCCCCTCGGAGGCGGCGCGTGCGGCGGTGACGGCGCGGTCGACGTCGGTGGCGTCGGCGAGGGCGACCTCGGCGA
Source organism: uncultured Nitriliruptoria bacterium (assembly GCA_965364735.1). Classification (GTDB taxonomy): domain Bacteria; phylum Actinomycetota; class Nitriliruptoria; order Nitriliruptorales; family Nitriliruptoraceae; genus CBDTYW01. Next base: position 7,058 of record CBDTYW010000198.1, read on the forward strand.
GCGGCTGCAACGTCGACGG
>CBDTYW010000199.1:0-7022 GCA_965364735.1 uncultured Nitriliruptoria bacterium
GAGAAGCTGGCCAAACTGGGCATCGCCAAGATCGAGGATCTGGCGAGCAATGTGCCCAATCTGTTCGTCAACAATTTCAACGGCACCGCGGATACGGTCCGTCTGTTCATTCGCGGGATCGGCCAGAACGACGTATCGGTGACGCAGGACCCCTCGGTCGCGCTCTATATCGATGGCGTCTATGTCGGTTCTTCCTTCGGCGCGGGCTTCGATGCGGTCGGTCAGCGGCCGGATCGCTTCGCCGATGTTGGCGACGCCCCACGCTCCGACCTGGTCCGCGGCCGCCTGCGCCATCGGGACCAGCGTGAAGTTGTTGGACTCGCCGCCCTGGAACCGTGCGCCGCCGAGCCGGACGTCGTCGGTGTAGTCGACGAGCCGGGCGAAGTCCTCGGAGCCCTTGCGCGACATCCACCCGTGCTCGAGCGGCCGGCCCGACCGGTGCTGCTCGGCGGCCCAGAGCCACGAGTAGGACCACGGTCCGAGCTGCCACTTGTAGCCGACGCTGATCACGAAGTCGGGGGCGATGTCGGGGGAGAAGTCGATCGGGATCACCGTCAACGACTGCGACGCGTCGACGACGAGCGCGGCCCCGACCGCATCGCAGGCAGCGCGGACCGCGACGAGGTCGACCAGGCGGCCGTCGGCCCAGTGCACGTTCGGCACCGCGACGATGTCGACCCGTTCGTCCAGCGCCGCCACGACGGTGTCGGTCCAGGTGACGGCGTTGTCCACGGGGGCGTCCAGCGTCACGACCTCGGCGCCGGACTCCTCAGCGAGCGCCCGCCACGCGTAGACGTTGGACGGGAACTGTCCGTCGAGGGTGAGGATCTGCCCGCCCGGCCGGACATGCAGGTTCTTGGCCGCGACCCCGATCCCGTAGGAGACGCTCGGGATCGTCGCGAGGCCGTCCGCGTCGGCGCCGATGTTCGCGGCGAAGGAGTCGCGAAGCCGCTCCAGCGGCTCGAAGAACGCCGACGCCCCGACCTTCCACGGCGCGCACTGCGCCTCGATCGCGGCATGCCCGGCCGCGTTGACCGACCGCAGCCGCAAGCCCATGTACGCGGAGTTCAGGTAGGCGATCTCGTCATCGGTGACGACGGCGTCGCGGGCCTGGGCCAGCGGGAGGAGCTCGGTCACGGTCGGGCCTCGGTACGCGGTGGGACGTTTGCTCGCATCCAACCACGCGCCTCGGCCGGTTTCGCCGACAACCGCGCGTTGTCGTGCAACCTGGCGGGCCGGGCAGGTTGTCGTGTTTCCCGAGCGGGGCGAGGTCTCCACGACAACCGTGCCCGTGAACCGGGTTGGGCGACAACCGAGGCCTTCGTCCCGACGTCTCGCCGGGGGAGGTTCATGGGAGTCGGGCGCTCACGGGCATAGCCTCGCGACCGGATCAGGAGTCAGCGGTGGCGTCAGCAGCAGTTCGCGTGCTCGAAGGGCAGGTACGGACGTACGGCTCGACGTGGCGCGCGACGATCTTCGTCTCGTTCCTCGCCCCGCTGCTCTACCTGCTCGCGATGGGCTTCGGGCTCGGGACGCTCATCGACGACGGCGTGGTCGGGCTCGAAGGAACGAGCTACGTCGCCTATCTCGCGCCGGGGCTCATGGCCGCCAACGCGATGATGATGGGTGTGAACCAAGGCATCTTCCCGGTGCTGAGCGGCACGACCTGGATGCGCTGGTACGAGGGCGCGCTCGCCACCCCGGTGGCGCCCCGCGACCTCGTCGGCGGACACCTGATGTTCGGCGGGCTCCGCGTCTTCACGAGCGCGCTCGCCTTCGGCGCGGTGGCTGCGGCGCTCGGGGCGCTCGAGTGGTCGGCTGTGGCGATGACCTCGCTTGCCGGCTCGCTGACCGGCCTCGTCTTCATCCCCTTCGCGCTCTCCTACGCGATCCGGCTGCGCTCCGACTTCGGGCTCGCGCCGTTCTTCCGGCTCGTCGCGATGCCGATGTTCCTGTTCTCCGGAGCGTTCTTCCCGATCGCGCAGCTGCCGACGATCGCCCAGGTGCTCGCCAAGGCGCTGCCGTTGTGGCACGGCGTCGAGCTCGCGCGCAGCGCGTCAGGCGTTGCGCCGAGCGCGTGGCCGGCGTTCGTCCACGTCGCGGTGCTCCTGGCCTGGGGTGCGCTGGCGCTGCGGGTCTCCCAGCGGTTCTTCGACGAGCGGCTGTACGCATGAGCGACGCCCCTCCCAGCCTGCCTCGCAAGACGCGCGACCAGAAGCGCCAGGAGCGCGACGCCAAGCGTCGCGCCAAGGCCGCTCGCCGCTCGCCCCGGGTGGCGGCGCAGAAGGCCGCGAAGCCGTCCCGCATTTCGAAGCAGCCATCCGGCGGAGGTGTCGCGACCGCCGCGCGGATCCGCACGTCCTCGGTCTCGACAGCGCCGATCACCGAGACGATCGCCCTCGGCCCGCGGATCATGCCTCCCGGCGCGCGCCACGTCCTCGGCCGCAACCTGCACGTCTTCCGCAGCGCGTGGCTGGTCATCATGACCGGCCTGTTCGAGCCGGTGTTCTACCTGTGGGCGGTCGGCATCGGTGTCGGTGCCCTCGTCGGCGACGTCACCGGGCCCGGTGGCGCGCCGGTGCCGTACGCGGAGTTCGTCGCGCCCGGGATGCTCGCCGCGTCGGCCATGAACGGCGCGGTCTACGAGTCCACCATCAACATCTACTTCCGGCTGAAGCACGACCGGATCTACGACGCGATGCTGGCCACGCCGGTCAACCCGCATGACATCGCCGCCGGCGAGGTCGCGACCTCGCTCGTCCGGGGCGGCGGCTACACGGCGAGCTTCCTGCTCATCGCCTGGGCAAGCGGCCTGGTCGCGTCGCCGTGGGCGTTGCTGTCGCTGCCGATCGCCGGTCTCATCGGGATCGCGTTCGGTGCGCTCGGGATGGCCGCGACGACGTGGATGCGGTCGTGGCAGGACTTCGACCTCGTCCAGATCGTGACGATGCCGCTGTTCCTGTTCTCCGCGACGTTCTACCCGCTCGATGTCTACCCGCCCTCGCTGCGCGTCGTCGCGCAGATCTCCCCGCTCTACCACGGCGCAGAGCTCATGCGCGCCGCGTTCTTCGGCGTGTGGGACTGGTCGGTCCCGGCGCACGTGGCCGTGCTGGCCGCGCTGGCCGTCTTCGGCGTCCGGGTTGCGTCTCGCCGCATCTCCGGGCTGCTGCTGACATGATGTCGACCCGCCGCGACGCGGTCACGACACCGAAGACAGACGGATGACGATGACGGCGATCGAGCACGCCCACGCCCTGTACATGGAGGGCATCCGCGACGGGGACGCTGAGGGCGCCATCGCGCGCCACGCCGGTGAGCGCTACACCCAGCACTCCCACCCGGTGCCAGACGGCAAGGACGGCTTCCTCGCCTTCTTCACGGCGTTCCGTGCCGCGCACCCGGACCGCGACATCGTGATCCATCGCTCGTTCCAGCAGGGCCGCAAGGTCTTCCTGCACGTGCACCAGATCCTCGACGGCGGCGCGACACAGTGGGTCACGATGGACATCTTCGACAGCGACGAGCACGGCCGGCTGATCGAGCACTGGGACGTCATCCAGGAGTGGGCTGATCCGACCGCTTCGGGGCGGACGATGATCGACGGGCCGACGACGCCGACCGACCTCGACGACACCGACCAGAACACCGCGCTCGTCCGCGACTTCCTCGAGACCGTGGTCCTCGGGGGCGATCTCGGCCGGCTCGGCGAGTTCGTCGCCGACGACGTCGCCCAGCATTCGCCGAGCATCGCGGATGGTCGCGACGCCTGGGCCGAGCGCCTCGCGGTGACCAAGGGCGTCGCCGTCCACCAGGTCGTGGGCGAGGGCAGCTTCGTCGCGACGCTCAGCCACCTCGTCATCGACGGTGTTTCTTCGGCGGCGAAGGCGCTGCACCGCGTCGACCGCGGCATGATCGTCGAGCACTGGGACGTCGTCGAGGCGATCGTCCCGGAGTCCGAATGGGTCAACTCCGGCAAGTTCTGACCATCACGCACGTCATCGAAGAGAGTCGAACATCGCATGCGCGCACTGACCGCAACACCCTCCGGCGACCTCGAGGTCGCCACGCTCGACCGTCCCGTGCCGGGCCCCACCGAGGTGCTCGTCAGGATCACCGTCGCTGGGGTGAACCCGGCCGACTGGAAGAGCCTCGAGGGCCCGCCGCCAGGCGCGAGCGCCGACGCCGGTCCGCCCCCTGGCCCGGTGGTTCCGGGCTGGGACATCGCGGGAACGGTCGTGGAGCTCGGGATGGGCGTGACCCGCTTCGCGGTCGGTGACCGGGTCTTCGGGATGCCTGCGTTCCCGGCCCCGGCGTCGGCGTACGCGCAGTACACCGCGGCGCGGTCGCGGCAGCTGGCGCGGATTCCCGACGACGTCGGAGACCTCGAGGCGGGCGCTCTCCCGCTGGCTGGACTGACGGCATGGCAGGCAGTTGTCGACACGCTCAACGTCGGCCCCGGGGACCGCGTGCTGGTCCACGCGGCCTCGGGAGGCGTCGGCCACATCGCCCTGCAGCTCGCGAAGGTGCGTGGTGCCGAGGTGTGGGTGACCGCTTCGCAGCGCAACCACGAGCGGCTCATCGAGCTCGGTGCCGACCACGTCATCGACTACCGCACCGAGCGGTTCGAGGACGTGGCAACCGAGATGGACGCCGTGCTGGATCTCCTCGGCGAGGGTGACAACCCGGTTCGGTCCGTCGCGTCGCTCCGTCGCGGCGGGCGACTGGTGCAGATCTCGCCGTTCCTGCCACCGCACGAGGTCCTCGAGGCAGCTGGCGTCACCGCGCAGTTCCTGCTCGTCGAGCCCGACCACGCAGCGCTGGCGTCGATGGCCGAGATGATGTCCAACGGTTCGCTGCAGGTGGTCGTCGGGGCGTCGATGCCGCTGGAGCAGATGCAGGAGCTGCACGACCTCGGTCGTCGCGGCGGCTCGTTCGGCAAGCTCGCCGCAACCGTCGCGCACGACGCCTGACGTCGGGAGACGGCAAGATCTGACCAGCACGCACCGTCGCGCAGACGACTGGGCCGCCTACGCCACGGTCGGACGACGACTGCTGGCGATGGTGAAGGGCAGCGCGACCAGGAAGAACGCGCCGATGATGTTCCCGATCGCTGCGGGCAGGACTGCCCAGAGCATGCCGTCCCCCCAGCCCGGGCCGGCGCCGAGCGGCTGGGCCAGCGACAGGTAGGCCATGTTCGCCGGGCTGTGCAGGAAGCCGCCCGCGACGAACGCCATCACCGTCACGAGCACGGGGACGTACTTGCCGATGATGGTGCGTCCCATCGTTGCCAGGAAGGCAGCCATGCCCACCAGCCAGTTGGCCACCACGCCGGACAGGATGGCCTTGAGGAACCCCTCGGCGCCTCCGACGGACTGGAACCGCATCTTCGTGGCGACGACCTCGCTGAGCAGCGACTCGAAGCCGGGGCCGTAGTCCGAGATCGCCACGATGACGTAGCCGGTCACGAAGGCCCCGATCATGTTGCCGATCGCGGCCAGTCCCCACAGCTTGAGGACCGCGTGGTGGAGCCGACCGCGCCCCGAGGTGTCGCGGCGGTGGCCGAGCAGGGTTGCCGGCAGCTCGACGTTGACCTCGGTGAACAGCAGCGCACCGCTGAGCACCACGAGGAAGAACCCGGTCGAGAACCCGAACCCCTCCAGCAGTCGCTTGATGCCTTCGTTCTCGGTGCCCGTCGCGATCAGGGTGCTGAACACCGCACCGATCGAGATGAAGCCGCCCGCGAGCACGCTGAGGATCAGGACCTGGTCGGACCGCAGCGAACACGCACGCTTCGAGCCGGCTTCGGCCATCTCGAACAGGACATCCTCAGGTGCGATGTACCGGCTCGCCGGGAGATCCATCTCGTCGTGGTCGTTCATGTCCTGGTCGTTCATGCCGTTGCCCCCGGCGTCGCGCTCGCGATCATGCTGAACGGAAATGCTCGAAGGTGGCGAGCGCAACGCCGGTGGCCGCTCCGAACACCAGGTGCGCGCTGGCGTCGCTGAAGAGCGTCGCGCGGTCGTCCTCCCAGACGGGCCGGTAGATGCCGATGGCGCCGAGCGCCGCGTAGGCGGTCGTGATGGCGGCGACGCCCCCGGCGATGCCGGCCGTCGCGGCGGAGAGCGACGTCCGGGCTGCGAGTGCTCCCGCGAAGACCCCCCAGGTCGCGCCGGTTGCCCAGTGCACGACGTCGGTGGTGAGCCCGGCGTGTTGAACCGGCACGTCGATCCCCACGAGCGCGGCCATACGGTGCCCGACCTGACCGGGAGCGGACGCGTCAGCGAAGCTCTCGTACTCGGACCCGGTGACGAACTCCCACCCTGTGAAGGAGTCATCGCTGCCAGCAGCCCTGGCCCGACGCCACCAGAGCACGTCCATGGCGAGGGTCCCGACAGCGCCGGCGACGACGCCTCTGGTGAGCTCGGCGAGGTTCGAGCGGTTCATGGTGATGCCCTTCGGTTCTGTGGGGCACGCCCGCGCTCCACGCACGATGAGCAACACCGGCGCACGTGCGGTCCTCCCAAGGTGTCCGCACGAGCACACCTTGCGTGGTCGCGGCCGCGCTCGGGTCCGGTCGCGGCGCAGGCGGATCACCCGGGGTGCTCGCCGCCCCGCACACTGGAGCACCCGAACCAGATCGAAGGTCTTGCCCATGTCCGCAGCCCCGCAGGTGCACCGTCTCTCCGCGTTCACCAGTGATCCCGCCGGCGGCAACCCTGCCGGTGTCGTGGTCACCGACGACGCGCTCGATGTCGAGCAGATGCGCCAGATCGCGACAGAGGTCGGCTACTCGGAGACCGCGTTCCTGGTGCCGCGCGCTGCTCCCGCTGGCAACGCTGACGCAGCGACCCACTGGGACGTGCGCTACTTCGCGCCGGAGATGGAGGTCACGTTCTGCGGGCACGCGACGATCGCCTCGGGAGTGCACCTCGGGATGACCGGAGGGCTCGGCGTCCACGTGCTCCACACCTCGATCGGCGAGGTGCCCGTCGAGGTCACCCGCGACGGCGGGCTCGTGACCG
>CBDTYW010000200.1:0-7021 GCA_965364735.1 uncultured Nitriliruptoria bacterium
CGGACAGACGTCCCGTCAGATCATCGAGACGGTCCCGCAGATCCTGGAACTGCGCGACCCCCTCGGTCTCACGCAGCGACAGACCCGACTGCTCCTGCACGAGCTCGCGGACGGCCGCGAGCGCCTCCTCGATGTTGCCGAGACGGTCGCCGAAGCGGCCGCCGAGGACCTCTTCGAGCTCATCACGAACCTCGAGCGGCAGCCCACGCGACACTGACTCCAGCCCGTCGAGCCGACCCTGGAGCTCCGTCCACGGATCGCTCGCCGCAGCCCGGATCTGGTCCAGACCCGCCACGACCTGCGCGAGCTCGCCACGCATCTCGTCCAGCGACGCAGACTGCGCCTCCGGCAACGCGTCGATCCTCGACAGCATCCCGTCGAAGCGGATCCGCAGATCATCCACGTCAGCCGACTGCTGCTCCGGCAACGAGGCCAACGACGCACGCAGCCCCGCGACGTCATCACGCAACGCGACAGCATCGATCCCGTCCGCGGTCTCCCCACCAGCGGACAGACGTCCCGTCAGATCATCGAGACGGTCCCGCAGATCCTGGAACTGCGCCACGCCCTCCGCCTGAGGGAGCATTGCGGAGCGCTGTTCATCGATCTGCTCTGACAGCCGGCCCATCGTGTCGCGCTGGGCCTCGAACTCGGTCCGGAGGTCGTGCAGCTGTCCGGCCAGCACCGCGGAGAGCTCCGCCTGCTGTCCTTGGACGAGCTCGCGGAGGCCGCGGAGGACCTCTTCGACGGCCACGAGCTGCGACGAGGACGCCGCCACGCTCGGCTGCAGCTCCGCGATGGCGTCGACCATCGACTCCGTCCCGGACTCGACGCGCTCGATGGCTTCGCCGATGCGGCCCGTGAGCTGCGAGTCCAGGCGGTCACGGACGCGCTCGAACTCGATCGCGAGCGACTCAGGAACCTGCTGGACGACGCCGCCCACCGCTTCGTCGAGTCGGGTGATGAGCGACTCGAGGTGCGTGGAGAGGTCCTGGCGGAGCTCGACGCTGCGGACCTCGGCCTCGCTGCGGAAGTCGGTCAGGGTCACCGCGACGGCGCTCTGCAAGGTGTCGGCCGCCGACTCGAACCGCTGGATCTGCGGGGTCAGCTGGTCGCGGGTCTGCTCGGCGACCTCGGCGGCCTCGACGAGCTGGGTGACCGCCGACGTGACGTTCGCAGTCAGCTCTGCCTGCCGCGTGTCCAGCCCGACCAACGCCTGGGTGACGGCCTCGGCGAGGTTTCGGACCTGGCCGTCCAGGTGCTCCTGCGTCGCGGCCACGTCTGCGCGCAGCGTCTCCGAGCGCTCACCGGTGTCGCCGGCGAGCTGCTCGAGCCGGCCGTTCAGCTGTGCCTCGAGGCCATGGACGGCCTCCTCGACGCGCGCCACGTGTGGCGCCAGCTCGTCACGTGCAGCGCGACTCGTCGCGCTGATGTCACCGAGCTCCTCGAGCACCGTCGCGAGCTGTCCTCCGAGCTCGCTCTGCCCGCCGGCCAGGCCAGCCATGGCCTGGTCGACCGCGAAGCCCACCGCGCTCAGCCGGTCGCCCTGGGCGAGCCGTTCGTCGCGCTCTCCCCCGAGCAGCTCCTGGACACCCGCGAGCTGCTCGAGGACGGTCCGCGACTCCGAGGCGAGCTCCGCGAAGCGATCATCCATGCCGCGAAGTGGCTGGAGCTGGACATCGAGGTCCGCGAGAGCCGGTGGCAACGAGGACACGCCGTCACCGTTGAGGAGCAGGTCGTGAAGCTCGTCCACGCGACGAGCGACGCCGTCCACCGCTCCGATCCGCTCGAGCAGATCCTCGACCGATGTCTGCCTGGCGACGTTGCGCTGCTCGTCGATGACGGCCGCCACGGCGGTCTCGATCGCCGCGATCCCGCGCAACGCCTCGTCCACGCCGGTCAGACGCGTCTCGACCTGCCCCAGCTGGACGTGCAGGTTCGTCGCCAGCTCGTCGAGCTGACCGCTCACGCCCTCAGTGACCTGACCGGACACGACGTCGACCGTGCGCTCGAGCGTCGCGCCGACGGCGTCGATCTGCTCCCCGAGCTGTCCGCGCTCGGCGCGCAGCTCGTCACGCAGCGACTGACGCTCCGCCTCCAGCTCCTCACGGAGCATGACGATCCGCCCACCGATGTCCGCACGCATCCCGGTCGAGGACTCCTCGACCTGCAGCGCGAACGCCCGAAGACGCTCCTCCAGACCATCAACCACCGCGGACTGCATCCCACGCGACAGCTCCGCAGCCACCTCATCAAGACGCTCACCCAGACGCGACAGCTCCGGCGCCAACGCCCCGACGACATCAGGACCCTCGGCCTCACCGAGCGCCGTCACCGCAGACTCGATCGCCGCGATCCCACGCAACGCCTCGTCCACGCCGGTCAGACGCGTCTCGACCTGCCCGAGCTGCACGTGCAGGTTGGTCGCCAGCTCATCGAGCTGACCACCGTGATCCGAACGCAGCTCCTCACGCAGGGACTGACGCTCCGCCTCCAGCTCCTCACGGAGCATGACGATCTGCCCGCCGATGTCCGCACGCATCCCGGTCGAGGAGTCCTCGACCTGCAGCGCGAACGCCCGCAGACGCTCCTCCAGACCGTCAACCACCGCGGACTGCATCCCACGCGACAGCTCCGCAGCCACCTCATCGAGACGCTCACCCAGACGCGACAGCTCCGGCGCCAACGCCCCGACGACATCGGGACCCTCGGCCTCGCCGAGCGCCGTCACCGCAGACTCGATCGCCGCGATCCCACGCAACGCCTCGTCCACACCGGTCAGACGCGTCTCGACCTGCCCCAGCTGCACGTGCAGGTTGGTCGCCAGCTCATCGATCGGACCGCTGACGCCGTCACGAACCTGCGTGGCGAAAGCGGCGGCTGACCGGTCGACCGAGGAACCGACCGCATCGATCTGCTCCGCGAGCTGTCCGCGTTCCGCGCTGAGCTCGGCGCGGAGTGCCTGTCGCTCTGCCTCGAGCTCCTCGCGGAGCAGGGCGAGTCGCCCGCCGATGTCGGCGCGCATCCCGGTCGAGGTGTCCGCAACCTGCTGCGCGAAGGTCTCGAGACGACTCTCGAGGCCGTGCATCAGCGTGTTCTGCATGCCCTGCTGCAGCTCGTCGCCGACCTCGTCGAGGCGCGCGCTCAGCCGAGCCAGCTGGGGCGCGATGGCCTCCGCGACACCGGCGTCGGTGTCAGCCAGACGCTGGATGATCCCTTCGCGCAACCGGTCGAGCTGCCCAGCGAGCTCGAGCTGACGTTCCTGCACGGTGAGCAGCGAACCGCTGACCTGCTCGGCGAGATCCCGGACCCGATCATCGGTTCCGGCGAGACGGTTCACCTCGCCGGAGACGTCCACGAGCGCGTCGTGGACGGAGCTGCGCAGATCGGTGACGGTGCTGTCGAGGCGCTCGATGAGCAGGCCCTGACGGTGGCCCTGGGACTCCCCCAGAGAGCCCACGGCGCGCTCGACGTCGTCCTGCCGTGAGCCGATGTCCGCGAGCGAACGCTCGACACGTTCCGTGAGCCCGGCGAACTCGGCGCTGACCAGGGCTCGGGTCTCGGGATCGCCGTCGCCGATCCGTGCGGCAAGGAGCTCCAGACGCTCCTGGATCAGGGTGAGGCGTGCGTCGAGATCTGCCTGGTCGCCTGCGGACGCTTCGACGACGTCCCCGACGCGGGCGTCGAGGCGGACCGAGGCCTCGGCGACCGCCGCGGCGAGCTCGGCGCGTGCTGCTTCCTGCTGGCTGCCGACCTCGCCGATCGACGCGCGGACGTTGTGCAGAACATCGGCGAGCTGGCGCTCGATCTCGGTGACGACGTCGTCGCGCATGACCCCGCGCATGTCCGCGGCGAGCTGCGCGTCGAACTCGCGCAGACCGGTGACCGCCTGGTCCACGGTCTCCCGGAGATCGCCGGCCATGGCGACCATGCGGTCATCGAGCTGGCTCAGGCGTGGCTCGAGCCCTGCGACCGTCTCGGCCGTCCGGGTGTCGTCCGCGGCCTCGGAGATCACCGACCGAAGGTCCGTGACCGAGGAGACCAGCCCGTTCTGGCGAGCCTCGAGGCCAGCGAGCACGCCACCGAGCTCCTCGAACGACTCGTCGAGACGCATGCCGACGCTCTGCCGGTCCTCACGTGCAGCCTGGCGGACGTCGTCGAGCGCCTGGTCGAGCCGGCCGGTCACGCCTGCGCCGAGCTCGGCGAGGGCGGACTCGATTCGCTCGATCTGCGGGATGAGGGCCTGTGCTCCATCAGTCGCGGAACTTGCGGCGATCCGTACCTGGTCGGCGAGGCCACCGAGGAGGCCATCGACGCGGTCCTGCTCGGTCGCGATGCCGTTCAGCTGGCCCTCGAGCGCGATCGCGAGCTCGTCGAGCCGTTCCTTGACCGCCTGCTCGGCGTCGGTCAGGTCGCCGATCCGGTCGCCGAGCTGGGCCTGGATGCCGCCCGCGGTCTCTGCGCTGGCCGCGCTGACCGCGCCGAGGGCGTCGCGCAGCTCGGCCCGGAGCTCGTCCGCGTCCTGACGAGACTGGGTGCGCAGCTGGATGACCGCGGACTCGACGTCCTCGAGACGCTGCGAGGTCGGGGCCAGATCACGTCCAACCTGGTCCTGGAGCTCGTCGATGCGCTCTCGGATCGCACGCATGGCGCCATCCACGTCACGGACGAGACGGTTCAGCGTCCGCTGCTCGTTGACCTGCTTGTTGATCGCGTCGGTGAACATCTCGTCGACCTTGCTCGACAAGTCCCCACCAGGCCTCGGCGCGTCAGTCACCGGCACACTCCCGTCAGGCGAGGTGAACGGCGACGCCGACCGGGTCGGTGCGCAACCCCGCGTATCGGCCGGACTCTAGGCGCTCGACGCACGTTTTCCTTGGCGTTCGCGCACTTCTGTGCCCGACGGGATGCAGGAAGCGCCCGCAAAAGCGGGACGCGCGCTGCATGACCTCGTGTCGGAGCGCGTCAGTCGTCGAGCATCCCCTCGAGCTGGGTCCGCAGCCGGCCGATCCCGTCGCGCAGGCGGGACTTCGCCGTCCCCTCCGGGATGTCGAGGACCCGGGCGACGTCGCGGTAGGTGTGCCCGTCGAAGTAGGCGAGTTCGACGGCCTCGCGCTGACGGCTCGTGAGCACGGCCAGCGCCTGACGGACCTGCCAATGGTCGAGGCGGGTCTCGACCTCGTCAGCCACGACGTCAAACTCTCGGGACTGCTCGCGGCGGGCGGACTTGTCGGCGCGGGCGCGGGCGGCCTGCTCAGAGCGGACGCGGTCGATCGCGCGGCGGCTGGCCATGGTCGTCATCCAGGCGGAGGCGCTCCCCCGCGTGGGGTCGAAGCGGTCGGCCTTGGCCCAGACCTCGGCCATGACCTCCTGTGCGACCTCCTCGGCAAACGAGATGTCGCGGATCACCCGCCGGGCCACGCGGTGCACGCGCGGCATGAGCCGGGTGTACAGCTCCGCGAAGGCGGCTTCGTCGCGCCCGGCCGCGGCGACGAGAAGCTCCTCATCCGTCAGCGCCGAAAGGACGACCGAGGGAACGATCGACGAGGGCGGGATCATGAGAGACATCGTGGCTCCGGGCGTGGAAACTTGTACAAGAACTTGTGCAAGATGACCACAGTATGCCCGGAAGTTCAACTCTCAAACCTCCCGAACGACCGAGTTTCTCGGCCAGCCGCGCCACGACGGCCTGAGAAACGGCAAAAAAACGCCAAAAAACAGCCCGCTACAGCCACATCAGTCGCAAACGCTCACCCGTGGCCGCCGAATGCGCGCCGGAAAAAATCCGGACAGAAACCGTAGAGGTTCTGTCAGGCCATGGGCAGCAGGCCACGACCGGACCGTTCAGGCACGCGCCCGTAGAGCGTCGTGCGCTCCCGGACCGGACGACCCGCCGCGGTCGCGATCGCCTCCAGCTCGACGGGGAGCTTGCGGACGCCGTGGTCTGCGCCGGCCATCCGGCTGATCGTCTCCTCCATCAGCGTCCCGCCCACGTCGTTGCAGCCCGCTCGGAGCAGATCGACCGCACGATCCGTCCCGACCTTGACCCAGGACATCTGCAGGTTGTCGATGGCTCCTTGCAGCAGCAGCCGTGCCAGCGCGTGCACCCTCAGGTTGTCCTCCCAGCTCGGCCCCGGCCGCGCGATGCCGGCGAGGTAGATCGGCGCCTGCTGGTGCACGAACGGCAGCGGGACGAACTCCGTGAACGCCGCGCCGTCACCCGCCAGCGACTCCTCCTGGAGTCGTCGCAGCAGCTTCAGGTGCGCCACCCAGTGGTGCGGGGCATCGACGTGGCCATACATCATCGTCGACGTCGTCGGGATTCCGACGGCGTGCGCGGTCGTGACGACATCGATCCACGCGCTCGTCGGGAGCTTCCCCTTCGTCAGCACCCAGCGGATCTCGTCGTCGAGGATCTCGGCCGCCGTACCCGGGATCGAGCCGAGCCCACGGGCCTTCGCCTCGGTCAGCCACTCCCGGATCGAGATGCCCATGCGTGTCGCGCCGTTGACGATCTCCATGGGGCTGAACGCGTGGACGTGCAGGTCCGGCACGCGCCCGAGGACGGCGTCGAGGATCTCGAAGTAGTAGTCGCCCGGCAGGTCCGGGTGGATCCCGCCCTGCATGCACACCTCGGTGGCCCCTTCGCGCCACGCCTCCTCGGCGCGGTCGGCGACCTGTTCCAGCGACAGGTTGTAGGCGTCCGGGTCGTCACGGCGCTGCGCGAAGGCGCAGAACCGACAGCCGGTGTAACAGATGTTGGTGAAGTTGAGGTTGCGGTTCACCACGTAGGTCACGACGTCGCCGACGGCCTCGCGCCGGACCTCGTCGGCCGCCTCGCAGAGCGCGTCGAGCTCCACGCCCGAGGTCGTCATCAGCAGCAGCGCCGCATCGTCGTCGAGGATGGTCCCGCGCTGGGCGCTGGCCAGCGCTGCGGCGACGTCGCGACGGATCGCCGAGCGCGGGGCGGGCTCCGGGCGCGGGGCGTGGAGAAGTTCGGCGCCGCGGCGGCCCGGATGTT
>CBDTYW010000201.1:0-7016 GCA_965364735.1 uncultured Nitriliruptoria bacterium
GTCTCTCCGGGAATGCTGCCGCCGACCATCAGCACGACGCCGAATTCGCCCATGGTGTGGGCGGCGGTCATGATCATGCCGCTGATGATGCCGCGGCGTGCCAGCGGCAGCTCGATGCGCCACAAGGTGCGCCAGCGCGTCAGCCCGCAGGACCGTGCACGCGCCGAGCGTGACCGCGGCCGCGAGTCCCTGATCGCGACCCTGCTCGACCCGACCAGGCTGACCGTCCTCGGGGCGCTGCTCATCGGCGCCAGGACCACCGACCAGCTCACCGCACATCTCGACGGAGCGGGCGCGGAGCTGGGGCGGGATCTCATTTTGCGCACCGTCGGCGACCTTCGAGCCGCGGGGTTCGTCGTGCAGACCGAGGACGGCTGGGCTGCGTCACGTTCGCATCTGGTGGAGCTCGCCACCGCGCTGCTGCCTCAGCCAGAGCCCGTTGCGAAGCGCGTGTTCTCCGGGATGACCGACGACGAGCGTGAGGTGATCGCGAAGTGGTTCACCGGCGAGCGCCTGCCACGCATCCCACGCAACCGCTCCGAGCGGGCCATCGTCCTGGAGCGCCTGGCGCTGGAGTTCGACGTCGGCGTTCGCTACGAGGAGGCGGAGGTCAACGCGATCCTGCACCCGTTCAACGATGACTGGTCGACCCTGCGCCGCGCGCTCGTCGACGACGGACTGCTCGACCGCAACCACAACGTCTCCTGGCGTTCCGGCGGACGCGTCGACGTGTGAACGCCTCATCCGCCACCGTCGTCGGGATCGACGTCACGTCGACCCCGACGAGACGCAAGCCGCTGGTCGCCGCGTTCGGGCGCCTGCACGGCACCGTGCTGCACGTCGACGAGGTTGTTCGCTGGAAGAGCTTCACGCCGTTCGAGACGTTGCTCGCCAGCCGAGGCGACGCGGCGCCGTCGATCATCGGCATCGATGCGCCGCTCGGGCTGCCCCGTTCCTTCGTGGAGCAGACCGGCTGGCCAGCGGCATGGGACGGCTACGTGCGCGCCGCTGCTGCCATGACCCGCGCCGAGTGGCGGACGCTGCTCGCGGCGTTCCGGGCGGGGAGGCCGACCGGCGACAAGTACCAGCGACGCGACACCGATGTGCTCGCTGGTGCCCAGAGCCCGCTCAACCCGGTACGTCCGCCGGTGGCGTTGATGTTCCATGAGATCGCGCCCCGATTGCAGCGCGCGGGCGTCGACGTGCGGCCTGCGCGGCCCGGCCTCGGCGCCGCGGTGGTTGAGACCTACCCGGCGCTCGCGGCCCGACACCTCGCGGGCTCGCCGTACAAGGACGACCGTCCGCATCACGGCGGTGCGCGTCGATCGGTCCGCCGCGATCTGGTGGCCCGGCTGCAGCGAGATGCCTTCCCGTACCTCGAGCGGGTGGAGATGCGCGACGACGTCGCGGACGGGCTCGTCGACGACGTCCAGGCCGACGGACTCGACGCGGTGCTGTGCGCCATCCAGGCGGCGTGGGCATGGCGGCACCCCAGCTTCGGTGTGCCTGACGTGGCGGACTTCCACGAGGGGTGGATCGTCGACCCCGCCACGTTGCCCGCACGAGATCGCTGAACGCCAGCAGGCGCACGCCCCGGGTGGCAGTCTCGTCACCTGCAGTCATCTGGAGAAGCCTCATGTCCGGCCCGTCTTTCTTGCGTCCGCTTCGTGCGGGCATCGCCGTCGCCGTTGCCGCGGCCGTGACCGCCGCGTTGGTCCCGGCCGTGAGTGCTCAGGCCGGCACCGGCATGCACGTCGACGTCGTCCTGCCGCCGGGCAACTCGCAGTACTTCTCACTCGAGGCCCAGGCCACCGCCGGCGTGCAGGAGATCGCTGCCGGTCAGGGGCTCGGTCCGCCGCCGAACCCGGACAGCTGGGGCGACAACGTCGACGACCAGCGAGAGCTGTACTGGAACTACGAGTTCCGGGACGGTGGCCTGCGTCCCGAACCCTTCTGCGACAACCCGCAGACCCCGCGCGCCGGCGTCACCCTCTGCATCGACGAGTACGGCGTCCCCGTCGTCTACGCCGACGACCTCGAGGACCTCTGGTTCGGGGTCGGCTACGGCGTCGCCCAGATCCGCCTCTTCCTCGTCGACGCGATCCGCCGCACCGCCCGCGGGACCCTGTCCGAGCTTGCCGGCGCGGGCAGCACCGGCGGCACCGTCCAGGACGATGTCGCCACCCGGATCACGACGTACTCCGACGCCGAGTTCGACGCCATGCTGAACGCCTCCTCGGCGGACGCCATCACGTCGGCCGTCGGCTATCGCGACGGCATCAACGCCTGGATCGCCAACGTCACCTCTGGCCGCCCCGACCTGCTCCCCGCCGAGTACGCGTTGCTCGGTGAGCCGCCCCAGCCGTTGACGCTCACCGACATCTCCGCCATCGGCGTGCTGTTCACGCGCTTCGTCGCCGCCGAGGGCGCCAACGAGATGGAGAACGTCAACGCGCTGCGAGAGCTCGAGGAAGAGTTCGGTCCCGAGGTCGGACGCCAACGGTTCAACGACCTGATGTGGCAGCAGGACGACGGCGCCTACGTGACCGTCCCGCGCGAGGAAGGTCGCTTCCCGCGCACCACCGCAGCCGCCGACGCCGCTGCGCTCGCGAGCGCCTTCGACGGCATGGCGGACTTCGCCGCCACGATCCCGCTCGAGCTCGCGACGGGCCCCGGAACCGGGGACTTCGAGGTCCCGCCCGGCGGCCTCGGCCTCGGCGTCGGCCCGTTCGCCTCCGCGTCCAGCGAGGCCCCGAACCCGGCGGCTGCCGTCGCGCAGTTCTTCGAGGAGTTCAAGGGACGCCTGCACGGCGGGTCGTTCATGGCGATGATCGGGCCCGACAAGACCGCCGACGGGTCGGCGCTGCTCATGTCCGAGCCACAGCTGCTCATGGCGCCGCAGCTCCTGCTCGAGATCGAGATCCACGGCGCGGGGATGCACTCGCGGGGCTCGACGGCTCCCGGCGTTCCCGTGCTCGGCATCGGCTACAACAACGACGTCGCCTGGGCGCTGACGACCGGCAACGCGAAGACCATCGACTCCTACATCGAGACGACCCGCCCGGACTCCAACGCTGACGGGAACCCGGAGTACTTCCACGACGGCGTGTGGAAGGAGCAGGAGTGCCGGACCGAGACCGTCGAGTGGCGCAACAGCCAGTCCGGCGTGCCCTTCGGCCCGGCGTCGAACTCCGAGGACATCCAGGTCTGTCGCACCGTCCACGGCCCGATCGTGGCGACCACCGCGGACGGGCTGACGTCGCGCTCCGTCCAGTACGCGATGTGGGACCGCGAGGTCGAGACGATCGACGGCGTGACCCGTTGGCCGGGAGCGAAGAACTTCGCGGAGTTCGAGGACGCGATGCGTCGCGTCACCTGGAACGAGAACACCGGCTACGCGGACAAGGAGGGCAACATCGCCTTCTGGCACCCGGGGCTGCACATGATCCGCGACCCGCGCAGCGACACCCGCCTGCCGATCCCCGGGACCGGCGAGTACGACAACGACGGGTTCCTCGCCTTCGACGAGCTCCCGCACGCCGTGAACCCGGCCCGCGGCTTCATCGTGAACTGGAACAACAAGCCCGCCGCTGACTGGCTGGACGGGGGTGGTCAGTCCTCGACCTCCTACCCGGCTGGTGCCGGGGCCCGCGTTGCCGTGCTGGACCAGATCATCCGCGGTCGCGATGACTGGACGTTCGACGGGCTGCGCGACATCGACAAGTTCGCGGGAAGCCAGGACTCGCGCGCCGAGTTCTTCCTCCCGATGCTGCGAGCGCTCCAGACCGCGCCCGACCTGACCTCGACGGAGATCGCCGCGCTCGCGCTGCTGCTCAGCTGGGACGGTTCAGCGAACGGTCCGGGCGCGGACTGGACCTTCGACTTCGCGTCGACGCCGGCCACCGTCGGCGCCGCCACGACGATCTTCCACCAGACGATGCTCGCGCTGCCGGACGAGCTGTTCGGCTCGCTGCGCGACGTCGGCGACGGCTACGACTGGGTCGAGGAGCAGACGTCCATGGGACGCCACTTCTACGACATGTCACCGGTGCTGAACCTCGCGCTTCGTGTGCTCGAGCCATCCTCCTCCACGCTGACTCCGTCGACGGACTACACCGGCGGGCGCACCTCGCAGGCCATCATGCGGAGCGTCTTCGGTGACGTCGTCGACGCGCTCACGACCGAGCAGGGCGCGGACCCGACCGCGTGGCGCAGCGACTACGGCTCGATGGAGCCGATCTGTGCCTCGGTCGGCGGCACCATCGGACCGTGCGTCCAGATGCCGTTCCTCGAGCGCGGTTCCTGGATCCACCTCGTCGGCTTCGATGCCGCCGAGGTGCCCGCCCCCGAGCCGACGGTCGAGGAGACCGTCGATCCCGCCCCGCAGCCGCTTCCCGCCACCGGCGGCGGTCTCGCGATCGGCGGTCTGATGGCCCTCGGGGCGCTGGCGCTGCACCGACGCCGCGGCTGACCCCCAGAAAACCTTGAACGAGCGGGAATGGTTGAGCGCTCATCCATGTTGTTGAGAGCGCAACGGTCCAACGAGTGGACCGGCACCCGATCTCAAGGACCTGAACATGAGCACCACCCACACTCCCAGCGCCGGCACGTACGCGATCGACTCGACGCACACCGACGTCGGCTTCGTCGTCAAGCACATGATGTTCGCGAAGGTCCGCGGCAGCTTCACCGGCGTCACGGGAACCGTGGACGTGCAGGAGGACCCGACCCGGTCGCGCGTGGACGTCACGATCGACGCCGCGACGTTCGACTCCGGCAACGCTGACCGTGACACCCACGTCCGCTCCGCCGACTTCCTCGACGTCGAGAACCACCCGACCATCACGTTCCGGTCCGAGTCGATCACGCAGGCCGGCGACCACTGGAAGGTCACAGGTCCGCTGACCATCAAGGGCGTCGCCCAGCCGGTGACCCTGGGCCTCAGCTACCTCGGTTCCGGCAAGGACCCGTGGGGCAACACCAAGGCCGGGTTCTCCGCGTCGACGAAGATCGACCGCGAGGACTTCGGCATCACGTGGAACCAGGCGATCGAGGCCGGTGGAGTGCTCGTGAGCAAGAAGGTCGACATCGAGCTCGACGTCCAGATCGCCCCGGTCGCCTGACGCTGACTGAGCCCGCGCAATCCCGGCGCGGGCTCGCGGTCGCTCAGAAGTCGAGGCCGAGGGTGCGGCACAGCCACCGCAGAAGGGGCTTGGTCTCGGCGATGCGAGACACGTAGAGGTCCACGAGGTCCGGGCTGAGCAGCTCGGCCTCGGTGATCTCCCGTCCGAACGTGAAGTGCTTGCGCCGCAGGTCCTCGATCATCGGGTGGTCTGCCGGCCAGCCCTTCGGAGCGCGCTTCAGCATGTCGGTGTTGGCCGCCCAGCCGCCCGCCTCGACCCACTTCGCGTTGTGGGCGCGGTTGAAGGCCTTGGGGTCATCGACCATCGCGGTGCGCAGGCGCGTCAGGTCCTTCGTGGACGGGCCCCAGATGCCCGAGCCCATGAAGCCGTTGCCCGGCTCGACGTGCAGGTACAGACCCGGGGCGTGGACGTCCTTGCCGGCCGCGTGGCGGAACTGTGCGCCCGTGTTGGTCTTGTACGGCGTCTTGTCCTTCGCGAACCGCGTGTCGCGGTAGATGCGGAACATCGACCCGCCGTTGGTCTTCGGGTCCGCGACGAAGTGCTTCGACACCTTCTTGTGCAGCGGAGCCTCAACGTCGATGATGAACGCGATCATCGGGGCGACGACGTCGTTGAGGTAGCGCTGCTTGTTGTCGTTGAACCAGTCCCGCTCGTTGTGGATCTCGAGGTCCTGGAGGAAGTCCAGCGTCTCGGTCGTGAAGTAGGCCATGAGGGGCGCCCCGGTTCGTTCGGTCTCTGCGCGCAGCAGCCAACCAGCCGGTCGCGGGATGCGCAGCCGCCGGCGACCGGGCCTGTGGGCAACTGGCGTTAGGCTGCGCGCCCGAGGGCGTGTAGCTCAGCTGGTCAGAGCGCCGCGTTTACACCGCGGAGGTCACAGGTTCGAGCCCTGTCGCGCCCACCTCGACCGGCTGTCTCGTCGTCAGCCGGCGTTGCGGATGTAGGTCGGCGTGTCGGCGGTCGAGCGGTCCGCGTCGTAGCGGTAGCCGAGGCCGTCGAACTCCGTCAGCGACTTCATGGTGCGGGCGCGGGTGCGGACGAGCCAGCCGGCCATCGCCCCGCGGGCGCGCTTCGCGAAGAACGACACGATGCGGAAGTCGCCGTTCTTGGACTCGTCGAGGAAGCGGGGCGTGATGAGCGTCCCATCGAGCTCGCGCGTCTTCACGGAGCTGAAGTACTCGTTCGAGGCGAGGTTGACGACGAGGTCCGGGCCGGGCGACGCGGCCAGGTCGGCGTTGAGGAGCTCGGTGATCGTCGCGCCCCAGTAGTCGTAGAGCGACGAGCCACGGTCGGTGGCGAGCTTCGTACCCATCTCGAGGCGGTACGGCTGCATGAGGTCCAGCGGACGGAGCACGCCGTAGAGGCCGGACAGGATCCGCACCGTCTTCTGGGCCTCCGTGAAGTCGCGCTCGGAGAAGCTCTGCGCATCCATGCCCATGTAGACGTCGCCGGTGAACGCGAGGATCGCGGGGCGGGAGTTCCTCGTGGTGAACGGCGTGGTGAAGTCCTGGTAGCGCTCGACGTTGAGGACGGCGAGGTCCTCGGAGATGTCCATGAGCCCGCGGACGTCGGCGACGGAATGGTCGCGCAACGTGGTGATGAGCTCCTCGGCGCGGTCCAGCAGCCGCGGCTCGGATCGCTTGCGCGTGGGCAGCTTCGACTCGTAGTCGAGCGACTTCGCGGGGGACAGCAGGGTGATCATGGTGCGCGGCTCGCGATCGTGGCCGGTCAGGACGGAGGTGGTTCGTGGCGGACGCGGCGTCGGTCTGCGGGATCACGAGGATAGTCCCGGGCCATGGCGCGGACCACGCCGCTGCCCGAGGCGCCGGGGCGGCACCCCCGGCCGCCGCCGCGGCGTCACTAGCATCGGGTGAC
>CBDTYW010000202.1:0-6992 GCA_965364735.1 uncultured Nitriliruptoria bacterium
GGCCCGCCGTTCAGTCGTGGACGATGCCCAGGTAGCTCGCTTCCAGACGGTCCCGGTCCTCGAGCAGCTCCGCTCCGGTCCCCCGGGCGACGACCTCGCCATGCGCCAGCACGACACCATGGTCGGCCACTGCCAGCGCAAGATGCACGTGCTGCTCGACGATCAGGACGCCCGCGCCGGTCTCGTCGGCGACGCCGCGGATCACCGGCAGGATGCTCTCGACGATGATCGGGGCGAGACCGAGGCTCATCTCGTCGATCATCAGCAGCTTGGGACGCGAGGCGAGCGCGCGGGCGATCGCGAGCATCTGCTGCTCGCCGCCGCTGAGCAGACCAGCCTTGCGCGGCAGCAGGACATCGAGCGCCGGGAACCAGCGCAGCGCATCGTCGAGGTCGACGCCGCGTCCGGCCGCGCCGAGACGGAGGTTCTCCTCGACGGTGAGCTGGGTGAAGAGCGATCGGTCCTCCAGCACGTGCGCGAGGCCTGCTCGCGCGGTTGCGTGGGCGGGGCGTGAGCTCACCGAGACGCCGTCGAACAAGACGTCTCCGCCGAGCGAGGGGAGCAGCCCGGAGATCGTCAGCAGCGACGTCGTCTTTCCCGCCCCGTTCGGCCCGAGCAGCGCGACGACCTCGCCGGCGGCGACGTCGAAGCTCAGCCCGCGGACACAGGCGACCCCTCCGTGTCCGGCTGTGAGCGCGTCGACGCGCAGCATCGGGCTGCTCATGACGGGGCCCCGTCCGCGCCGAGATAGGCGCGCAGCACCTCCGGGTGCTTCGTGATCTCGTCGGGCGTGCCCTCGGCGATGACGCGGCCGAACTCGATCACGACGATCCGGTCGCAGACCTCGAGAACGAGCGCCATGTCGTGGTCGACGAGCAGGATCGTGATGCCGGAGTCATCGCGCAGGGCACGAAGCTCCATCGCCAGCGCCCGCGACTCATCTTGGTCGAGGCCGGCGGCGGGTTCGTCCATCAGGACGAGCCGCGGACGTCCCGCGAGCGCGCGGGCGGTCGAGACGAGCTTGCGCTGCCCGTGGCTGATCTCGGTCGGCAGCCGGTCCGCAAGATCACGGATGCCGACGGCGTCGAGCGCGAAGTCGACACCTGAGCCATCACGGGCGCGGGTGGGCCGGACCAGGTCGAGCAGGAGCCCACCGAACGAGGGGGTCTCCGCGGCGACCTGGAGGTTCTCGCGGACGGTCAGGTCATCGAAGAGCTCCAGGGACTGCCACGTCCGTCCCAGGCCGGCGCGGGCCCGTCGATGCGCGGGTGAACCATCGAGCGTCGCGCCGGAGAACGTCACGCTCCCCGTGGAGGGCACGAACCCGGTGAGGGCGTCGATCATCGTGGTCTTGCCTGCGCCGTTCGGTCCGATGAGGCCGACGATCTGGCCCTCGTCCACCCGCAGGTCCACCCCGTCGACCGCGCGTACGGGGCCGTACTGGACGGTGAGGCCGGTGACCTCCAGCAGGACGGTCACGATGCTCCCCCACGTCGTGCTCGGCTCAGCAGCTTGCTCGCGCCCCCGGCGATGCCTTCGGGCTGCAGGATGGCGACCGAGATCAGCGCGAGCGCCCCGACGACGAGCGCGAGCTCTCCTGAGGACGCCATGACGTCGTCGAGCCACGTGACGAAGAGCCCGCCGGCGATGATCGTTCCGCCGACGACCGCCCCGGAGACCCGCGACAGCCCGCCGAGGTACGCGAACGCGAAGATGAGCAGCGACTGCTGATAGGTGAAGGTCCCTGGGACAGCGGCCCCGGCGCGGTACGCGATGATCGCGCCGGCGATCCCGGCGATGAACGCGGAGATCGCGAAGGCGAGCGCCTTGGTGGCCGCGACGTCGACACCGGCGGCCGCCGCAGCACGCTCGTTCGCGCGGACGGCCAGCATCCGACGCCCTGTGGTGGAGCGCCGAAGGTTCGCGACGAGCACGCACAGCAGCACCGTGACGACGAGCGCGAACAGCGCGGTCATCGGGTTCGGCTGCTTGCCGTCGCCGATGCTGAGCCCGCCGACGAGCGCGAAGGTCGAGGGTCGGCTGGAGGTGATGATCTGCGGGGTGTCCACGACCGCGCCGGCGAGCCCGCCGTTGACGAGTCCGTTGGAGAAGACGAACCGGTCCACCGCAAGCCCGAACGCGAGCGTCACGATCGCGAGGTTCACGCCCCGCACCCGCAGCGCAGGGAGCGCGACGAGGACGCCGACGACGGCCGCGACGAGGCCCCCGATGAGGATCGGCAAGGGGAACGGCAGGCCACCTCGAGAAAGCGCAGCAGCAGTGAATGCGGAGATCCCGGCGAACGCCATCGGCGCCAGCGAAATCTGGCCGACGAAGCCCGTCACCACCACGACGGACAGACACAGCATCACCGCGGCGAGCGTCGACGAGAGCGCCCCGCGGTAGGCCGGCGTGAACCAGAACATGACGCCGAGCGCGATGGCCAGCGCGACCAGCGGGCCGAGCAGGCGCAGCGTCCAGGCCGGCGCGACCGGCGCGAACGGGAGACGTCCCTGGAGCAGGTCGCCGCGTCCGGGCAGCGCGTTCCCGCGAACGAACAGGACCACGACGATCACGATGAACGGCACGATTGTCTCGACGCCGGGGATCGCGAGCCCGTCGACCTTCGGGAACCACGACTTCTGCACGCCCAGGTACTGGATGAGCGGGACCTGCATGCCGAGCAGGAAGGCGGACAGCGTCGTCACCCCGAACGACTGGAAGCCCCCGACGAGCGCCGCCGTGAGCGCTGGCACGATCAGCGCCGGGATCACGATCGGGTCGACGTTGGCGTTGATCGACGCGACGAAGATCCCGAGCAGCCCGGTGATGACGGTGGAGAGCACCCAGTTGAGGCCTGCGAGGCGGTCCGGGTCGAAGCCGAGGACGACCGCACCCTTCTGGTTCTCCGACGCCGCGCGCGTCGCCAGCCCGAACGTCGTTCGCGCGAACACCCACCACAGCACGACCGAGAACACGATGACGAGCACGGCGACGAACAGCTGCTCCTGGGTGATCTTCGTCACGCCGAGGTCGACGAGCGTCTTGTCCACGAAGGTCATCGGCCGGACCGTGACGGCGCCGATCGAGAAGCGGCGCAGGATGATCGCCTGGAGGAGCAGGAAGACGCCGACCGACGCGACGACCTTGGCGACCGGCGGGGCGTGGCGCAGCGGCCGGTAGACGAGCAGGTGGAGCCCGAGGCCGAGCAGCACGCAGACGCCGAGCGAGATCACCAGGGCCGGCCAGAACCCGACCTCAGCCCCGAACGAGATCGAGGTCGGGATGTCCGGCAGGTCGAGCGTGCTCGACGGGCGGACCACGTGGACGACGCCCTCGACGAGGGACAGCGGGTTCGGCAGCGGCGGGAGGAACAGGTCACCCGTGCTGCGCAGGATCGCGTACGTGTAGGCGGCGTACATCGCCACCGTGCCGTTGGCGAGGTTCACGACCCCCGAGCCCCGGAACGTCAGCACGACGCCAAGGGCGATCGCCGCGATCAGCGCACCTTGGGCGATGCCGGCGCCGGACAGGAAGATGACGCGGAGCTCGGTCGTGCCGAGGACGACGGCGAGCAGCAGCGCCGCAGCGCCGAGCGCGACGCGGTTCGCGGTGCGCGTCATCTCACGCCCTCACCTCAACTGCGCCGGGGTCAGCTCAGGATCCCGGAGATGTCGAGCGAGTCGTCGCCCTCGGCAACCGGGATCCACGCTCCGTCGAGGTACTGCGAGATGCTGACGCGCGGGGAGCAGATCGAGCGGAAGATCGGCGAGATGCCGCACTCGAGCGCGCCGGCGTTCATCATGGCCGGGCCCGTGTAGGCCTCGACCGCCGCGTTGATCGCGTCGTAGTCCGCACCTGCTCCGACCTGGTTCAGGACGGCCGCCGCGGCCATCACGGCGGAGTAGACCGCCGGGACGCCACCGCCGAGCGGGTCACCACCGTCGTAGGCGGCGAGCTTGGCCTCGAAGGTGTCGAGCCCGGAGTCGAAGTTCGGGGTGAAGGGGTTCCAGCCGTTGGACGAGAAGTACCAGCCGTTCGGGGCAGCGTCGGTGCTGCCAGCATTGGCGAGGTACTCACCCATCGCGTCGCCCCAGCATGCGGAGGTGGTGACGACGGTCGGGTCGATGTCGAGGGTCTGCATGGCGTCGTAGGCTGCGATGCAGCCCTGCTCGAACAGGCCGATGACG
This sequence comes from uncultured Nitriliruptoria bacterium, assembly GCA_965364735.1. Taxonomy (GTDB): domain Bacteria; phylum Actinomycetota; class Nitriliruptoria; order Nitriliruptorales; family Nitriliruptoraceae; genus CBDTYW01. Next base: position 4,191 of record CBDTYW010000202.1, read on the forward strand.
ACGAGGTCTGCGGTGTCGGCGGACGCCGCCTGCAGCGCCGATGCGACCTCGGGCGACGTCGCGGTGGGCGGAACGAACACGGTCTTCAGGTCCGTCCCGGCGGCGGTGATGATCGGCGAGAACACGGCCGCTCCACCACGTCCGGCGACGTCGTCGGTGACGATCAGCGCGGCGGTCTCCGGAGCGAGCCCGGCGGCGAACAGCCCCGAGCCCATGCCGAGCCCGAGCCCGCCGCCCTGGTACGCCTTGCCGACGCCGGTCGTGTAGTCGGCGGTGTCGAGCGGCAACGAGATGATCACGGCGTCGGAGCCGTTCAGGCCGAGGTAGACCGATCCGTTGCCGGCGAGCACGAGGCCCATGACCACGAGGTCGATGTCCTCGTCGTTGGCGAACTGGGCCGCGCAGGCATCGGCGTCGTCGGCGACCGCGACGGAGCAGTGCACGATCTCGAGCGGCTGCCCGCCCGCGACGCCACCGAGCTCGTTGGTGATGAAGCTCGCAGCGGCGTCCGCGGCGGCGGTGACGCTCGGGAAGAAGTCGTCGCTGTTGATCAGCCCGATCCGGTAGGCGTCGCCGCTGACCTTCGCGTGCGTGCCCCCGACGTGGTCGATCGCCCACTGGGTCAGGGCGTCCGCCTCGCCGAGGTCCTCGCTGGTGGTGTTCGCGGTCGGGACCGCGTCCGACGGCGTCGTCGTCTCGGACGGCGTGCCGACGTCAGCAGCATCGGTCGTCTCGGAACAGGCAGTTGCGAGGAGCGTCAACCCCAAGCTGGCGGTCAGGACACGTCGGCGGGCGGTGATCATGCGCGAGTTCTTCCTGCGGAGGGGGCTGGCCTCGTGCACGCTAGGGCGTCCGCGGCGCAGCTGGACTCAAGTTCGTCGCATGCCCCACCGGGAGCTCCTGCCATGGATCTGATCGACTTCCGCACGGCGCTCGTCGCGTCGATCCCGATGGCCGAGCGCGCGGGCATCGAGATCGTGGACGCAGAGCGCGGCCGAGCCGTGTGCCGCATCCCGCTGGAGGGCAACGGCAACCACATCGGCACGATGTACGCAGGCGGGCTGTTCACGGTCTCCGAGTTCGCAGGCGGCGTGCTGGTCGCCCACTCGATGGACATCACTGCGCTCGCCCCGATCATCGCCGGCCTCGACATCCGCTTCCTGAAGCCCGCGCGGTCCGACGTCACGGTGACCCTCACGATGTCCGACGAGGACCTCGACCGCGTCATCGCCGAGGCCACCGAGCGCGGCCGCTCCGCCTTCACCCTCGACGCCGAGCTCATCGACGCCGACGGCACCGTGGTCGCCACCACCCACGGCGACTACCAGGTCCGCTCCCTCGACCGCCTGCGCTCCACCTGAGCCCGCGACCGACGGCGCGATGACGTCAGTCGATCTGCGGCGCGCGGTGCTCACGGATGATGCTGTCGACGTCGACGTCGTCGCGGCGGCCGCGGTAGGTCGGCTGGCGGAGCCGGCCCTCGGGCGTCCACTGCGAGAAGCGGACCTGAGCGACGAGATCGGGGGATGCGTGGACGTATTCGTCGGAGGCGAGGTGGGTGGGCGGGCCGGCGAACGGGGAGGTCGTGACGGCCCGGGCGTCGAGGTCGGCCTGCCATGCCGCGAGGTCGCCGCCGCGCAGGCCGGAGCCTGCGCTGCCGGCGAAGACGAGGTCGCCGTGCTCGTCGTGGACGCCGAGCAGCAGCGAGCCGAGGCCCGTCCCGGTGCGGGAGCGCTGGTAGCCGCCGACGACGAACTCCTGCTCGAGGACGAGACGGAGCTTGCGCCAGTGCTTCGAGCGTTCCCCCACCTCGTACGGGGAGGTGATCCGCTTGGCGACGACGCCCTCGAGCTCGTGGGCCTGCGCGATCTCGAGCATGGTCGCGACGCCGCCGATCTGGGCGGGCGAGGTCTGCCAGCGTCCGTCGGTGAGGTCCAGGCCTTCGAGCGTCTCGCGTCGCTGGGTCCACGGCTGCTGGACGAGCAGGTCGCTGCCGAGGGCGAGCACGTCGAACAGCACGATCGCGACGGGGATGTCGGACATGGCCTGACGGACGCGGACCTCCGACGTCAGGTGCATCCGGTGCTGGAGGCGCGAGAAGCTCGGACGCTGCCGCTCGTCGAACGCGACGACCTCGCCGTCGAGCACCGCAGGGCGTCCGATCGCGGCGGCCAGCGGATGCAGCTCCGGGTAGCGGCCCGTGATCTCGTTGCCGTTGCGCGACCACATCCGCACGACGCCACCGTCGAGCACCTCGACGAGCACCCGGACACCGTCCCACTTGAACTCCCCCGCCCACTCGTCGCTGACGACCTCGCCGAGCGGGGCGCGGGTCGCGAGCATGGGGCGGAGACGGGTCATGGCGACGAGCGTAGGATCCCGCCATGACCGACGAGCCCCGCATCCGCCCCGCAACCTCGGCCGACACCGCCCTGGTGACCGCGATCGTGGGTGACTGCTACGCGCTGTTCGACGGGTGCGCGCTCGACCTCGACGACTACGACGCGGACCTCGCGACCATCCACGACGACTACCCGGCGCGGGGCGGGGCGTTCCTCGTCGCCACCCACGAGGGAGAGGTCGTCGGCTGCGGCGGCTGGACGCCCGTGGGGGCGACGTCCGAGGAGATCCCGAGGTCCGTACGCGGGGCGTTATCGGGCGTCGGCGCGGAGCTGCACCGGATGTACGTCACCCCGTCGCGGTGGGGCCAGCGCGTCGGCGTCCACATCCTCGAAGCCCTCGACGCCCACGCACGCGGCTCCCTCGGTGCGACGTCGTGGACGCTCGCCTGGTCCGACGACC
>CBDTYW010000203.1:0-6971 GCA_965364735.1 uncultured Nitriliruptoria bacterium
CCTGTCGTCGATCCCGCTCCGGCGGCGCCGCTCCCGTCGACGGGCGGCGGCCTCGCGCTCGCAGCCTTGGCGACGCTCGGGCTCGCACGCACGCTGCGGAGGCGATGACCACTGCCGGGCGCGCCCATCTTGACGACGCTCTGCGCTTCCTGCGCCACATCCTCCCGCAACGCTGAGCCGACATGTGTGACGACGAGGGACGGCGGCGCCTCACCCGTCGGCCGATCGCGCTCGTCGGGAACATGGCGACGCTGACCGCGCTGCAGCAGTCGCGCGGCGGCGGCATGCACGTCGAGGCGAGCTGGATCTTCACCAAGAACGACGTGAAGGCGAACGTCCTCGTGATGGCCGCCGCCGCCGTGACGTTCCTGATCGACAGCCCCATCCCGGACCTCGTCGCCGGCATCGTGATCTTCGGGGTCATCGCACGTGGCTCGCGCCAGATCCTGAAGCTGTCCGCCGCCGGAGCCACCGCCCCGTAGCAGCCGTGATCGGTCAGGCGGACAGATGTCCGAGGCCGGCGACGCGAAGGGTTGCGGCCACGCGCCCCGCCGATGCCACGTGCTCGGTCGGCGGGAAGTCACACGCGGCCAGACCATCCGCGAGAACCGCGGCCACATGCGATGGCGCGACGTCGCCCAGCATCCGCACGCCCAGCTGGAGCAACGAGATCGTCTCGCCCGCGGAGCCGACGAGCACGAAGCGGAACACCCCGCTGTCGCTCGACCAGCCGATCACCGGGACCTCGTCACGGTCCCACCAGATCGCGGCGACCTCGGCGAGGCCAGGCGCAGGCACCGAGGCCGTGGCATCCGCTGCGTCGTGGTTCATGTCGCCTCCGCCGTCAGCATCGCACGCTTCAGCCCGCTCCGGCGACCCGACGCGGCGACGCGCCCCCGAGGATCGGAGGCGCGTCGTGGCGTTCAGGCGGGGTCAGCTCTGGTGCGAGCGCTGCTCTGCTTCCTTCGCCTCGGCCACGGCACGGGCCGTGTCTGCCTCGGCTTCCTTCTTGGCGACATCGCGCTGCGCTGCGGCCTTCTCCTGCTGCGCCTCGCCTTCCTGCTCCAGCTCGGCGTTGCCGGACACGACTCCGGCCACTTCCTTGGCCTTGCCCTTGACGTCCTCGATGACGCCCTTGACGCCGGACTTGGGACCGCTGTCCTTGTTCATGTTTCGCTCTCGTGTTGACTGAGGGGGATGCCGTCTCGCTCGACGGACGGCCAGAGCCTGCCCGCCGACGACATCGGACATACCCGGCCCACGAGCCCACAGTTGCACGAACGCGTAATGTCCGTACAATTCCACCAGACACCTCACTCTCTCCCCACGTCAGGCTCCCCGATGTGCAGCCCCACCCGTTGCCGCAGCTGCAGCAAGACGACCTGGTCCGGATGCGGCCAGCACGTCGACCAGGTCATGCGCAGCGTGCCCAAGGCTCAGCAGTGCAGCTGCTCGTCCAAGCCGGCAGCGCCCAACACCGCGCGCTCCGGCTCGCTGATGTCACGGCTCCGCGGCCGCTGACCGACCGCGACTCGCCGTCGTCTGCCACTGCTGGTGGAGTCCCACGAGCTTCTGCCCGACGGCCGTCGCCACGTTCCGCCACAGCTGGGCCGCGACGGCCGGCGCCTCCTCGGTCAGCCGCAGGATCGCCTTCTCGTTGAGGCTGATCACGCGGGCCGTCTCGGAGACCACGACCACGTCGGTGAGCCGTTCCGCATGCAGCAGGAGCGCGAGCTCACCGACGACGTCGCCGGCCGTCAGGACCGCGACGACGTGGACGCCGTCGCGGACCTCGAGGGTGCCATCGGCCACCAAGAACATGGTGCGGTCGATGTTGCGCTGCTGGACGACGTGGTCTCCCCGTACGCAGGCGATCTCGAATCCGCGGTCCATCACCATGGCCAGGGCGCCTTCGTCAAGGCCCTCGAGCACGCCGGTCCGCTCCGTCGGCCGGGCCGCGTCGCCGAAGCGCGATGCGAGCAGCGCCACGGCGTCCCGCCCCACGGGCTGCACGGTCGCCGCTGATGGCAGCAACGCGATGAGGTCGGCCGGTGGCTCGGCCTCGTGTCCGAGGTAGGACTCGAACGCGAGGATCGGAGACCCGATCCGCCGGAGGTGGTCGACGTCGTCGACCAGCAGCACCAACGGGACCATCAATCCGATCATCGGGTCGTTGTAGGTGGATCGGAAGGTCCGGAACCCCAGGCCTGTGTAGAGGTTCAGCAGGTGCGGCTGGGCATCGCACACGCAGACGCTCACGCCGTGTTCCCGGCTGAACCAGCCCGCTGCCTCGAAGAGCGCAACAGGCACCATCGAGCCCCGGAGCTCCTCCGGGACCATGAACCGTGTCAGGATCACGACCTCGTCGAGCCGCGCCGCCTCCGCGAACATCGACGGCGAGTACGCCTCCTCATGATCCTCCGAGAACGGCCCGTCGCCGCCCCAGGTGATCCTCAGCGTTCCGACGATCCGTCCGTCCTCGTCCTCTGCGAGGTAGATGTGCGCGGCGTCGTCGTGCGGGTCCGACATCGTCCGGTCCTCATGGTCCAGGCCAGCGGTCGTGTAGTTCATCTCCTCGTGGTAGATCTCGTATCGGAGCCGGAACACCGCCTGGCGATCCTCCTCCGTCTGCGCCGTCCTGACCGTGACCTCCATGTGGCTGCTCCCTCTGCGCCCGCTTGGACGCTAGAGCCGTGCGGACCCCGCGTCGAGCGTCGCCAGTCCCCCGTCCGCGACCACCCGGCTCTAGGTTGTCGTCCACGGGAGAGGGTGAGCATGACGACGGTGCGGCGCGCGTGTCAGTGGTGTGAGGCGATCTGTGGGCTCGAGATCGAGGTCGAGGACAACCGGATCCTGAGCGTCGTCGGCGACGAGACGGACCCGTTGTCGCAGGGGTTCCTGTGTCCGAAGGGCGCGGCGACCGTCGAGGTCGCGGCCGACCCGGACCGGCTCCGGACCCCGGTGAGGCGGCAGCCCGACGGGACGTTCACCGAGATCGGCTGGGACGAGGCCTTCGACCTCGCCGGTGACCTGCTCAGGAAGCTCCGCGTCGAGCACGGCAACGACTCCATCGCGACCTACATCGGCAACCCGGCGGGCACCGCGACGGCGGCGTTCCACATCGGGATGCTCATCGATGCGATCGGGACGCGCAATCAGTTCTCGGCGGCGTCGACGGACCAGTCGCCGCAGTCGCTCGTGTCGTGGCTGCTGTTCGGCAACCAGTTCATCTTCCCCGTCCCCGATCTCGACCGCACCGACCACCTGTTCATCCTCGGCGCGAACCCGATCGTGTCGAATGGCTCGCTCGTGTCCGCGCCCGACTGGCGTCGCAGGATCCGCGGGATCAAGGATCGCGGCGGCAAGGTCGTCGTCGTGGACCCTCGCCGCACCGAGACCGCGCGGACCGCCGGCAACCATGTCGCCGTCCGCCCTGGTGCGGACGCCCTGCTCGTCGCCGCGATGATCCAGGTGATCGACGAGGAGCGCCTCGTCCGGCTGGGTCGCGCGGCGACGTTCACCGACGAGGTCGACGTCCTGCTCGACGCCGTCCGTGAGGTCACGCCAGAACGCGTCGCCGCGACCGTCGGGATCACCGCGGAGGAGATCCGCACGCTCGCGATCGAGTTCGCGACCGCCCCGAGCGCAGCTGCCTACTCACGGATCGGGCCGTGCCACACGCGCGACGGCTCGGTCGTCGCGTGGCTCGTCATCGCGCTGAACGTCGTGACCGGCAACCTCGACCGGGTGGGTGGAGCGATGTTCACCCGTCCCCCGTTCGACCTGCAGAAGATGGTCGCCCTCACAGGTCGCGGCGGCTCCTACGACACCCACCGCAGTCGTGTCGCGGGACACCCCGAGGTCAACGGCGAGTACCCGATCGCCACCCTTGCCGACGAGATCGAGACACCGGGTGAGGGCCAGGTCCGAGGCCTGCTGCTGATCGGCGGGAACATCACGCGCTCCGCGCCAAACGGTGACCGCCTCACCCGCGGCATCGAGCAGCTCGACGTCGTGATCGCGGTCGACCCGTACATCAACGAGACGACGCGCCACGCCGACGTGATCCTTCCGCCGATCGCCCCGTACGAGCGTGAGCACTTCGACTACGTCTTCACGACCTGGGCCGTGCGCAACCACGCGCGCCTCTCACCGCCCGCCATCGCCCCGCACCCCGACTCACGCACCGAGCACGACATCCTCAACCAGCTCGCACGACGCATCGGCGTGACCGTGAAGGAGCGGGCGTCGCTGCGGCTCGCGACCGCGGCGATGTCGGACCCGATGCGCACCTTCGACCTCGGCATCAAGGCCGGCCCGTGGGGTCTGCGACGCGGCCGCACAGGTCTCTCGATCAAGAAGCTCCGCGCGGCCGGCGGCACGATCGACCTCGGCCCGCTCACGCCGGAGATGCCCGGCCGGCTGTTCACCGACGACCAGCGCCTGCACCTCTCACCGAAGCTGCTCGTCGACGCGCTCGCGGCCGCCGTCGAAGAGCTGCTCGCCGCGGCGAGCAACGATGCCGACCAGCTCCAGCTGCTCGGACGTCGCCAGCTGCGCAGCAAGAACACCTGGATGCACAACTCGCCGATGCTCGTGAAGGGCCGCGACCGCTGCACGTTGCTGATCCACCCCAACGATGCCAAGGAACGCGGCATCGAGGACGGCGACACGGTCACGGTGACGAGCCGCGTCGGCGAAGTTCGCGTGCCGGCCGAGGTCACCGAGGACCTCGCGATCGGCGTCGTCAGCATCCCGCACGGATGGGGTCACGACGCCGACGAGATGCAGGCCTCGGTGGCGCGCGCGAACCCCGGGGCGAGCGTCAACACGCTCACCGACGACCGGCTGCTCGAACGCCTCACCGGCAACGCCGCGTTCAGCGACCTCCGTGTCACCGTCGCCCGGAGCGGCTGAGCCTCACGTTGCGCCCATGGCCACCCCCACCGGTTCCATCAGGTCACCCGTCTCCGGCCCAACGCTCCGCCACCGCGTCGGGGACGAACGCCAGCGGATCGTGCGCCTTGAGCATCTGTGGGTAGCGCAGCGGCGGCTCGTGGCCGGCGCGTCGCATCCCGCGCTCGATCTCGGCGATGACGGTGCGCGAGACCTCGACGCGGGCGTGGCGCTTGTTCTCGGCCGAGATGACGTGCCACGGGGCGTCCGGCTGGTCGGTGCGCTCGAGCATGTCCTCCACCGCGGCCTCGTACTCCACGCGTCGCTCGCGGTTGCGCCAGTCCTCGTCGGTGAGCTTCCAGCTCTTCAGCGGATCCCGAGCGCGACGCTCGAACCGGCGCATCTGCTCCTCCGGCGAGATGTGCAGCCAGAACTTGACGATGATCATGCCCTCGCCGGCGAGCGACCGTTCGAAGTCGTGGATCTCCTGGTAGCCGCGCTCCCACGCCTCGGGAGGGCAGAAGCCCTCGACCCGCTCGACGAGCACGCGCCCGTACCAGGACCGGTCGAACACGCACATCCCGCCGTCGCCGGGCAGGTTCGGCCAGAACCGCCAGAGGAAGTGGTGGCGCTTCTCGCGCGAGCTCGGCGCGGCGTACTGCATGACCGAGACGTGGCGCGGGTCGATCGGCTGGACCAGCCGCCGGATGCAGCCACCCTTGCCCGCCGCGTCCCAACCCTCGAAGACGACGCAGACGGCCGGGCCGACGTTGCCGTCGAGGTGTCCGCCCAAGCTGAGACGCAGCAGCTGGAGCCGCGTCCATGCGGCCTCGAGCCGCTTGGCCTCCTGCTTGCGGCTCAGCCGTGGGGTGAGATCCACCTTGTCCAGTCGCCCCATGCCCGATTCCTCCCGCGTCCGCCGTCACGAGCAGCATGCCGCTCGCAGCCAGCCTCCGCTCGAATCGGTCATCCGCGGAGGAGCACGGGCGTGACGTGGACCGGGCCGGGCCACGACGTCTCGAGCGAGAGCCGTGAGCCGCGGACCAACGTCACGCGGCACTCGATCGTGCGACCGCGGTGTTGGCCGAGACGCTCGATGCGCATGACGGCCTCGCCCCGCTTCATCTCGAGGACCTGCCGCAGATCCGGTCCGGGGACCAACGGCGTGATCGACTCGGAACCCGCGTCCGGCCGGAAGCCATGGACCCGCTCCATCTCGCCGTAGAGCGACGTGCGCGTGAAGTCGACCTCAAGCAGCGGCTCGCCGATGTCCATCGGCAGCCACACGGTGTCCAGCGCGATGGAGATCCCGCCGGCGAATCGGATCCGCTCGAGGTGCACGACCGGCACCGACGGATCCTGACCGAACCGCGAGGCGGCGCGCTCGTCGAGTCGGGTGTCGAGCGCGAGCACGTCGCTGGTCTGCGCGACCCCGCTCTCCTCGACCGCCTGGAACAGGCTCGACAACGTTCCCATCGGCTGGACGAACTCGGTCGCGGAGACGTGGGAGCCCCGGCCTCGTTCCCGCTCGATGACGCCACGCGCGGTGAGCCGGCGCACTGCTTCTCTGACCGTGTGACGGCTGACCTGGTAGCGCTCGACGAGCTCACGATCGGTCGGGAACCGATCAGTCAGCTCGCCGCTGGCGATGCGCGCCTCGAGGTCGTGGAGGACGCGGCGCCACTTCGGCCCCGCCGTCCCGGACGTCGTGTCGTTCACCATGGGCGCCTCCCGACGTCAGCGGACCAGCTCGAAGTGCTCGCCGGCGTGCTGATCGAAGTCGTCGTCGACGAGGACGACGTCGCGTCCGGCCCGCACCAGCAGTGAAGCCGCGATGGATGCCCGGTACCCACTCGCGCAGTGCACCCACACCGTTCCTCCGGGGACGTCGTCCATCCTGTCGAGCAGGTCGTGCAGCGGAACATGGACGGCGTCGGGCAGATGGCCGTCCTCCCACTCGAGTCGCAGGCGCGCGTCGAGCACGACGACGTCGGCCGACGCAGCGGCCAGGCCAGCGAAGTCGGAGACCTCGTACTTGCCGTCCCCTGCGGCGACGACCGCGTCGACCTCGCCGC
>CBDTYW010000204.1:0-6971 GCA_965364735.1 uncultured Nitriliruptoria bacterium
GCCGCCGACCGGAGGCATGCGCCAGCCACCGCCCGGGCCTCCCGGCGTTGCCCCCCACGTCGGGGCGTACGGCGTCCAGGCTGACCGTGGGATCTTCGTCGGCGGCATGATCCCGCTGCATCCGATGCGGCTCGGGGACGTCCTCGACGGTGGCTTCAAGCTCGTGCGCCGGACCTTCACGACGGTGGCGATGATCGTCTTCGTGGGGCTCGGGCCGTTGTCGTTGATCTCCGCGCTCGCCAGCGGCTCGCTGCAGAGCGGCGCCTTCGGTTTCGGCGACCCGACGACGTTCGACCAGTTCGACCCGGCGACCTTCTTCGGCGCGACGGGTGGGTCGCTGGCCGTGCTCGGCATCGTCGGCCTGCTCCAGACCTTCGTCGTGGCTCCGGCGGTCCAGGGGGCGTTGTTCCACACCTTCGCAGAGACCGAGCTGGGACGACCGCCGACGTGGGGTCAGGCCCTCCGGGCAGGCTTCGATCGGCTCGGCGCGCTGATCCTGGCGTTCCTGCTGCCGGGCCTCGCGATCTTCGGGCTGTTCCTCGCGGTCGGGCTCGTCTTCCTCCTGCTCGGGGCGGCGGCCGGCTCCGAGAGCGTGGTCTTCGTGCTGTTCCTGTCCCTGACCGCCATGGTGCTGGTGATCCCCTCGATGGTGATCTTCTTCGTCTGGTACCTGTCCGCCCAGGCCGCCGTCATGGTGGAGGGGCTGACGGGAACCCAGGCCGTCGGCCGCGGTTGGCGGCTGGTCCGCGCTCGGCTCGGTTGGATGCTCGGGGTGGGCTTCCTCGCCGGAGCGATCCTCGTGCTCGTGCAGGGGATGATCGGCGGCACCGTCGGGGTCTTCAGCCTCGCGGGCGCGTCGGCCGCGCCGTGGTTCTTCAACATCATCGTCGGGCTCGTCGACCTCGCGATTCAGACGATCTTCGTCCCGCTCGCCGCGGCGTTCGGGCTCCTGATGTACGTCGATGCCCGGATCCGACTGGAGGGCTTCGACCTGCAGATCCGCGCCGCCGGCGCCCCGCCGGCATGACCGACGCCGGATGATCCTCGCGCTGCCTCCGTCGTCGTTCGATCCCGAAGCCGCGCGCTCCGCGGCGGAGGAGATCCTGTCGCGGCCGCGCTTCGCCGAAGCGACCGAGTCGCTCTGGAACCGCGTGCTCAGCGAGGTCGTGGACTTCCTCGCGACGCTGTTCGGTCGTGCGGTCCAGGGCGATGCCGGATCGGTCATCGCGATCGTGGTCCTCGTGCTCGCGGTCATCGCTGCGGTGATGCTGACGGTCCGTGCGGTCCGGCGTCGTGCCGGTGTGCTGGGGGGAGCAACCGCCACCCCGGACGATGTCGAGCGGGGCGCCGAGGACTGGGCTGCCGAGGCGCGGGCCCATGACGCGGCTGGGCGTTCCCGCGAAGCGGTGCGCTGCTGGCTCCGGGTCGCGATCGCCCGGTTGCGCGACCGCGGGGTCGTGGAGGAGATCCCCGGGCGCACGGTCCGGGAGTACGGCACCGCGGTCGCCGCCGGCGAACCCGCGCTCGCCGCATCCTTTCGTCGTGCGGGTGATGTGTTCGAGCGCGTCTGGTACGGCGACGTCGAGGCCCAGGCTGCGGACGTCGCGATCGTGCGCACCCTGGCCGAGGAGGCCCGCACGGCGCGTTCGCGACGTGGGATCGGCGCATGACCCAGCGCATGAAGACCGCCCTCGCGATCCTCGTGGTCGTCATCCTCTCGATCGCGCTCCGGCCCGAACCGGCCGACCCGGAGAGCCTCGGACTCTCCGGCACCGGCCCGAACGGTCTCGGCGCGCTCGCGGAGCTCATCGACGGGTTCGGCAGCGAGGTGACCGAAGGTCCCCGGTTCGCCGGCGCAGAGCAGCCTCAGGACCGACGGACCGACGTCCTGTTCGTCCCCGGCCACGTGTTCCTCGGAGGAGCCCAGGGTGAGGAGATCGAGGACTTCCTGCGCGTGGGCGGCCGGGTGATCGCGGCGGGGAGGATCCCCAGGATCGCGATTGAGCAGGGACGCTCCGGCTTCGCGTTCGGTGGCCGCGAGGTCGACTCGGACTGCGCGGACCCTGCGCTCGCGCGCGTCGGGAAGATCCGCGTCAGGACGCTCGTGCTGATCGCGGAGCCGGGCGACGTCGCCTGCTACGGCGGCGACGTGACGACTGACGGTGCCGAGACCGGCTACGCCCTCGTCCGTCAGGTCGGGCCGGGAGAGATCGCGTTCCTCGCTGCCGACGACCAGCTCAGGAACTCCGAGCTCGACGAGCTGGATCACGCCGGCTTCGCGCTGGCGCTCCTCGCCCCGCAGCGCGGGACCCGCGTGCACGTGCTCACCGGACGCATCGACCTGCAGCGCGACCCGGTCGCGCTGGTCTCGACCCGGCTCTGGACGGGGCTCTGGTGGTTGGTCATTGCCTTCTTCGTGCTCGCGTTCTCCCGCGGGCGGCGGCTCGGGCGACCGGTCACGGAACGCGTCCCCGTGGTGGTCGAGGGGGCAGACCTCGTGCTTGCGGTCGGCAATCTCATGCAGCGGCAGGGCAGCGTCCAGGCAGCCGCTGACGCCTTGCGCGCGGACCTCCGGCATGATCTGTCACGTCGTCTCGGGATCGGTGTCGAGATGGACCCTGCTCAAGCTGGCACGCTCGTGCGCCCCTACGCCGATCACCTCCCCGAGGGCACGCTTCGCACCGCGCTCGCGCCCGATCCGGTCGGCGATGCTGCGACCCTCGTGGACGTCGCCCGCGCGGTCCACGCCGTCCGTGCAGCGGTCGGTGCCCCGACCGGACCCACCGCCCCAAGCGGCACCGCCGCCTCAACGTCCTGAACCCGGAGTCACCCATGCCACCCGCCACGGATCCTCGTGACACCCTGCTCGGCCTGCGCGAGCAGATCGGCCGCGTCGTCGTCGGCCAGGACGGCGTCGTCACCGGCCTGCTCGCCGCGCTGCTGGTCCGGGGGCACGTCCTGCTCGAAGGGGTCCCGGGCACCGGCAAGACGTTGCTCGCCCGCACGCTCGCCGCGGCGCTCCAGCTCGACACCGCCCGCATCCAGTTCACGCCGGACCTCATGCCGTCGGACGTCACCGGACAGCTCGTGCTCGGGCCACGAAACACGCTCACGTTCCGCAAGGGGCCCGTGTTCACCAACCTCTTGCTCGCCGACGAGATCAACAGGACGCCACCACGGACGCAGGCCGCCCTGCTCGAGGCGATGGAGGAGCGTCAGGTCAGCTTCGAGGGCGTCTCGAACCCGTTGCCGGACCCCTTCCTGGTGATCGCCACCCAGAACCCGGTCGAGTACGAAGGCACCTACCCGCTGCCCGAGGCGCAGCTCGACCGGTTCACGTTCAAGCTGATCGTCCCGTACCCCTCGGCACAGGAGGAGGACGGGATCCTTCAACGTCACGCCGAGCTCGCCGACTACCACCGTCAGGCGACGGAGCAGATCGTTCCCGTGGCAGGCGCGAAGGAGCTCGAGGCGGCCCGCGAGGCCGTGGCCCTCGTCCGGGTCGACCCGGCGATCCGCGCCTACATCGTCGCGATCGCGCGTGCCACCCGCGAAGCTCCTGCGCTGACCCTGGGTGTGTCGCCGCGAGGGTCCGCGATGCTCATGCACACATCTCGTGCGTGGGCGTGGCTGACCGGTCGGGACTTCGTGACGCCGGATGACGTGAAGGTCATGGCCAAGCCGACGCTGCGTCACCGGCTCGGGCTCCGTGCGGAGGTCGAGCTCGAGGGCGGGACCGCTGACGGCGTCATCGAGTCCGTGCTCGCTGCGGTCCCCGTCCCGCGGTGAGCGTCAGCACCGCGCCGGAGGCGCCGCCGACCGAGGTGGGCGGCGTCAGCGTGCGTCGCTTCACCCGTGCGTGGTTCACCTCGATCGTGCCGGTCCCGACGATGCGGGGCGTCTGGGTCGCGGTGTCGGCGGTCGGTCTCGCGATGCTGCTCCCCACGCCGATCGCGCTCTGGACGACGCTCGTCCTCGTGGCCGCTCTGCTTGCTGCGGACGCCTGGACGGGACTGGCGCCGCAGCACGTCGGCGTGGCCCGCGACCACGATGTCCAGGTCGCGCTCGACGGGACGCTGGAGCTGACGTGGACCGTGAGGAACCCGTCGACGCGCCCGACGCGGATGCTCGTCGCCGACGAGCTCGCTCCGTCGTTGGGCGCCGAGCGTCGCGCGTTCGACGTCGTCGTGCCGGGCAACGGGAGGATCCGTCAGGCGACGACGCTGCATCCCTCACGGCGTGGTCTGTTCACGCCGACCAGCATCACGGTCCGCACGATCGGCCCGCTCGGGCTCGCCGGACGCCAGCACGACCGCGAGGTGCCCGGCCACCTCGAGGTCCATCCGGCGTTCCGCAGCCGCACCCAGGTCGCCGCCCGTTTGGAACGCTCTCGCGAGGTCGACGTCGGCCTCCGGTCCGCCAAGGGCCGGGGGAGCGGCGGCGAGTTCGATCAGCTGCGGCCCTACACGCCCGACGACGACCACCGACGGATTGACTGGCTGGCGACCGCTCGGGTCGGCAACCCGATCCTGAGGACCTATCACGCGGAACGAAACCAGCACGTGGTCATCGTCCTCGACACCGGTCGCACGATGGCCGGGCTCGTCGAGGGAGTGCCGCGGCTGGACCACGGCATGGACGTGGTGATGGGCTTGACGACCGTCGCGACCGCGCTCGGCGATCGAGTCGGACTCGTCGCTGCGGGGATCGGCGTGCGAGCGGTCGTGCCGCCGAGCGCACGGCGCGACCAGGTGCGCACGATCACCCGGGCCATGTACGCGTTGGAGGCCGAGCTCGGCGAGCCGTCCTTTCGGACTGCGTTCGCCGCAGCGATGGCACGGTTCCGCCGGCGCTCGCTCTACGTCATCGTCACCGACCTGTCCTCCGAGGCCGTCGGCGACACGCTGCTGCCCGCCCTGCCGATGCTGGTGCGGACCCACCTCGTCGTGGTGGCGGCGGTCCGTGACCCGATCGTCGAGCACTGGGCGCTCGATCGTCCGGAGGACCGTGGGGCAGCGTTCCGCGCTGCCGCCGCCGCGACCGCGCGGCGCGATCGCGAGCAGGTCGCCGCGCGCCTGCGAGGCATGGGCGTTCAGGTCGTGGACGCGACCCCGGACGTGCTGGCTGTGCGCGTCGTCGACCACTACCTCGGGATCAAGGCGTCCGGCGCCCTGTGAGCCCGCTCAGGTCGAGAGGCCGAGCAGCTGACGCTCCTCGCCGAACCGGCCGGTCAGTCCCCGCGACGCGGCGTCGCGTCCGAGGACCACCACGTAGGTGAGGAAGGCGATCCAGACGATCGCCCCGAAACCGACCCGCACGAACGTCGGCCAGGGCTGTGGCGTCACGAACGCCTCCAGCAGCGCGGCGATCGCGAAGATCGGCACGAGCCCGAGCACGATCGTCACGGTCCGCAGCCCCTCCTCCGCGAGCGCCTCGCGGCGCCGCCGGTCACCCGGTGAGATCGCTCGCCACGCCAGCGCGAAGGCGGCGCCGCCGGCGAAGAAGATCGCGGTGAGCTCGAGCAGGCCGTGGGGGAGGATCAACCCCCAGAAGTGCCCGACGCGGTCGTGCGCGTGCGCGAGGCCGGCGATGTAGCCGACGTTCAGACCGTTGAAGACGAGGACGTACACCGCAGGCAGGATGAGGAGACCGAACGCGAAGGTCTGGATGCCGACCAGCGCGTTGTTGGCGAACACCGAGGTCCCGAACACCGCCGCGGACCCGTCGGAGTAGTAGTCGACGAAGTCGCCGTCGAGGAAGAGCTGGACCTCCTCGCTGGTCCCTGCTTCCGCGAGCGCCGCGGCTGACGTGTTGAGCCACAGGCCCATGAGGAAGGCGGGCAGCAGCAGGGCGACCGCCGACAGGACGATCGCGCGGCGTGCGTTCCAGCACGCGGCCGGGAAGGTCGTCCGCCAGAACCGAGCGATGGCCGGGAGCGCAGGCTCTCCGCCACCGTAGACCGCACCGTTCGCTCGCCCCACGAGCTCGGTCAGCTCCGCGGTGAGGCCGGGGTCTCGGTAGAGCGTGTTGGCGGTCGACAGGTGTCCGGACACACGCCGGTAGAGCCGCACGAGCTCGTCGAGCTCCTCCGCTGACCGACCTCGTACGCCGCGCTTGATCAGCGCCCGCAGCCGGTCCCAGGCAGGGCGATGTGTGGCGATGAAGGTGTCGAGGTCCATACAGTCGCGCTGGTCGGCAGGTGAGCGAGCATACGTGGCGCCTCGTCGCCGACAGCCGGATCCGACGTCCAGGGAGGGCATCGTGGCGGACTACCGCGCGGCGGCCGACCTCGGACCCGCCGGCATCGTCACGTCCGAAGCGGTGGCGCTCTCGTTCGAGACAGCCGGCGTCGGGACCCGGGTCATGGCGCGCGCGATCGACGCGGTGATCGTCTTCACCCTGTTCGTCGCCGTCGGGTTGATGCAGGCCCGGCTGGCGCTGTCGTCGCTCTTCGAGTGGTTCTTCGTCCTGATCACGATCATGCTCTACGGGCTGGTGATCCTCGGGTACCCGATCCTCTTCGAGACGTTCGCCCGTGGGCGCACACCGGGCAAGATGGCCATGGGGCTGCGGGTCGTGACACGGAGCGGGGGACCGGTCCGCTTCCGCCACACCGCAGTTCGGGCGATCATCGGCATCGTCGAGATCTTCCTGTTCCTCGGGCTTCCGGCCATCGTGCTGATGTTCGTCACGCGAGCGAACCAGCGGCTCGGTGACCTCGTCGCCGGGACCATCGTCGTGCGCGAGCGGGTCGGTGGCGGGCGCACCGAGGCCACCCAGTTCGCCGTGCCGCCGCATCTCGAGCCCTACGTCTCGCAGCTCGATGTCTCGCGGGTCGGTCCGTCGGAGTACGCCCTCATCCGCAGCGGCGTGCTCCGCTCCCGGTCGATGCAGTCCGCGGCCGGCGTCCAGGCCGCCGGGCAGGTGGCGGCGCGGATCCAGCCGCTGGTGACGCCCGCGCCCCCGCCGGG
>CBDTYW010000205.1:0-6970 GCA_965364735.1 uncultured Nitriliruptoria bacterium
CAAAGATCAGCACCCAGATCAGCATGTCCCGCATGCGCCGCCCGAGATTTCGCCCCCGCCAGAACAGCCCGCCCGCCACGAAGACGAGCAGCACCGTCACGAGCGTCATCAGGGCGACGACGAGGCTCGTCGAGCGGCGCGTGGACGTCAGCTGGCGTGGATGCATGTGCTCAACCCGAGTTCGCAGATCCGAGGGCAGCGATACTAGGACCCGTTCCTGTCCGCCACGCTCCGTCTGCCGTGTTTGCCTGATGCGCGCACGCCGCGGTCGGGGTCCTCGCCGACGGCCAGTAGCCTCCCGGCAACCGTGTGCCGAGCAGGAAACACCAGTGGCTGAGTACGTCTACGTGATGAAGGGGCTGACCAAGGTCGTCCCCGGCGGCAAGGAGGTCCTCAAGGACATCTGGTTGTCGTTCCTCCCCGGTGCCAAGATCGGCATCATCGGCCCCAACGGGGCCGGCAAGTCGACGCTCATGAAGATCATGGCCGGCGTCGACACCGAGTTCGAGGGCGAGGCGTGGCCCGCGCAGAACATCACCGTCGGCTACCTGCCACAGGAGCCGCCGCTCGACGAGGACCTCACCGTCCGCGAGAACGTGCTGGCGGGTCTCGGTGAGACCGCGGAGCTCGTCTCGAAGTACAACGCGATCACCGAGGCGATGGCCACCGTCACCGACGATGACGAGATGACGAAGATGCTGGACCGGATGACGGTCCTGCAGGACAAGATCGACGCCGCCGACGCATGGGACCTCGACCGCACCGTCGAGATCGCCATGGACGCGCTGCGCACCCCGGACGGCGACTCGGCCGTCACCCACCTCTCCGGCGGTGAGCGTCGCCGCGTCGCGCTCGCGAAGCTGCTGCTGTCGAAGCCCGACATCCTGCTGCTCGACGAGCCGACCAACCACCTCGACGCCGAAACCGTCGCGTGGCTCCAGCGCCACCTCAACGACTACGCAGGGATGGTCGTCGCCATCACCCACGACCGGTACTTCCTCGACGAGGTCGCCGAGTGGATCCTCGAGCTCGACAACGGCAAGGGCCAGCCGTACCACGGCAACTACACGGGGTGGCTCGAGCAGAAGCAGGAGCAGCTCCGACAGCAGGAGAAGCAGGACTCCGAGCGCGCCAAGCAGCTCTCCCAGGAGCTCGACTGGGTCCGGTCGTCGCCGAAGGCGCGGCAGGCGAAGTCGAAGGCACGCATCACGTCCTACGAGCAGCTGCTCGCCAAGGGCGGCGACAAGCAGATCACCAAGCCGGTCGTGACGATCCCGGACGGGCCGCGTCTCGGTGGCGTCGTCGTCAACGCCAAGGACGTCGCGAAGGGCTTCGGCGACCGCCTCCTCTACGACGACCTGACGTTCAGCCTGCCTCCGGGTGGGATCGTCGGGGTCATCGGCCCCAACGGCGCCGGCAAGACGACCCTCTTCAAGATGATCGTCGGCGAGGAGACGCCCGACGCCGGCGAGCTCCGCGTCGGTGAGACCGTCCAGATCAGCTACGTCGATCAGTCCCGCGCCGACCTCGAGGCGAGCAAGACCGTCTTCGACGAGATCACCGGCGGGGTCGACTGGGTCCAGCTCGGAGACAAGGAGATGAACGCTCGGGCCTACGTGGCGAGCTTCGGCTTCAAGGGCGGCGACCAGCAGAAGGCCGTGGGGAACTGCTCGGGTGGTGAGCGCAACCGCATCCACCTCGCGAAGCTCCTCCAGACCGGCGGGAACCTGCTCCTGCTCGACGAGCCGACCAACGACCTCGACGTCGACACCCTGCGCGGTCTCGAGGACGCGCTGCTCGAGTTCGCGGGATGCGCCGTGGTCATCAGCCACGATCGCTGGTTCCTCGACCGCATCGCCACCCACATCCTCGCCTTCGAAGGCGACTCCGAGGTGCGTTGGCACGAGGGTGACTACACGTCCTACGAAGCAGATCTCAAGAAGCGTCGTGGCGACGATGCGCTGACGCCGACGCGCATCAAGTACCGACCCATCTCCCGCAGAGTGGGCTGAGCGACAGCCACGTCATCATGTGACGCAACGGGCCGATGCGCCGCTCGGCGGCGCCCGCGCGGGCCGCTGCGTGGGTACCGTGCGGTGTCCACGGGCTGGCGGAGCACCGTGGACTCGGAGTTGTGCGTGACGGTGTCCGGAGCGATCCTCGGCGGGCGGTGGGAGTCCCACCGGCTGGACGACGTCGAGTGGGCGCGCAGACACAAGACCGTCACGCTGGTGCTGATCGCCCACATCCCGGTGCTGTTCGCGATCGGTCTGGCCAGCGGGTTCGGCGTGGTGCACATGCTGCTCGAGATGCTGCCGCTCGCGGGCTTCAGCGTCGTCGCTGCCCGTGGCTCGCTGTCCTGGCGTTTGCGCTCGCTGGCGACGACGATTGGCCTGCTGACCTCCTCGGCGATGTTGGTCCACCTGACAGGGGGGCTGACCGAGTCGCACTTCCACTTCTTCGTGATCGTCGCGTTCCTCGCGGTCTACCGCGACATGTCGACCTCGGCGATCGCGCTCGTGTACGTGCTGGCCCACCACCTGACGGTCGGTGTGATCGCCCCCGAGTGGGTCTTCGCGACCGAGTCAGCTCGCGCACGGCCGTGGCTCTGGGCGCTCATCCACGGGGGCTACGTCCTCGCCCTCGGGGGCGCCATGGCCTATCACCACGTGCGCAACGAGGACGTCCACGTCCGGGCCGCGGCGCTGGCGGTCAAGGTGCAGTTCCAGGAGGAGCGGCACCGGAGCGCCCTGGAGATCAACGACAACATCGTGCAAGGCCTCGCGGTCGCGAAGTACGCTCTCGAGGTCGGAGACCAAGACCTCTCGGAGCGCGCCATCCTGCAGACCCTCGAGCATGCTCGTGGACTCATCAGCGACCTGCTGGGCAGCCACAAGCTGGGCGACGCGGTGAGCGGATCGTTGGTCCGGGAACACCCGGCACTCGTCATCACCCCGACGTCGCCTCCCGCGTCGTCGGCTGACCAGCACATGGATGTGGCCTGATGGGCATTCGCGTCGCCATCGTCGACGACACCGCAGACCTCCGGCTCCTGCTCCGGATCCACCTCGAGCGCGACGGGCGTTTCGAGGTGGTCGGTGAAGCCGAAGACGGGCAGGAGGGGATCGACATCATCAACGCGACGACGCCTGACGCCGTCGTGCTGGACCTCGCCATGCCCCGGATGGACGGGCTCACGGCGCTGCCGCTCATCCGTGAAGCACACCCGGACGTCGTCATCGTCGTGCTCTCCGGGTTCGCCGCCGGGCAGCTGCAGCGACGCGTCGTCGACGCGGGCGCCGACGGCTACGTGGCCAAGGGGACCGGCTTCGCGGAGCTCGCGAACGAGCTGGCGCGCCTGCACGGGCAGCGGGCCCAGGTCGGCTGACGTCCTTGGGCAGCCTCAGCCGACCGCCGCGTCCGGCTCACCGACACGCCAGCGCGCCATCCACGCCTCGAAGTCGTAGGTGCGCAGGAACTCGGTCATGGCCTCGTCGCCGGCATGGAGCAGCTGGTCGCTGATGGACCGAAGGTTGCGGACGTCCATCGTCCGCACCGACAGGCCGTCGATGACGACCGTCCGCTCGGCGTCCGGCGGCAAGGCGTGCTCGAGCGGGTCGGCGGTCTCGAGCAGCGTCTCGAACACCGCGCGCACCATCGCGAGCGGCGAGCTCAGATCTGCGGGCTCGTCCTCCTCGGTGGCCTGGAGCCGGACGCCGAAGGACGGCCAGCGAGGACGTTGTCCGTGCGGCGCGTCGAAGATCCGCACCGGGATCCCGCCGCCCATGCCCCCGTCGATGAGCATGCCGTCGGCCAGCTTGGTCGAGGAGCGGATGGGCACTGGCCGATAGACGAGCGGGACGGACATCGAGGCCCGGACGGCCTCGGCGACGGACTGCTGGTCGGGATCCAGCCCGTACAGGTGATAGTCCCAGGGCAGCCGCACCACACGGCGGTTGGAGATGTCGAGGCAGCGCACGACGAGTCGCCATCGGCGGTCTGGTCCCGCATCGGGGCCGCCCGCTTCTTCGGGCAGCCGCAGGTCCGCGAACGTCCGGATGCCGTGCTCCTCGAGCACCGTCTCGAGCCACGACATCGGCTCGGGGCCGTCGAGCCCGAATCGCTCGAGGATCGACGCCATGAGCGGCATGGCCCGCGCGCCCGACATCAGATCCGCGAAGGCGAAGGACCGCGCGTCCAGATCATCGAGAAGCGACTGCATGCGGGCGGCGGGGACGCCGGCGACCGCCAAGGCGCCGGCGATCGCGCCAGCAGACGCGCCGGCAACGCGCTGGATGGTGTAGTCGGCGCGCTCCAGCGCCCCGATCGCGCCGACGTGCGCCACGCCGCGCACGCCACCGCCGCCGAGGACCAGATCACAGTTGGGCACGCGTCAGCCGATGGTTGACGGCGGGCCGATCCAGATCGAACCGATCAGGACGGCAGCACCGTAGAGGAAGACGTAGTTCGCGAACCCGCGGAGGTCCTCGGTCGAGATGAGCCTGAGCAGGTAGCGGATCGCCCAGTAGCCGGAGACGGCGGCAACGGTCATGCCGATCGCGACCTCGGACGAGGTGAACTGGTTGCTGGCCTCGCTGAGGTCACCGATCTTGAAGATCGTGGCTCCGACGATGACCGGGATCGACATGAGGAACGAGAAGCGTGCAGCCCCTTGGCGGGACATGCCGCGGATCATGCCGGCCGAGATGGTCGATCCGGCGCGTGAGATGCCCGGGAAGATGGCGAGCGCCTGCGCCACGCCCATCGCGAGGGCGTCCTTGAGGTCGACGGTGTCCTCTGCACGTCCGAGGTCCGCGCGCAGCTGAGCAGGCTCCGCGTCTGCACCGAACTTCTCGATCGCCCGGTCCTTGCGTGTCTTCTCGGCGAACAGCAACGTGCCGCCCGTCACGAACAGCAACGCCGCTGCCTGACGCGGGTCCGCGAGCCGCTCCTCGATCGTCGCGTCGAGGAAGAACCCGAACAACCCCGCGGGAATCGATGCCACGCCGAGCAGCAGGACCGTCTGGCGGGCGCGACGGGTCTCCGCCGCGTCCTCGCTGCCGACCCCGAAGATCCGGGTCGCGAGGTACCAGAGGTCGCCGGCGAAGTAGGCGATCACGGCCAGCAGCGTCCCGGCGTGCAACGCCACGGTGAATGCGATGCTCGGCTGCTGCATGGTGAGCAGGTAGGGGATCGTGTTCAGGTGACCGGACGAGCTGACCGGGAGGAACTCCGTGAGCCCCTGGACCAAGCCGAGCACGATCGCTTCCATCATCTGGCTCATGGCGACAGACGCCTCTCGAAGGCTGGTGGCAGGGAGCCGAAGCGTACGGCAGCATGTCGGCCTCGAACCATGTGACCGACCCCGACCGGAGCTCACGCATGCAGGTCCTCGTCACCGGCGCCACCGGCTACATCGGCGGACGTCTCGTCCCGGAGCTCCTCGCTCACGGCCACGACGTCCGCTGTCTCGTCCGATCACCGCAGAAGCTCGCCCGGCTGCCCTGGTACGACCAGATCGAGATCATCGCGGGCTCGATCGAGGACGCGAGCGTCGTCGACGAGGCCATGGACGGCGTCGACGCCGCGTACTACCTCGTCCACTCGATGGACGGCGACGGTGACTTCGAGGCCCGGGATCGTCGGATGGCCGCCGGCTTCCGCGACGGAGCGGACCGAGCCGGGGTCGGGCAGATCGTCTACCTCGGCGGGCTCGGTCGCGCCGATCAGGAGCTCTCCAAGCACCTCAGCTCACGTCACGAGGTCGGCGCGGTGCTGGCGGACGGACCGGTGCCCGTCACCGAGCTGCGCGCAGCCATCATCATCGGGTCCGGCAGCGCATCCTTCGAGATGCTCCGCAACCTCGTCGATGTCCTCCCGGTGATGATCACCCCCAAGTGGGTCCGGACGCGCTGCCAGCCGATCGCGATCCGCGACGTCCTGTACTACCTCTGCGGCGTGATCGAGGTCGAGGAGGCGCGCGGGCGGATCCTGGAGATCGGCGGGCCCGACGTGATGACGTACCGCGAGCTGATGCGCACCTACGCGGAGGTCGCCGGGCTGCGCCCGCGCCTCATGATCCCGGTCCCCGTGCTCACCCCGCAGCTGTCGTCGCACTGGGTCGGCGTCGTCACCCCGATCCCGACGGGTCTCGCCAAGCCCTTGATCGCGAGCCTGACCAACGAGGTCGTCGTCCACGACCCGGTGATCGACGAGCTGTTGCCGCGGGAGTGCCTGTCGTTCCGGCAGTCGGTCCGCCTCGCTCTGGAGCGGGTCAAGGACCTCGAGGTGGCGACGACCTGGGCGAGCGCTGAGCTCGCGCCCGACAAGCACGCGCACCCGCAGGGGCAGGACCCCGAATGGTCCGGCGGGACCGTCCTCCAGGACGTTCGGACCGTGGAGGTGCAGGCTCCCGCGGCGAGCATGCACGCGGTGGTGACCGGCATCGGTGGCGACCGTGGCTACTACTCGGCCGACCTGCTCTGGACGGTCCGCGGGATCATCGACAACCTCGTCGGCGGCGTCGGGCTGCGCCGCGGGCGACGCCACCCGGACGACCTCGCCGTGGGTGAGCCGCTCGACTGGTGGCGCGTCGACGCCCTCGAACCGGGGCGGCTTCTCCGCCTCCGCGCGGAGATGAAGGTGCCCGGCGACGCGTTCCTCGAGTTCGAGACGGAGCCCGTGTCGGACACCACCTCCCGCCTCGTCCAGCGGGCCCGCTTTCTGCCGCGCGGGCTCTGGGGGCGCATCTACTGGTATGTCCTCGTCCCCGTCCACTCTGTCATCTTCCCCCGGATGGCTCGTCGCCTGGCCGCTGCCGCCGAATCGAGGTCAGTCCCAGGGAAGGTGAACGAGCAGCACACCGTCGTGTCCGAGGGCGGCGCTGAGCCCGACAGCCTCGTGGCGCCGCATCTCGAGCCAGATCGAGGTCGCGTCGACGCCGAGCACCCGCGCGCTGACGGCCAGCAAC
>CBDTYW010000206.1:0-6916 GCA_965364735.1 uncultured Nitriliruptoria bacterium
GCCCGTCGCGCGCATAGGTCACAAGGCCGTCGGCCATCACCGTCATTTCGTCCAGCGTGCGGATCATCGGATCGCGGATCTGGGCGTCATCCACCAACTCGCTGCGAATCCGCAGGCTGGTGATCGGGGTCCGCAGGTCGTGCCCGACGGCGGCCAGCAGGGGGGCCGCGAACCCGGAGGTGGGCAGGAGCGGGATGGCCGCGAGCGCGCGGCCGCACTCCTCGACGATGACGCCGAGCTCGGCGAGGGAGTATCCGGATCCGCCAGCCGACTCGGCGATGGCGAGGCCCGTCCAGCCCATCTCGACGGCGCTGGCCCAGAGCGTCGCATCCATGCCGTCAGAACCCATGACCTCGCGGACACGCGTCGTCGGGGAACGGTCGGCGAGGAACTTGCGCGTCGTGTCACGCAGGAGCGTCTGCTCCTCGGTGAGCGCGTACTGGATCTCGTCGTCGCCGGCGGGCAACGTCGGTCCCCGCCAGCTGGTGTCGGTCGTGGGGCTGGGGGTGATCGTCATGTCGGGCTCCTCGTGCGTCTCGTACGTCTCTGCGTGCAGCGTCAGCTGCGGGGGACGTCGCGCCATGGGATGTTCTTGTCGACGCGCGGCTCACCGGGAAGGCCCAGGACGCGCTCGCCGAGGATGTTGCGCATGATCTCTGAAGTGCCGCCCTCGATGGAGTTGGCGCGGGTGCGGAGGAACGCAGACGACGGCGTCACGTAGGCGTCGTCGCCCTCCGGGACCCGGAGCTCGTAGCCGAACGGATGGAGCAGCCCGTCCGCCCCGAGCGTCTCGAGCGCGAAGGCGCTGACCTCCTTGTTGAGGTCGGCCCACTGCAGCTTCGACGTGGAGCCCTCGGGTCCGGGGACGCCGGACTTGGCTGCCTGCGCGCCGCGGTGGGTGGTCAGGCGGAGCGCCTCGCACTGACCGAACAGCCGCAGCACCTCATCACGGGCAACCGGATCCGCGACGCCGTCGAGGTCGCGGGTGCGGTCGAGCGCTGCCAGGGCGATCGCGATGATGCCGTCGCCGCGGGGTCGGGTCTGTCCGCCGATCGCGACGCGCTCGTTCATCAGCGTCGTCATCGCGACGCGCCAGCCCTCCCCGACGTCGCCGACCCGATGGTCGTCCGGGACGCGCGTGTCGTTGAAGAACACCTCGTTGAACTCAGCCTCACCGGTGATCTGGTAGAGCGGCCGGACCTCCACGCCCTCGGCGTGCATGTCCACGATGAAGTAGGTGAGCCCACGGTGCTTCACCTGATCCGCGTCGTGGCGAGCGACGAGGAGCCCGAACGATGCGAGATGTCCGAGCGTCGTCCAGACCTTCTGTCCGTTGATGATCCAGTCGGTGCCGTCCTTGACGGCCGTGGTCGCGAGGCCCGCGAGGTCGGACCCGGCGCCGGGCTCGCTGAACAGCTGACACCAGATCTCCTCACAGGTGAAGAGCGGGCGGAGGTAGCGGTCCTTGTGCGCTTCGGTTCCGTGCGTGACGATCGTCGCAGCGCCCATCCCGATCCCGAGGATGTTGTTGCGACGGTTCGCGATCGACCCACCAGCGTCGCGGATCGCCTGGTTCACGATGCCCTGGAACTCCGGCGTCGCTCCGAGTCCGCCGCGCCCGACCGGGAAATCGACCCATGCGAGTCCGGCGTCGAACTGGGCACCCCAGAACTCCTGATGCTCCGTCGCTGCCGGCGGGTGCTCGTCGAGGAGACGCGTCAGCGCCTCCATGACCCGGGTCTCGACGTCCTCAACGGTCGCGGTGGTGTCAGTCACAGCAGGTCTCGCAGCTCGGGAGGAGCCGACGATAGCCCCGCGCGCAGCCAGATCCGGCGGAGCGTCAGCGTCCGCTGACCGCGCCGGTCAGTGGTGCTGGAAGGTCAACCGTCCGGAACCGGAACCCGGGACCGTCACCTCCGCTGACCACGCCGGCGCATCGAGCAGCGCCAGGGCGGGGTCGGGGAGCCTGTCTGGGGCGTAGAGGCTGAGGAGCCGGACCCCGATGGATCCCGCGAGCCGGAACTCCGCGGCCGAGATGCTGAGGACGTGGGAGAACGCCCCGACCATGTGCGAGGTGATGATCCCCTCGGGCGGGCGCATGCCGTTGGTCGTCGGCTCGGTCATCAGCGGCGCGCTGAGGCACGCCATGACCCCCAGATCCCCGTGGCAGAGGAACGCGGGCGAGCCGTCGTGGAAGACGAAGACCGCAGACCGCGCCGGGACGGCGCGCTCCTCGGTCCCCACCACCGTCACGCGTGCGCGGTACATGTGCGAGAACTGCTGGGAGATGCCCGCCACGTCGGGCGCCACGATCGTCGCGGTCATCGAGGCTCTCCAATGTTCTGCGTCGCCCCCTGGTCCTCGTCGGACGCGGGGGCACCCGGCTGAACGACTCCGTACGATTCGGGCATGAACATCCTCATGGTCTGCCTCGGCAACACGTGCCGATCCCCTGCCGCCGAGGCCGCGCTGCGAGCGCTCACCTTGGGCTGGGACGCCCCGCCGCGCATCGCATCGGCGGGGACCTTCGTCCGTTGCGAGGGAGCACCACCAGACCCGCGCATGGTCGCGGCAGCCTCCGAGGTGGGGATCGCGATCACGGGCACGACCCGCGCGCTGACGGTCGAGGACTTCTCCGAGTTCGACCTGCTCGTGGCCGTCGACCGGATCAACCTGGACCGGCTCCACGACCTTCGGCCCGAGGGTTCGACCGTGGAGCTGCGGTTGCTGCGCGACGATCCGGCCCACCGAGACGTCGCCGACCCGTACTCGGGCGACCTGGACGGCTACCGCCGCACGCTGGGGGTCATCCGGAGCGCGGTCGAGCGTCTCGCGACCGAGGTTGCGAACCGATGACGGCACGCCCACCGCTCCTCGTTCTGCTGGCCGGCTGCGGCGACATCGGGCTCCGCGTCGCCGACATCGTCACCGCCGACGGTGACGTCGCGATCGGTCTGCGTCGACACGTCGATGGGCTGCCCGGGACCGTGGTCCCGTTCACCGCCGACCTCACGCGTCCTGAGACGCTGCAGGACCTGCCGGCAGACCTCGCCGCGGTGGTCGTCTCGACGACGGCGGACAGCCGAACCGTCGAGGCCTACCGGCAGACCTACGTCGACGGGACGCGCAACCTCATCGATGCGCTGGTCGCCTCCGGACAGCGCCCCCACCTCGTCCTCGTCTCGTCGACCGGGGTGCTGGGGGACGCCGACGGAGGGTGGGTCGACGAGACCACGCCGCCCTCGCCGCAACGCCCAACCGCCGAGGAGCTGCTCCGCGCCGAGCAGGTCGCGCTGGACGCGCCGATGCCTGTCGCCGTGTTGCGGGCCAGCGGGATCTACGGCCCGGGGCGCGAGCGCCTGCTCACACGGGCTCGCGACGGCGCGGAGCTCGCCGGACCAGGCGACGCGTGGACGAACCGCGTGCACGCCGATGACCTCGCCGCGGCCATCGTGCTGACCATCCGCCTCGGTCTGACCGGTGTGCTGCACGCCTCGGACGACGAGCCCGTTCTCCGCGCTGAGCTGCGCAGGTGGCTCGCGGAGCAGATCGGCGCACCCATCCCTGACGGTCTTGTTCCCGAATCACCATCGCGCGGTCAGGGCAAGCGCGTGGGCAACGGTCGTCTCCGTGCAGCCGGATGGCAGCCTGCCCATCCCACGTTCCGATCCGGGTATCGCGCCATGATCGACGCCGCGGGCTGAGGAGCAGGCACATGCAGGGGCACGCCGTGCTGGTGCCCGGCTGGGGCACGGCCCCGGACCGGATGCGCGGCGTCGCCCAGGCGCTCGCCGAGCGCGGCGTCACGCCGCACGTCTGGGCATACGAGCCCACCGGGTCGATCGACGACCTGTCGCGCAGGCTCACCGCGACGATGTCCGGACGCGACGACGAGCTGCACCTCGTCGGGCACTCCCTTGGCGGGCTCATCGTCGCGAGCGCAGCGCTGCGCCACCTGCACCGACAGGTCGCGACGGTCACCACGATCAACAGCCCGTGGCGCGGGACCTGGCTCGGCTTCACCGCGCCCGGGCGGCTTGCGGCAAGTCTGCGCTGGCGTTCCGAGCCGCTCGCGCGGCTGCGTACCGAGCTGACGGAACACCTGGCCGAGGCGGACGGGCCGCGCTGGCTGGTCCTCGGCGTCACCGCAGACCTCGGCACGCCGTTCACCACCTCCACCGGCGTGCGTGATCCCTCTGAACGGCTCGCCCGCCGGGTCGTGCACGCCGCCGGCCACTCCGGCGCGCTCAGCTCCGTCCGCGTCCACGCCGCGGTCGCCGACCACGTCAGCGCGTCATGACCACCGCAAGAAGGCCACGCGTCCCTCAACCTCCGCACCGGTCCTGCCGATCATCACCACAGCAGCCAGGACGGGCCCCAGACAGGGAAACACCCGTGAACCCCATCACCACCCCGCGCGACGACCAGCACAACGGTTGGAACGCACTTCTCATCGACCTCCACCGCATCACCGTGGTCCTCCGCGACCAAGCCGATGCTGCGGACTTCGCCACCCGGCTCGAAGCCGACAGGAGCCCGATCCTCGGGCCAGCCGCAGCGTTGCTGCAGAGCGTCTGACCCAGCTCAAGGACGCTCGAGCTGCCCGGCCACACGTCGCGCTGCCTCGAGCGCTTCGAGCGGTGTCACGCCAGCTCGCGCTGCGAGCCAGCAGCTGATCGGTGCCGCGATTCGCTCCGACGCGTGCGCCGCGACCCCGGCCATGTCCAGGAGGTCGGTGATCTCCTGCTCGGTCGGAACCGCCAGCTCCAGCTCGGACGCGTAGGCCTCGAGCCAGGAGGCTGCCGTCGGGGTCGAGCTCGTCGCCATCTCAGGGCTCCTGCGCTGTGCTCACCGGCGGACGCCGGCTCGTGGATGTCGCGACGCTACCGTCGCGACATGGCCAAGATCCCGTACCCCGAAGCGCGTGACCTGCTCCTGAGCCGGTGCACGCCGAACGCCTCGGTGTCCGTGCACTGCGAGGACGCCTTCGGTCTGGTGCTCGCCGAGGACATCGTCGCCGACGAACCGGTCCCGGGCTTCGACAACTCCGCCATGGACGGCTGGGCCGTTCGCGCTGAGGACGCCGTGGCGGGCGCAAGGTTGCGCATCGTGGGGAGCGTCGCTGCCGGCGGATCCTCGCGCGTCGAGGTCGGCGCGGGAGAGGCCGTCCGGATCCTCACCGGCGCGCCGATGCCGCGCGGGGCCGATGCGGTCGTCGCGCAGGAACGCGCCCACCGTCTGGACGACGACGGGCTCGTCATCGACGAAGGGGTTGCCCGCGGACGACACGTGCGCCCGACCGGCGACGATCTCGCGATCGGCACGGTCGTTGCATCGGCCGGGGATGCGTTCACGCTCGGCGCTGCCAGCGTCGCGGCTGCGCTCGGGCTGCGCCGGGTCTCCGTCCGTCGACGTCCGCGGGTGGCGATCCTCGCGACCGGCGACGAGGTCGTCGAAGCGGGTCCCGGCGATCTGCGGCACGGTCAGGTCCGCAACAGCAACCAGACGATGCTCACCCACCTCGTTCGTGGCGCGGGCGCGATCCCCCTCCCGATGACCGTCGCGGCGGACGAACGCGAGGACCTCGCGGCCCGGCTTCGCGTCGCTGCCCGCGACGCGGATCTCATCCTCACCACGGGCGGGGCCAGCGTCGGCGACCGCGACCTGATGGCCAGCGTCCTCGACGGGCTGGCTGACGGCGAGGCCACCGCGGTGCGGACGAACCTCAGACCCGGCAAGCCGATGGTGATCGGCTCGCTCCGCGGCACTCCGGTGCTCGGGCTTCCCGGCAACCCCGTGGCGGCGCTGGTCGTCGCCGTGCTCGTCGGACTCCCGGCCCTGCGGCGGCTGGCCGGAGAACGACAGCCGCTCCGGCCGCGGCTCGCGGTGCGGCTCGCCACCGACATCGACGACGCCCCGGTCGGTCGTGCGACCATCCGCTTCGCCACGGTGTCCGCGGCCAGCGACGGTCTGCTCGTGGCCCACATCGCCGAGGGACAGCGGAGCCATCGCCTCGGCACGATCGTCGGGGCCACTGCGCTCGTCGAGATCCACGCACCTGCGCGCGCCGGAGCCATCGTTCCCGCGGTCCTGATCCCGGGCGCGGAGCTCCCGATCGAGGGCTGGGCCTGATCCGGCCTAGCCGCCGATGTAGGACATCTCGACGCGGTCGCCGTCCGGCCGAGGGGTGTCGGCCGAGCGCAGCTCCGAGTACCGGTCCGTCCGTCGTGCCCACACGCCGCCGAGGGCAGAGCGCAGCTCATCGTCGTCGGCGCCGCCGCGGATCGTCGCCCGGAGGTCGGTTCCGACGGTGGCGAACAAGCAGGTGAAGAGCTCGCCGACCGCGGAGAGCCGGAGCCGCGTGCAGTCGCCGCAGAACGGATCCGTGACGGACGCGATCACACCGATCTCGCCGCGGCCGTCAAGGAAGCGGTGGCGTCGTGCGACGTCGCTGGGGTTGCTGCCGGTCACCGGCTCCAGCGGGTGGACGGCGTGGATCATGCTGACGATGTCACGTGCGCTGACCACCTGCTCGAGCTGCCACCCGTTGGATGCCCCGACGTCCATGAACTCGATGAAGCGGACGGTGATGCCGTGCTCGCGGCCGTACTCGGCAAGGGGGACGAGCTGGTCCTCGTTGACGCCCCGCTGCACGACCGCGTTGATCTTGATCGACGTGAACCCTGCCTCCTGCGCGGCGGCGATCCCGTCGAGGACCGAGGTCACGGGCAGCGCGACGTCGCTCATGGCGCGGAAGATGGTGTCGTCGAGCGCGTCGAGCGACACCGTCAGCCGATGCAGCCCTGCGTCCTTCAGCGGCCTGGCCATGGCGGTGAGGAGCGTCGCGTTGGTCGTCGCGGCGAGGTCGCGGATGCCGTCGATCGCGGCCAGGCGGGCCACGAGGTCCGGGAGGTCG
>CBDTYW010000207.1:0-6892 GCA_965364735.1 uncultured Nitriliruptoria bacterium
GGACTCGGGGGCGCTCGGCGAGGGGCTCGGGCTCGACGCCTGCCGCCGACATGTCACGGACTTCGGTGGGCGGATCTGGGCTGAGCAGTCGCCTGATGGTGGCCTGATCGTCCGCTTCACCGTCCCACGCCCGTTGACCGGCCTCGCCGTGGAGCACCAGGACGTGCAGCTCTGACGTGGCAAGACGCCGCCCCGCTCGGGGGCGACGAGCGGGGCGACGAAGCCGGTGCGCTCGGGGTACGAGCGCCACGGCAGGAAGCCGCGGTCTCACCACGACGACTTCCGGTGACGGACCACCTGAGGTGGTCCGGCTACTGAACACAACGGGGGTCCGTGGCGGATCGTGCCCGCGGATGGTGTCGGCACACCCTGCGCGCGATGGACGCTCGGTCCCGGCCTCACGGCGCGCGGAGCCCGACACACGTCCGCCGCTAGGTTCCTCGTCGTCCGCCGCCTCCTTCCTCTGGACACGTCGATGCCCGCCGCAGCCGGTCGTTCCCATCTCGCGGAGACGCGTGCCGCCGCAGCGGACGCGATCGCCTCGGCGGACGTCGTCGGAGCAGACGTCGTCGTCGTGCTCGCCACGGGGGAGCACGCGGACGGTCTCGAGGAAGCCCTCGACGTGGCTCTGACCGCCCACCCGACGGCCACGGTCCTCGGAGGCGTCGCCTCGGGCGTCCTCGGCGTCGGTGAGGAACACGAGCAGGGACCGGCGCTCGTGGCGCTGGCGATGCGCTTCGGGCGCGACGTCGAGTCCTTCCACGCGCAGGTCGACCGAGGTGCCGACGACGTGCCGGTGGTCGCGGGCTGGCCGCTCGCTGACCCGGACGACCTGTTCCTCGTCCTCGCCGATCCGTACGGGTTCCCGATCAACCCTGTCCTCGACGCCGGTGGCTCCGTACCCGAGCATGCGGTCGCCGGTGGCCTCATCAGCCCCGCGCCCGGAAGGACGCGGCTCATGACGACCATGGGCGTCGTCGACCACGGGGCGGTCGGTCTCCGGTTGCCCGGCGCGGCTCGTCGGGCGGGAGGGCCGGGCGCGGTGCTCAGCCATGGGTGCCGCCCGGTCGGTGAACCGCTCACGGTCACCCGCGCCGAGGGCAACGTCCTGTACGAGCTCGCAGGGCGCCCTGCAGCGTTCGTCCTCGCGCACCTGTTCCGTGACGGCGACGAGTCGACGCGGGCTGCCCTGTCCTCCGGCGTGCAGCTGGGCATCGTCCAGGCGTCATCGCGCGACGACTTCGCCGTGGGGGACTTCCTCATCCGCGGCATCGTGAGGAGCGACCCGGACGACGGGTCGTTGGTCGTCGGTGACCGGCTGGAGGCGGGGCAGGTCATCCAGTTCCAGGTCCGTGACGCGGGCACCGCGCGGGCCGACCTCAGCCGCCAGCTGGAGCGGGTCCAGGCCACGGCCGACGACCTCGAAGCGGCCTTGGTCTTCACCTGCAACGGCCGCGGCGCGAGCCTCTTCGGGCAAGCCCACCACGATGTCTCCCTCGTCGAAGCTGCGCTCGAGGTCCCGACGATCGGAGCCTTCTGCAACGGTGAGATCGGACCGGTCGGTCGGCGGTCGTACGCGCACGGCTTCACGGCCTCCATCGCCATGCTGTCGTCGTCGGATGGCGTCTGACGCCCGCGAGCGAGTAGACTCTGTCGAACGCGCTCTGGTCAGCGCAGCGTTCACCTCCGACATCCATCCCACTCCAACGCCATGTGCGGCGACGGAGTCGACGACAGGAACCGGAACATGAAGCTCGTGACCGCCATCGTGAAGCCCCACAAGGTCGAGCAGATCAAGGACGCCCTCCAGGCGCTCGGCATCCAGGGACTCACGCTCTCCGAGGTTCGCGGCTACGGCCGCCAGCGCGGACACACCGAGGTCTACCGCGGCGCCGAATACCAGGTTGAGTTCGTGCCGAAGGCGCGCCTCGAGGTCCTGGTCGGCGACGGTCAGGTCGACGACGTGCTGGATCACATCGTGAAGCACGCGCACACCGGCGAGGTCGGCGACGGCAAGGTCTGGGTCACCGAGATCTCCCGCATCGTGCGGATTCGTACCGGTGAAGAGGACAACGCGGCGCTCTGACCGGCCCACGTTCTGATCGTCAGACCCAGGGCGGGGACGCATGTCGGCTCCACCGATCGAAGCCCTGCGGACACAGCGTTCTGCGCTGTTCGCCGCAGGACCGACGCCCGGCTCCGCATGGTGTCGGGCGCTCACCGCTGCCGTTGACCGAGCGCTCGTCGATCTCTCCGCACCCGTGGTCGGGGAGATCGGCGTCACGGTTGCGGCCGTCGGTGGGTACGGACGTCGCGAGCTCGTCCCGGGCTCAGACGTCGACCTGCTGATCCTGCACTCGGGGCTCGACGACGATCGCCTGGGCGAGCTCGTCAAGACGATCGTCTACCCCCTCTGGGACGTCGGTCTTCAGGTGGGCTACGCCGTGCGTGACGCGGGGGAGGCCCGCGAGCACGCCCGAGAAGACCTCCTGTCCGCGACGGCGATGCTGGACGCCCGGCCCCTGTGTGGTGATGTGGCGCTGCTCCGACGTGTGCGCGCGGACGTGATCGCGGACCTGCGCGGCGACCCCGAGGGCTTCTTCCTCCGACTGGCTGACGCTGATCGGGTCCGGCGCCGGGCGGGGTCGAGCGCCGAGGCGCTCGAGCCCGGCCTCAAGTCCGGGGCCGGCAGCCTCCGCGACGTCCAGTCCCTGCGCTGGGCGGCGTCGGCGCTGCTCGGCGAGCCGACGCTGGACGCTCTGGTGTCGGCGCGCTACCTCGGTGCGCCGGACCGGTCCCGGCTCGCGCGTGCCTACGAGCAGCTCCTGGCCACCCGCGTCGCCCTGCACCTCGAGGTCGGGGCGGGCGTGGATCGCCCGGGTGCACCTGCCGACGACGTGCTGCAGCTGCAGGTCCAGCAGCGTGTCGCAGAGCGTCTGGGGCACCGCGACGGCGCCGACGATCGGGACACCGCCGCGCATCGGCTGCTGACGGACCACTACCTCGCCGCGCGCACGATCGACCACATCCATCGACGCGCCTGGGTGCTCCTGCGCGCCGACGCCACCGAGGGACGACGTCGCACCCGCACTCCGCAGATGGTCGTCGACGGCTTCGAGTTCGTCGACGGCGTGGTGCACATCCCGGACGATGTGGAGATCGGGGCGGTCGACGTGGACGGGGTCCTGTTCGACCCCGACTTGCCGATGAGGTTGTTCGCCGTCCTCGTCGAG
Source organism: uncultured Nitriliruptoria bacterium (assembly GCA_965364735.1). Classification (GTDB taxonomy): domain Bacteria; phylum Actinomycetota; class Nitriliruptoria; order Nitriliruptorales; family Nitriliruptoraceae; genus CBDTYW01. The sequence goes on from CBDTYW010000207.1 coordinate 3,234, forward strand.
CTCGACGCCGTCCTGGACCGACGAACAGCCATGCGGGTCCGACGTGCGGTCGTCGCCCGCGACGGCGAGCCCTGGCCGTGGACGGCGTCCGGACGCCGTCGGTTCCTCGCGGCGCTGTGGCGTGGATCCGCGATGCTCGATGCGCTCGCAGAGCTCGACGACACCGGCCTGCTCACGTCACTCCTGCCTGAGTGGGAGCCGCTGCGTGGCCGCGCGCAGCGCAACCCGTTCCACCTCTACAGCCTGGACCGACACGCCTGGCACGCGGCCGCGGAGCTCGGCGATCTGGTCCGGACCGAGGAGTGGGCCTCCTCGGCGCTGGAGCGCGTCCACGACCGCGACGCGATGCTGCTCGGCGCGCTGCTCCACGACGTCGGCAAGGCCCACGGCGAGCCGCACTCGATCACCGGCATCCCGGTCGCGCGAGCGCTCGCGGAGCGGCTCGGGGTGTCCCGCTCGACGCTGGATCGCATCGGGAGCATGGTCGAGCTGCACCTGCTCCTGCCCGACGTGGCCACGAAGCGCGACCTTGCCGCGATCGAGACCGCGCAGGCCGTCGCCGAGGCCGTCCCCGACGCCGAGCTGCTGTCATGCCTTCACCTGCTGTCCGCCGCCGACGGTCGCGCGACCGGGCCGTCTGCCTGGTCATCGTGGAAGGCATCCCTCATCCACTCCCTCGTGAACAAGGTTCGTGCCGTGATGGAACGCCGAGATGTCGACGAGCTCGATGACGGGGCCGTGCGCACCGCCGAGGAGGCGCAGCGGCTCGCGCCGTCGATGGGCGTGGACGCGGACGTCGTCCGCGCTCACCTCCGTCGCCTGTCGCCGCGATACGCCGCGACCGTCGACCCGCGGGCGCTCGTCCGTCACGCGGGCATCGCCGAAGGCGGTTTCGAGGTCGGTGAGGTCCGCACCCGCGTCACACCCGGCGACGAGGGTGAGGACGGGGTGGTCGAGTTCGACCGGCTGGACGTCGTGGCGATGGACAGCCCCGGGCTGTTCGCGAAGGTCGCCGGCGTCCTCGCCCTGCACGGCGGCTCGGTCGTCGAGGCGCACGCCTTCACTCGCGACGACGACGTGGCGGTGGACCTCTTCGTGGTGGAGCGCCCGCAGGAGATCCGAGGATCGTGGTGGGCCGCGATCGAGGGAGACATCGATGAGGCGGTGGCTGGCCGTCTCGCGCTGCGCGCACGCGTCAGCCGCAAGGCACGCGGCGAGGCGCGCCGCATCGAGAAGCTGCCCGACGTCGCCACCCGCATCGACGTCGAGACGAGCGAGGACGGCGCCGCGACGGTCGTCGAGGTCCACACGATGGACCGGCTCGGCGTCCTGTTCGAGATCGTCACCGCCCTCGCGGAGCTCGAGCTGAACATCGTGCTCGCGAAGATCCAGACGCTCGGTCACGAGGTCGTCGACGTGTTCTACGTCCGCAACGCGGCCGGCGAGGCGCTCGACGCACATCACGTCGACGAGCTGCGCCTCGCCATCACGGCCGCGCTGGAGTTCTGACCCTGCAGTCCAGGAACGTGGTCAGCTCTTGGACGCGCGGGCGCGACGCTCGTAGCTCTCACGGGCCTTGGCGTCCGTTGAGATCAGCGCCTTGTGGCCGCCCAGCGTCCGGGTCAGGCCCTCACGCGCATCGACGGGCAGGCCGGCGACGGGCTGGGTGAGGTTCTTCGACCACCGCGGGACCGTGGCCTCGGCCTTCTCGTGCTTGATGACCCAGACGACCGCATCCGCGACCTCTTCGGCCGTGGCCTTCGGGATGATCGAGTCGCCCAGACCTGCAGCGAGCTCGGTCTTGACCGCGTTCGGCATGACGGTGGAGATCATCACGCCCGTGCCGCGGAGCTCCGCGCGCAGCGCGTCGGACATGCCGACGACCGCGTGCTTCGTGCCGCAGTAGGAGACGAGGTTCGGCAGGCCGACCTTGCCGGCGAGGGAGGCGATGTTGACGATCTGGCCGCCGTTGCGCTCGACCATGCCAGGCAGCGCGAGCTTGCATCCGAGCAGGACGCCCTTGACGTTGATGTCGAACATCAGGTCGGCGGAGGCGTCGTCTTCCTTCATGAAGTCGCCGACGAGCATGATGCCGGCGTTGTTGATGAGGATGTCGAGCGGCCCGAACGCGTCCTGCGCGTCGTCGAGGAACTCGCGGAACACGTCGCGCTTCGTGACGTCGAGCTTGAACGCGGCGCAGCTGTCACCCAGCTCCTCGGCGGTCTCACGCGCGAGGTCGAGGTCGAGGTCTCCGATGGCGACCTTCGCACCCTCGGCGATCAGCGCCGCGGCGGTGGCCTTGCCGATCCCGCGGGCGCCGCCGGTGATGGCGACGACCACGCCGGTCAGATCCTTGCCGCCACCGAACGGGTTCGGGATGGCGTCGAGGTTGATGCGCTTGAGCGGGCCGGGCAGTTCCATGGGAGTCCCTCGTGGAGGTCGTTGCGCGGGCGACGTGGCGGCCCGCTTCCTCGAGTTTCGGGCCTCGCGGGACCAAATGGCAAGCCGAGGCCCGTCACGAACCCCCGCCGTGAGACGGGGCGTTCGTCGGGCAGGTGACCTCAGAGGATGCCGCCCTTGGCCATGGCGGCGTAGTCGAGGACGCGGTCGAGGATGGCCTCGTCGACGCCGTCGGCGACCGCGACCTCACGGAGGGTCTTGCCCTCGGCGTGGGCGACCTTGGCGAGCTTCGCGGAGCGCTCGTAGCCGATCTCCGGAACCAGAGCAGTGACCGACATGAGGCTCTGCTCCACGAACCTGGGGCCGGCGTCCGTGGCGACCGTGTCGGCGAGGCACTTGTCGACGAAGATCGTCGACACGTTCGCCAGCAGCTGGATCGACTCGACGACGTTGGTCGCCATCATCGGGATCATGACGTTGAGCTCGAGCTCTCCGCTCAGGCCGCCGACCGTCACCGCGGCGTCGTTGCCGATCACCTGCGCGGCGACCTGACGGACCGCCTCGGGGATCACGGGGTTGACCTTGCCGGGCATGATCGAGGAGCCGGGCTGGATCGCCGGGAGCGCGATCTCGGCGAGGCCGGTACGGGGACCGGACGAGAGCCAGCGGACGTCGTTCGCGATCTTGATGAGCGAGACCGCGACGACCTTGAGCGCCCCGCTCAGCTCGACCAGGGCGTCACGCGAGCCCTGCGCCTCGAAGTGGTCCTCGGCCTCACGGAAGGGCAGACCAGTGCGCTCGGCGATGAGGCCGATCGTGCGTGCCGCGAACCCTGGAGGGCAGTTCAGCCCGTTGCCGACCGCGGTGCCGCCCAGCGCGAGCTCGTAGACGGAGTCGAGCGCCGTGCGGACCCGCTTGATGCCGAGCGTGATCTGGCGGGCGTAGCCGGCGAACTCCTGGCCGAGCGTCACGGGCGTGGCGTCCATCAGGTGGGTGCGGCCGGACTTCACGACGTCCTTCCACAGGTCCGCCTTGGCCGTCAGCTCGCCCGCGAGCTTCTCCAGCGCCGGGACGAGCTCGTGCGCGGCGAGCGATGCGACCGCGATGTGGCACGAGGAGGGGAACGTGTCGTTGGAGGACTGCGATGCGTTGACGTGGTCGTTCGGGTGAATCCGTGCGGAGCTCAGGTCCTCGCCGAGCAGCTGCTTGGCGCGGTTCGCGACGACCTCGTTGACGTTCATGTTCGTCGACGTGCCGGA
>CBDTYW010000208.1:0-6854 GCA_965364735.1 uncultured Nitriliruptoria bacterium
GTCGCCCAGCCGGTGCCGACCGGCGGGGCGACCAGGAGCACGACGCCGCTGGACGGGTCGACGTCGAGATCGGCGATGGACCGCAGCGCCGTTGCCGCGACGCGGACGCTGTTGCCGTCGCGGTCGATGTCGGCGATCGTGCGTGTCGAGGCGAGATCGTCGAGCCGCTGCATGCGTCCGACCTCGGCCAGCTTCGTCGCAATGCGCTGTGCGAGCGCTCCGTGGTCGTCGGGCGTCACCAGCGCGGTGACCGATGAGGGCCGGACGTCCCAGTCCCAGTCCTTGAGCACGGTGATCGCGTGAGCGATCAGCCGCGCGAACGCCTCGTCATCGCCGGCGGCAGCAGCGTCGACGTCGAGCTCTCGGTGTCCGTCACCGTCGCGGGCGAGCGCCCGCCCCACCCCCGGTCCGTCGATCTTTGACCGGACCCGCTCCCCGGCGATGGAACCTGCCGGTCCTGCCTGGTCCGCGAGCCCGGACGGCCAGCGCTTCCTGGACGGCACGATGACGCGCTGACGGTCCATGGCAGCTTCCGCGGCGGCGCGGGCTGCGTCGCCGACGACCGTCGCCGGGAACGCTCCGCCGCAGCGATCGCAACGTCCACAGCGCGCGTCGGCATCGACGTCGTCGAGCGCGGTCAGCAGGTCGTGCATCCGGCAGTCGATGTCATCGGACAGCCAGCGTCGTACCTGAGCATGCTCGCTGCGGCGGATCTTCGCGAGCGCCTTCACGGCAGCTTCGTCGGCGGTCCAGCCGCGCCCCGTCGCGAGCCAACCGCCACGAACGCGCTCGACGGCCCCGTCGACCGCGAGGACCTTGAGCGCGGTTTCCAGCCGCGAGCGCGACATCGCGATCGCCGGCTCCAACCGCGGCGTCGACGTCGGCTCCTCGGTCGACAACGCTCCGAGGATCGTGTCGACCTGGTCCTGGCTCGGCAGCGAAAGCGAGTCGAAGTGCGCCCAGATCCGGTCCTGGGTCGGGGTGGGCAGCACGACTGCCTCCGCGTGGTCGACCGCGCGCCCGGCACGGCCGATCGACTGGTAGAGGTCGAGCAGCGTCGGGGGAGCCCCGTAGTGCGCGACCGCGGCGATGTCGGGCTTGTCGTAGCCCATGCCGAGCGCGCTCGTCGCGACCAGCACGCGTCGCGGCCCGTCGCGGAACTCGTGCTCGAGCCGTTCGCGATCGTCCGCGTCGAGCTGTCCGTGATAGCTCGCCGCGTCCACCCCGGCTGCCCGCATCGCGCCGGCGACGAGCTCGACGTCGGCGACCGTGAGCGCATAGACGAGGGTGTCACCGGGCTGGTCAGCCGCCCACTGCACGAGCCAGGCGAGCCGCTGCACCGACCCTTCGTGACGCTCGACGCGTACGGACAGGGACGCGCGGTCCAGCGGCCCCCGGAGGACGCGGTCAGCGCGCAGGCCAAGGAGACCCACGAGGTCGTCGACGACGACGTCCGTGGCGGTCGCGGTGCACGCGAGCACGGGGGTCCCCGGTGTCAGCCGCTCGAGCAGGCCGCCGATCCGTCGGTAGTCGGGGCGGAAGTCGTGGCCCCAGGCGCTCACCGAGTGCGCCTCGTCGAGGACGACCAGACCGACCGATCCGAGATGCTTGTCGAGGAACCGAGCGGCGAAGTCCGGGTTGGCCAGACGCTCAGGACCAACCGCCAGCAGGTCGACCTCGCCCGCGTCGAGGGCTGCGTGGATGGCATCCCAGTCGTCCCGGTTGGTCGAGTCGATCCGCTCCGCGCGCAGCCCGGCCTGCGAGGCGGCGCGCAGCTGGTCACGCATCAGCGCGAGGAGCGGCGAGACGAGGATCGTCGGCCCCGCGCCGCTCGCCCGACGGGCGAGCGCCGCCAGGAAGTACACCGCCGACTTCCCCCAGCCGGTCCGCTGCACGAGCAGCACCCGCTCACGCTCGTCGACGAGCGCGCTGATCGCGGTGCGCTGGTCGTCACGGAGCACGGCGTCGGCCCGCCCCGTCAGCCGGACGAGGGCGGCGTCGAGGTCAAGGTCACTGGCAACGGTCACGTGCACTCCTGGGGCGATGACCCGAGTGAAGCGCACCCCACCGACATGCCCGCGGAGCCGTCCACAGGCCACGCCCCGCGCGTCGTCGCCGAATCCGGCTCACGCCCCCGCGTTGTCGTCATTGCCGAGCGGGACGGGGTCTTCACGACGAGCTCGCCCCGGTGACGTCGTAGGCGTTGCCGAGCGGCCGTCGACACAGCCAGTGATACCGCGTCGCGGTACCGGACCAGTTGTTCGAGATCCGCCCCGCGTCGTCGCGGTACCACGACGTGCAGCCGGCGTTGTAGACCGACCGGGCGAGCTGGCGCTGCACCTTGGCGTCGAAGCGACGCTGCGCCGACTCCCGGACCTCGGCCACGCCCTGCCCGTGCGCTCCCGATGACACGGCGTCGAGCATGGACAGCACGTGGTGGAACTGGGCCTCGAGCATCTGCAGGATCGAGTTGTGGCCGAGGTTGGTGTTCGGGCCGTAGAGGATCGCGAGGTTCGGGAAGCCGTGCACGGAGATCCCGAGGTGGGCTGAAGCCCCGTCGCGCCAGACCTCGTCGAGCGCCCGCCCGTCGCGCCCCGTCACCTTCATCGGCACCAGGAAGTCCGTCGAGCGGAACCCGGTCCCCCAGATGATGACGTCCGTGTCGATGCGACGGCCGTCGGAGACCACGACTGCGTCCGGCTCGATCGCGACCGCCCCGCCCTCGACCAGCGTGACGTCGTCGCGAGCGATCGCGGGGTACCAGTCGTTGGAGATCAGGATGCGCTTGCAGCCCATGGCGTCGGTCGGCGTCAACGCCCTGACCAGATCCGGATCGGTGACGGCCGAGGCGAGGTGACGTTCGGCAACCCGCGCGTAGATCCGCAGCGCCGGATGGTCCTGCCGGCGGAAGAACGGCCAGCGCAGGTCGTGCTTGGCGTAGAGCCACCCACGGTGCAGCAGGCGCAGCGGTGTGACCTTCATCGCGAGGCGTTCCAGCCCGCGGATCTCACGGTCCGGCTTCGGGATGATCCACGGTGCGGAGCGCTGGAGCACGTGGGTGTGCGCCGCCTCGCGCGCCACGTGCGGCACGAACTGGATGGCGCTCGCGCCGGTGCCGATGACGGTCACGCGCTTGCCGCCGAGCGACACCGTGTCGTCCCATCGCGCCGAGTGGAACTGTGGCCCGCCGAACGTGTGGCGCCCCGGCACGTCCGGGATCGACGGCAGGCTGAGCTGCCCGGTGGCGGCGACGAGGAGCTCCGCCTCCCACGTCCGGCCGTCCGTCGACGTCACCGTCCACGAGCGCGCCGACCCGTCCCAGACCGACGACGCGACCTCGGTGTCGAAGACGCAGTGACGACGGAGGTCGAAGTGCTCGGCCATCGCCTTGACGTACGCCTCGATCTCGGGCTGCGGGGCGAAGGCCTTGGTCCAGTCGTCCTTCGGGAAGAACGAGAACGAGTACAGATGCGAGGGCACGTCGCACGCCGCGCCGGGATAGGTGTTGTCGCGCCAGGCCCCGCCGAGATCGCGCTGCTTCTCCAGGATCGTGATCTCGGAGTAGCCCGCACCTCGCAACCGGGCCGCCATCCCGAGCCCGGCGAACCCGGTCCCGATGATGACGACGCGCGTCGAGCGATCAGTCATGAGCGACCTCCAGTCAGTGCCGCCCGATGATCGAGACCATCCGGCCGCTGGCTCCGTCGGTGGCTCAGGCTGACGCGGCGTCGTCGTCCTTGGGCGTCACGAAGCGGGCGTTGTGCTCGGCCACGTACTCGTCATGGTTCCTCGCAGCGCCACCGCGGGCCTCGGGCCACCACCACTCGCCCGTTCCGTCGTCGGGGTAGTCGTCCTGCGCCGCGGCGAGCAGCTTCGTCATCGCCGCCTGGAGCTGGTCGGTGTCGGCGCGGGCATCGCCCGTCGTCGGGACCGCAGGGCCGAACGCGATGGAGACCGGGAGGCCGAGCTTCGGCTTCAGCTTCTGACCACCGATCCCGCCGAGGCGCTGGATGCCGACCGTCACGCACGGCACGAGGGGAACGTCCTGCGCATGGGCGAGCCGCGCCGCGCCGGTCCGCAGCGGAAGCACTGAGAAGGACCGCGACAGCCCACCTTCCGGGGCGAGCAGGAGCGTCCGCCCCTCCTGGAGCCGCTGCGCGCTGACGACGACGGGGTCAGGAGTGGAGGACTTGTCGAACCGGCCCACCGGGATCGCCCCAGCCTTCACGAGAAGCGGACCGATGACGGGCGCAGAGGTCACCTGGCGCTTGAGCAGCACCGTCGGCGTGTGTCCGAGCCGGCCGAGGATGCCGCCCAGTACAACGCCGTCGACGGGCGAGCAGTGTTGGAAGGCGATGATCGACGGACGATCGGGGACGTGCTCGGTCCCGGTCATCGTGATCTTCATCCGCAGTCCACGCATGAGCAGCTCGGCCGCCCCGGTCATCATGCGGTAGGCCGCGTAGGGCTTCGCGTGCTCGTGCGGCGCAGGCGTGATCTCGCTCGTCATGGCAACCCGATGTGACGGAGGGGAGGGGATGCCGCGGGCGGGAGCCCGCGAGGCTACGCAACCGTAGCCTCCGACCAGATCGCGTCGCCTGCCCGATGGGGTCAGCGACCGGTGGCTGCACACGGACGAGTCAGCGCAGGACGCTGGTCTGTTCCTCGAAGTGCATCCCGTCCGGGCGAAGGAACAGCCCACCCCACTCGAGGCCCTGGCGGACGAACGCGTCGACGACGCGGACGTCCTGGCGAGGCGGCACACCGAGCGGGTTGTCGGCGGAGTTGATGTCGATCGCAGCTCCCCAGGCGTGCCGGGACACATTGCCCGAGCCTCGAACCCGGCGGGGCGACCAGCAGCCTGCGAACTGCTCCGGCTTCACGAACACGGAGACGCCCTGACGCTGGATCTCCTCGAGCGCCGCGACCGCCTTGGGGATGAAGAGCTTGTGGCAGCGGGTCTCGCCGACGATCGGCAGGATCGTCAGGACGATGTTCTCGTCCTTCCATGCCGGATCGGGCGTGAACGATCCGTCGGGGCGCGGGATGAGCCAGAACTCGCCGTACTCGACCTTCAGATGTGCTTGAGGAACCGACAGGTTGCCGTTGCGCACCCAGGCAAGGTCCTCGGCGCGTTGCCGCCGGTGCGGGGTCTCCCCCAGCGTCGCCTCGATGAGATCAGCGACCATCGCGTCCGTCGTCAGCAACCCGCGCGGGCCGCCGCGGATCTGCTCGAGCGTGCTGCGGGCGAGCACGATCTCGGCGCCGCCCACGTCGTCGTCGGGCAGGACCTCGACGACCTCCACCGTCACCCCGTTGACGGTGAGCGTCGCACCCACCCCGACCTGACGGAGCAGCGCCGACGTCTCGCCGAGGATCGCCTCGACGCCGTCGAGCTCGGCGAACGCACGGGCGGTGTTCCCCGTCGCGAAGCGTGCATGACGCTCCGGATCGACCCCGACGGCGTCCAGGGGGATCAGACGCCCCCCGTCGAGGGCCGTCACGATCGTGCCGTCAGCGGCCACGGCACGGGTCAGGTCGAGCGTCGCCGAAGACATCACGGAGGTGGTGACAGGATGGGCATCGGCGACGGCGAGCACGTCGTCCTCGAGAACGTCACGGGTCCAGAACACCTCGACCCCGTCGCGCAGCACCCCGGACGGCGACGGCGGGCCGGCCATCTCGACATCACCGGTGAAGAACGGGAACTTCCGCTCGTCGCTGACCTGGCCGACGGCGAGGACGGTCACGGCTCCGGCGAACACGATCGCCGCGAGCAGACATGACCAGGACAGGACGTGGCGACGCGGGTCGGTGGCGCCGTCCATCGTCGCTCCCTCGTACGTGTCGTCTGCATCGGGCCGCCCCTGACCGACAGCATGCCACCTCGAGGCAGGGGCAGACGCCGGTCGGACGTGGTCCACTCGCGGCGTTCCCGCCGACCACGCCGAGGAGGCACGTGTGGCCCGGATCGTGCTCGACCCCGATGACGTCAACCAGGACCGCGTCGTCACCACGACGAACGGCGCGGTGGTGGTCCTCGACGAGGCCGACTCCGCGACGCTGCGTCGCATCGCCCGCCAGCTGCACATCCACCGCTCGACCTACGCCCATGCCTTCCGCGCCGACGACGATGCCACCTCCGACGCGGTCGTCGCCGGGGAGCTCTCGCTCGACGACCTCTCCCCGCTGCACCAACGGGTCGCGGAGCTGCTCGCCGGGCTCGTCAAGCGCGGCGGCCGCTCAGCTCGCGACCTCGACCCGACGTCGTTGCTCGAGACCCAGACCTGGGCGTCATCCGGCGGTGCCGCTCGTCAGCTGACCGACCTGACCCCGTCGCACCGGCACAACCTGATCAGCTGGCTCGAACGCAACAGCGACGACCTCCGCAGTGCCTTCCTCCACGTCTACGGGGACGGCGACTCCGCGGAGTCACGCCTGATCGAGCCGCGCGACCCGTGGGTCGCCGGCACGCCGCTGCATCGACGCCTCACCGCGCTGGTGAACGCCGAGACCGCCCGCGACCAGGCGATCGACCAGGCCCGCCAGACCGCTCGCCGGATCGCGTTCGAGCGCCGGGGCGAGTGGCCGTCGGACTGATCGGTCGCTGCTCAGTCGCCGAGCGCCTCGGTGTAGAGCTCCGACAGGTGCAGGTACCCGTCGACGTTCGGCCACGGTGAGCTCATGCCCTCGGGCAGATCGCGGACCTTCGCCGGGACACCGAGCGCGAGGGAGCTCGCCGGAACCTGCTTGCCCTGGAGCACGACGGCGCCGGCAGCGACCATGGAGCCCGCTCCGATCACGGAGCCGTTGAGCGCGGTGGCGCCCATCCCGACGAGGACGTGGTCCTCGAC
>CBDTYW010000209.1:0-6848 GCA_965364735.1 uncultured Nitriliruptoria bacterium
GCGGGTCTGGGCGCGGCTGCGGTCGTGACCGCCATCGCCGGCGCCGCGGCGCTACGCGGCCGAGAACCGCGAGGCTGACCCGTTCCGGGAACACGAGAACGCCCCGCCATCAGGCGGGGCGTTGTCGAAGATCCACGGTCACCCGCTGGTCTGGCCTCGGTGGCCCAGCGTCAGTACTTGACGACGGCTGGCAGCTCCTTGGCGTGGTCGACCCACTTCTGGACGACCTTCTCGCTGGGCGTGCGCTGCACCAGCCTCTTCTTGCCCTTGGAGTTCGCCTCTTCCATCGCCACGACGAGGTTCTTGACGTTGCGACGTCGAAGCTCCTTGACGGTGTCGACGCCGGCGGCCTCGAGGAGGTCGGAGTACTGCGAGCTCACGCCCTTGACCCGCATGAGGTCGGCGCGGTTCACCCACTCCAGGATGGACGTGTCCGCGAAGCCGGTCGCTGCTGCGAGCGCCTTGCGGCCCTTCTTCGTGGCGCCCTGCTCGAGCAACGCCTCGCACGTGCGAACCCCAGACTTCTGGAGCTTCGCCGCCTTGGCCTTGCCGATGCCTTCAATTGCGCTGATGCTCGCCACCCGGATGCTCCTCGGTTCAGTTCACCGTTGTGTCGTGGCGCGAACCTAGTGCGCATCAGCGCGTGTCGCCCGGAATTGCAGCGCTTCCCGGCACGACCGAGCACCGGAGGCCGTGTCCCGACGTCGCGAAGAGCTTCAGCCCCACGAGTCCTGGGGTCCGAGCTGGCCCATCTCGCGTGCCATCTCCTCGAGCGCAGCGATGCGGTCCGGGATCGGCGGGTGGCTCGAGAACATCTTCGACATGCGCAGCCGACCACCGAAGGGGCTCGCGATGAACATGTGCGACATGGCCTCGTTGGTCTCCGCGCGCGAGCCTCCCGCCCGGAGCAGCCGCGGGTCGTTCCCGCCGGCTTCGAGCTTGGCCAGCGCGCGGGCGAGGCCGAGCGGGTTGCCGGTCATGTGCGCGCCGGAGACGTCCGCCTCCTGCTCGCGCGAACGGGTGATCGCGGCCCGGATGACCATGGCCGCGACGGGCGCGAGGATGACGAGCGCGATCTGCGCGATCGGGTTGCCGCCCCGGTCGCGGCCGCGGCCCCCGCCGAAGTACAGCGCGAAGCGCGCGAGGAACGTGACGGTCGTGGCCAGCACCGCGGCGATCGTCCCGATCAGGATGTCGCGGTTGTAGACGTGGCTCAGCTCGTGCGCGAGGACGCCCTCGAGCTCCTCGTGCGTGAGCGCATCGTAGAGACCTTGGTTCACGCAGACGGCCGCGTGCTCAGGGTTGCGGCCCGTGGCGAACGCGTTGAGCTGAGGCGACGGGCTCATGTAGAGGCGCGGCATCGGCTTGCCGGTGCGCATGGACAGATCGGTCACGATCTGGACGTAGTCCGCGAACTCGCCCGGCTGGACCTCGTAGGCCTGCGCCATCTTGATGGCCAGACGGTCGCTGAACCAGTAGCTGCCGACGTTCATGACCAGCGCGATGCCCAGAGCGATGTACAGACCCGTCGTCTGGCCGAGCACCTGCCCGATCAGGAGCAGCAGGCCACTGAAGGCGGCGAGGAGGACGAACGTCTTGGCGCTCTTGAACATGGGGTCACATCCGTGGCTCGATGCACTGCATCAACGCCACCGAGGGTGCCCCGCGTTCCCGACAGCCAGTCCGACCGGTCAGTCCGACGCGACCGCGGTCGCCACCGGTGACTGCGAGGTCAGGTTGCTGATGAGCGACGGCAGGATGCCGAAGACGAGCGTGGCGATCGCGAGCCCGACGACCGCGATGCGCAGCGACGCGGTCGGGCGGATGAGGGGCGCCGACTCCTTGGCCGGGTCGATCCACATCAGCTTGACGATGCGCAGGTAGTAGAACATCGCGATGACGGAGTTGATGGCGACCGACGAAGCGAGGACGTACGCGAAGATCGATCCGGTCGCGGAGCCGACGTTGACCGCCGCGGTGAAGACCGCGAACTTCGACCAGAAGCCGACCATCGGCGGGATGCCCGCCAGCGAGAGCAGGAAGATGGCCATCGCCATGCCCAGCATCGGGGAGCGCGGACCGAGGCCCGCGAAGTCCTGGATGCGACGCTGTCCGGTCCGGCGGTGCAGGACGATCGCGACGGCGAACGCCCCGATGTTCATGACCGCGTAGGTCGCGAGGTAGAAGAGCACCGACTGTGCGGACGTGTCGTTGAGCGACCCGGTCGCACCGACCAACGTCGTGTCCTGCGCGGTCGTCATCGCGACGCCGAACGGCACGAGCATGTAGCCGGCCTGGGCGACGGACGAGTAGCCGAGCAGGCGGATGATGTCGCGCTGCTGGAGCGCGATCAGGTTGCCGACGAACATCGTGATGATCGCGAGGACGCCGAGGGCCGGGCCCCACACGTCGGCGACCGGCGCGAACGCGATGAAGGTGACGTTGATGAGGCCGGCGAAGCCGGCGGCCTTCGAGGCAACGGCGAGCATCGCGGCGACCGGCATCGGCGAGCCGGAGTAGGTGTCCGGGGCCCAGAAGTGGAACGGGACCGCGGAGATCTTGAAGCCGAAGCCCACGATCACGAGCAGGACCGAGGCGAGCAGGAGGCTGTTGCCCTGCTGCATCGCCGGGCTCTCCGCGATCGCGTAGAGGTTCGTCTCGCCGGTGAAGCCGTAGATCATCGACATGCCGAACAGCATGAGCGCGACGGAGAGCACACCGATGAGGAAGAACTTGATCGACGCCTCGGACGAGTACACGTCACGCTTGCGCATCCCGGACATCACGAACGCGGGGATCGAGACCGTCTCGAGCGCGACGAACAGCATGACGAGGTCACGGGCGCTCGGCATGAGCATCATCCCGAGGAACGACACGAGCAGCAGGAAGTAGTACTCGGTCTGGAAGTAGCGGCCCTCCGCGAAGAAGCGGTAGCTGATCAGGAGGACCGCGATCAGGGCGACGAGGAAGACGAGCTTGAAGACGACCGCGAAGTTGCTTGCGTGGAACATCGCGTCGTTGCCGGTCCCGAAGGTGACCCGGCCGTCGTTGAAGAGCGTCGCGGTCCAGATCAGCGCGACGACGGCGCCGATCCCGGCGAGGAGCGCCGAGAAGCGTCCCTGCCGGCCGGGCATCGCGGCCTTGCCCAGCAGCAGCAGCCCGGCCAGACCGGCGAGGAGCGCCGGAGCCAGCGCGATGCCGACGTCACCCCAGCCCCACGCGGCGAACAACGCTGCCGACGCGATCGCCAGGAGCGGCACGACGCCGCGGGCGATCGTGCGCATCTCCGGAAGGGTGTCCGCAGCCAGCACCAGCAGAGCGGTGATGGTCAGCGTGATCTCCGGGCCGATGGCCACGTAGTCAATGCTCACGAGCGGTCCTCACAGGTCATGCCCCGTGGGGCGCGACGAAGGTTGGTGCCGGATCAGCCGGGGATGTAGTCGAACAAGCGGGCGACGGCGCCGTTCTGCGGTCCGAAGACCACGACCGGCAGGACGCCCATGACGAGGATGATGACGAACAGCGGGGTCCAGGCGGCCCACTCGAGCGGCATGATGTCGTCGAGGTCCTTGTCCGCCCACTTGGCGGAGGGCTTGCCGAGGATGATCCGCTGGATGAGCCACAGGAAGTACGCCGCGGTGAGGACGGTGCCGAGCGCGGCGCCGATGACCAGGGCGAGGTAGAGGCCGCCGTAGTTCGCCTCCAGCGAGCCACCGGGGGTGATCGCGGCCCACATGGCCGTGAACTCTCCCCAGAAGCCAGCCAGGCCGGGCAGACCCAGCGAGGCGACGGAGACGTAGACGAACGCGACGCCGTACTTCGGCATCTTCGTCAGCATGCCGCCACCGATCGTGGCGATGTCACGCGTGTGGTAGCGCTCGTGGAGTGAACCGGCGAGGAAGAACAGCGCGCCGGTGACGACACCGTGGGCGATGTTGCCGTAGAGCGCCGCCTGGATGCCGCGCTCGTTCATCGCCGCGATGCCGAGCATCACGAAGCCCATGTGGCCGACGGACGAGAAGGCGATGAGGCGCTTCACGTCAGTCTGCGCGAGGCAGCAGAGCGAGCCGTAGATGATGCCGATCACCGCGAGGATGCCGATGACCGGGGCGAAGTTGGTCGCACCCTCCGGCAAGATCGGCAGCGCGATGCGGATGAAGCCGTAGGTGCCCATCTTCAGCAGGACGCCGGCGAGCAGCACGGAGCCGATCGTCGGAGCCTCGGTGTGCGCGTCCGGCAGCCAGGTGTGGAACGGCCACATCGGGACCTTGATGGCGAACCCGAGGAAGATGCCGAGGAAGGCCCAGGTCTGGAAGGTCGAGGACTCGAAGCCCATCGCGGAGAGCTGCTGGATGTCCCAGGTCGTGGCGCCGGCCTTGAAGTAGATCGCGAGGAAGGCCACCAGCATGAACATGGAGCCGAACAGCGTGTAGAGGAAGAACTTGATCGACGCGTACTCGCGGCGCGGGCCACCCCACATGCCGATCATGAAGAACATCGGGACGAGGACGATCTCCCAGAAGATGAAGAAGAGGATCAGGTCGTGCGAGACGAACGTCCCGGCCATGCCGGTCTGCAGGACCAGCATGAGCGCGAGGAACGCCTTCGGCTTCCCGGGCTCCGGCATGTGGAAGAGGGCATAGATCGCGCACAGGAGCGTCAGGAGGTAGGTCAGGAAGAAGAGCGGCACCGAGATGCCGTCAAGACCCATCTTGAACGTCGCGTTGATCGCGTCGATCCAGTCAGCCTGCACGAGGAACTGCAGATCGCCGCTGTTGCCGTAGTCGAAGCTTGCGGTGATCCAGGCGACGAAGGCGAAGGACACGGCGGTGATGCCGATGGTGGCCTTGACGGCCTCCTTCTCCTTGTCAGACGGGAACAGCGCGAGCGCTCCGGCCCCCAGCAGGGGCAAGAACACCGCCACGACCAACGGCCACTCCGCAGTGGTCGAGATCATCGTTGATTCCTCCTGACCTCTCCCCCTGCGGGGTGAGGTCGTGTGGTTGGCGTCGGTGGCCGGAGCCGGTGACGGCGACAGGTCTTGGTTGGTTGGACTGGGGCGCGGGTCAGCTGACGACCAGCGCGAACGAGATGATGAGCACGACCGTGCCGGCCACGAGCGCAGCGGCGTACCGCTGCACGTCACCGGACTGGATGCGCTTGAGACGGTCCGACCACCAGGCGGCGGAGAACGCCATCCCGTTGATGCCGCCGTCGACGATTTTCTGGTCGACCGTGTAGGTGACCCCGGAGAGGCGGCGGACCGCGCCCCCGGCAGCTCGCACGATGCCGGCGTCGATCAGCTCGTTGCTGGACCAGCTCGCCGCCTTGGCGAGCTTGTCACGGACCGGGACGACGACGGCTGCGTAGCCGATGTCGTCGAGGTAGTACTTGTTGATCAACAGCGTCGAGACCGGACCCATGTTCATGGTGGGGTCCTCGTCGGGCTTGCCGCGGCCGTAGATGGCGAAGGCACCGCCGAGCGCGATGAGGAAGCCGAGCAGCGCGAGGACGAAGACATCCACGTGGAACTCGGGAGCGCCGTGCAGGACGTGGTTGCTGACCTTCGAGCCGTCTCCGCCTGCTGCCGCGACGACCAGACCACCCGCGTTGGTGCCGGGCGCGAGGCCCGCAGCGTGACCGTCGTCCTCGGACGCGTCGTGACCGTCGTCCTCGACGTGGATGAACGGGTAGGTCGTCTCCTCGAGGGCGTGGGTTGCCGTCCACGTCTCAAAGTTCTGGTGCGGGTCGCCGCCGACCTCGTCCCAGAGGAAGCCTCCCGCGAACCCGACCGGGAACGACAGGGCGGCGAGCACGACCAGGGCAAGGAGGATCTGCGGGCCGGACTCGTGCGGCTCGGCGTGGTGGTCGTCGTGGGCCTCGTGGTCCATCTTCTCGTCCGACGCGCCGCCGGCCATTACGGGCATGGCGTGCGCGGGCTCGTGGTGGGCACCGCGGTGCTCACCGAAGAAGATGAGGAAGATCGCGCGTGCCATGTAGAAGGTCGTGACCATCGCTCCGGCGAGGCCCGCCCAGTAGACGAGGTTGCCGGTCCAGATCCCGTTCGCCGCCCAGAGCTGCGCGGAGACGAGGATCTCGTCCTTGGAGAAGAAGCCTGCCGTCAGCGGGAACCCGGCGAGCGCGAGCGAGCCGATCACGAACGTGACGAACGTGACGGGCATCTTCTTGCGCAGCCCGCCCATGTCGCTCATGTTGTTCGAGTGGACCGCGTGGATGAGCGAGCCGGACCCGAGGAAGAGCAGCGCCTTGAAGAAGCCGTGGGTGAAGAGGTGGAAGATGCCGGCCGTGTAGCCGCCGACCCCGAGCGCAGCCATCATGTAGCCGAGCTGGGAGACGGTCGAGTACGCGAGGACCTTCTTGATGTCGTCCTGGACCATCGCGACGAACCCGGCGAAGAACAGGGTGATCGTGCCGACGACCGCGATGACGGTCATGACCGTGAGCGACTGGGCGAAGACCGGGTAGAGGCGCGCGATCAGGAAGACGCCGGCGGTGACCATGGTCGCCGCGTGGATCAGCGCCGAGACAGGCGTCGGGCCGGCCATGGCGTCGGGCAGCCACACGTGCAGCGGCATCTGGCCGGACTTGCCGACCGCGCCGAGGAAGATCATCAGGCAGCCGAGGACGACGATGCCGTTGGACATCTCGCCGGTCAGCGCCGCGTCGATCGTGCGGTTGATGTTGAAGGGCAGGTCGCCGGAGACGCCGGTCGAGAGGACGATGACGCCGACGATGAGGCCGACATCCGCGAACTTCGTCGTGAGGAAGGCCTTGTTGGCCGCGTCCTGGTTCGGCTTCTCCTTCCAGTAGAAGCCGATGAGCAGGAA
>CBDTYW010000210.1:0-6771 GCA_965364735.1 uncultured Nitriliruptoria bacterium
CGCTCCTTGAGGTAGCGGCCGACGCCGGTGATCGTCCCGCCGGTCCCGACGCCCGCCACGAACGCGTCGATGTGGCCGTTGGTCTGACGCCAGAGCTCAGGGCCCGTCGAGAGGGTGTGCGTGAAGGGGTTCGCCTGGTTGAAGTACTGGTTCGGCTTGAACGCGCCGGGCTCCTCGGCGAGGCGATCGCTGACCGAGTAGTAGGACCGCGGGTCCTCGGGCTCGACCGCGGTCGGACAGACGATCACCTCGGCCCCGTATGCCCGCATCAGGCTGATCTTGTCGATGCTCACCTTGTCGGGCACGACGAACTGGCACTTGTAGCCCTTGAGCGCCGCGACGATGGCGAGCCCGACGCCGGTGTTTCCGGAGGTTGGCTCGACGATCGTCCCGCCGGGCTTCAGCACGCCCGCGGCCTCGGCGGCCTCGACCATCGTGATGCCGATGCGGTCCTTGACGGAGCCGCCCGGGTTCATCATCTCCATCTTCGCGACGACCGTCGGGGCGACGTCGCGGCTCAGCCGGGGGAGCGCGACGAGCGGCGTGTCGCCCATGAGCGCGAGGATGTCCGGCGCGATCTGGCGCCCGCGGGCGTCCGAGGTGTCCCGCGGGCCGGCCTCCGCGTCGTGCTCGATCCCGATGACGCGCGAGTAGATGGCGCGGTCCGTCGGGTCGAACCCGTCCGGCGGGGTGATGGGGGCGTCCGTCGTCATGAGAGGTGCTCCTCGAGTGCTCAGCGCGAGGATGGCGCGCTGGCCCCACGATGTCAGGTGCGGTCCTCTCCGCGCACGATCTCCGACCTGCACGAGCCCGTGTGCGGCCAAAGGGGGAGGGGTGCGCGTTGATCGCGCAGGTGACTAGTCCGACCGAGCCATATGTGGGCGAAACGGGACTCGACGGATCAAGCACCACCACCCATCGGGTCGATGCCCTCGGTGCGGCCACCACTCGCCGCCCAACTCCACCAGGGGACATCATGAACTTCCGTCGTATCGCTGCCGCCACCGGCGCCGCCGCCATGCTCGCCGCGATGACGGCCACCGGCGCGGTCGCCGCCGACACCGAGGTCACCTTCGTCGTCCTCGCGTCCGGCTCCGGTCTCTCGATCGGCCAGTCCAGCTCGACCGCGTCCATCGATGACGGCGGGTCGGACCCGACGTTCGACCCGGCCAGCGCTGGCAGCGTCAGCGGCGACCTCCCCACCACGACGGTCACCGACGTCCGCGGCACGCTCGCCGCTGCCTGGACGGTCAGCGTTGTCGGTGAGGCCTTCGCCAACGCCACCGACGGTGCCGTGACGGTCGCAGCGACCAACTCCCACGCCTACATCGACGTCGCCGACGCCCCGGCGCTCGTGACCCTCCTCGGCGGTGCGCTCGACGGGATGCTCATCACCGGCGGCGAGTTCAACGTCGGCGTCAACGACCTCGGCTCCTCCTACACCCTGCTCTCGGGCACCACGACCCTCGGCGACGGCAGCGTTGCCTTCACCCCGGCGATCGACGTGACGATCCCGTCGGGCACCCCGGCCGGTTCCTACTCCGCGACCATCACCCAGACCGTCTCCTGACGTCGGTCGGCCTCGCGCCGACAGGACCGTTGTCCGGTCCACCTCGTCAGGACCCGCCAGATGCTCCACGTCCAGTCCTCCGACGGCCACCGCGCGCACGCGCGGTGGCTCGTCGTCGTCCTCGCCGGCGCAGCGATGCTCCTCGGGGGGCTCCGTGCGGACGCCTCGGAGTCGACCCCGCACCTCGATCCGGACTTCGTCCCGGGCCAGGTCGTCGGTGAGTCGCTGCTCCCCGGTCTCGGTGTCCGCCTCGTCGACGCCCCGATCGCCCTGCGCGAGGATCCGCGGGCTCAGATCTACGTGGTCGACCACCTCCCGCAGGGTGCGACCATCGTGCGGCACGTCGACGTGTCCAACGGCACGGACTCCCCGCTCGAGGTCAACCTGCTCGCGGCCCCGGCATCCGTCGAGGGCGGCTGGAACGTCCCACCGGACGACGGACGCTCCGAGATCGGCGCGTGGACCTCGGTCGAGCCTCCCCAGGTGACCCTGGCTCCCAACGAGCGTCGCCGCGTCCGCCTGACGATCGCGGTCCCGCCGGAGGCTGGCGGCGGCGAGCGCTACGGCGTCCTGCTCGCGTCCGCTCAGTTCCCCGGTCAGGTCGGACCCACCAGCGTCACCTCGCAGGTCGGCGTCCGGATCTACCTGTCTGTCGGTGGGGGAGCCGCGCCGCCCATCGACATGTCGATCGACGAGCTCTCTCCCGGTCGGGCCGCCGACGGCAGCCCGGTCATCGTCGTCGGCATCACCAACACGGGTGAGCGCGCCCTTGACGTCACCGGCTCCCTCGAGCTGCTCGACGGCCCCGGTCGTCTCACCGGCGGCCCGTTCGAGGTCGCGATCCCGCAGACCGTCGGACCCGGCGACACCTCGACCGTCACCGTCCCGCTCGATCAGGGCCTGCCCGACGGTCCCTGGACCGCCCGCGTCCGCCTCCGCTCCGGCCTCGTCGAGCGCACCGCAGAAGCCACCGTCACCTTCCCCCAGGCCGCCGGCGTGTTCGACGACCCCGTCCCCGCCCACCCCGTCAACCGCACCCCTTGGCTCGCGATCGCGTTCCTCCTGATCCTGCTGACCCTCGCCGGCCTCTGGGCGCTCGGCCGCCTCGGCCTCGCGGAATCCCCCCGCCTCGCGAAGCCGGCGGGAGAAGAGGACGAGGAAGAGGCCACGGAGTCCTCGCTCGTCGCCTGACCCCCAGCGACGGTGCGGCCACCGTCGACCACGACGGGTCAGAGCACGCTCGGCCGGAGCCACTGCCGACACCCACCCGCCGTCGCGCTGTGGCCTGAGCGGCCGGGAGCGAAGCGACGAACGCCGACTCGAGACGGCGCAGCCGTGCCCCAGGTAGGAATCGAACCTACGGCCACTGGTTCCGGAAACCAGTGCTCTATCCACTGAGCTACTGGGGCGAGGCGCGGAGTCTACCGACGACGTCGCGACTGCACGTTTCGGTGGCGGCGGACTGCCGTGCTGCTTCTCCAGATCCGCGGGTCATCAGCCGTTAGTGTCCGTGACGCCCCGTTCGCCGGACGGGCGCGGTGGCCAGTGAGGAACCCCTGATGACGACTGTCCTGGCTGTCGACGACGACCCCGTGATCCTGCGCCTGCTCCAGGTCAACCTCGAGATGGAGGGCTACGACGTCGTCCTCGCGTCCGACGGCCAGGCCGCGCTGGACCAGGCGCGCGCCCATCTCCCCGCCATCGTCCTGCTCGACGTGATGATGCCGGAGAAGAACGGGTGGGAGGTCTGCGAGGAGATGAAGAAGGATGCGGCGCTCGCGAAGATCCCCGTCATCTTCCTGTCTGCCCGCGCCCAGGACACCGACGTCGACAAGGGGGTGGAGCTCGGGGCGGAGAGCTACATCACCAAGCCGTTCGACCCGATCGACCTGCTGGACCTGATCGCGGAGATCCTGGCCGATCAGGCCGGCTGAGGCGGCTTCGGGGTGTGCTCGCGCGGGGCGTAGGCTCCGGCGGTCCTTCCCGCGCACCCGAACGGCCCTCCTGTGGCACGCATCGCTGACCTCGATCCCGTCCTTGCTGACCTCGACGCTCGCGTCCGAGCGGCGCTGGCGGCTGCCGGGCTGCCGGACGGGGACCCGGACTTCGAGCGCCCGAAGCAGGCGGAGCACGGTGACTGGGCGACGACGCTCGCGCTGCGCCTCGCGAAGCCGGCGCGGAAGTCGCCGCGCGACATCGCCGCGGCGATCGTCGAGCACATCGAGCTCCCCGACGCGGTCACCGAGATCGATGTCGCCGGTCCGGGCTTCATCAACTTCCGGCTCTCGCCCGCGCACCACGCGGCCACGATCACGAGGATCCTCAGCGAGGGTGAGCTGTACGGCCGGCGGACGCGGACCGACGGCTCCGCCGAGCGGGTCAACGGCGAGTTCGTCTCGGCGAACCCGACGGGACCGCTGCACGTCGGAGCGGGACGCTGGGTGGCAACGGGTGACGCCATCGCGAGCCTGCTCGAGGCGGACGGTCACGAGGTCACCCGCGAGTACTACCTGAACGACGCCGGCAACCAGATCGAGATCCTGGGCGAGACGGTCCTCGCGGTCGCGAACGACCGGCCGCTCGAGGACCACCACTACCAAGGTGACTACATCGCGGACCTCGTGGCGGACCTCCGGGCCGATCTCGGGGACAAGATCTTCGACGCGGACCAGATGGGCGAGGACCACGCGATGCGGGTCGGCAAGGCTGCTGCGGCGCGGATGACCAAGCGCATCAAGGCGCAGCTGCAGCTCATGCATGTCGACTTCGACGTGTGGTTCTCGGAGGGGTCGCTGCACCGCTCGGGAGCGGTCCAGACGGCGCTCGACGAGCTGACCGCGTCCGGTCGGGTGTACGAGCAGGACGGGGCGCTGTTCATGCGCACCTCCGAGTTCGGTGACGACAAGGACCGCGTGGTCCGCAAGTCCGACGGCGTCACCACGACGTACTTCGCCGCCGACTGCGCCTACATGAAGGACAAGTGGGACCGCGGCTTCAACCGGCTGATCTACCTGCTGGGCGCGGACCATCACGGCTACGTCGGCCGCCTCCAGGCGCTCGCGCAGTGCCTCGACATCCCGCTGGACCGCCTCGAGATCCGCATCGGCCAGTTCGTCAAGGTCGAGCGCGACGGGGTCGAGGTCAAGCTGTCCAAGCGCGCCGGCAACATCGTCACGATCGACGACGTCGTCGCAGAGGTCGGTCCCGACCTCGCCCGCTACCACTTCCTCCGGGCGGGCCTGGACACGACGCTGACCTTCGACCTCGCGAAGGTCGCGGACACGTCCACGGAGAACCCGGTCTTCTACCTCCAGTACGCGTTCGCCAGGATCTCGCAGCTGGTCGTCAAGGCCGAGGAGCGCGGGTTCGACCCGGGCGACCCGACGACGATCGACCTCTCCGTGCTCGACGACGAGTTCGAGCAGGCGCTGCTGAAGGGGCTGGGCGCCCTGCCGCTCGTCGTCGCGGACGCCGCCGAGGCACGCGCCGCGCAGCGGCTCGCGCACTGGCTCGAGGAGCTGGCCGGGACGTTCCACCGCTTCTACACCGAGTGCCCGGTGCTGCGCGACGACGTCGACCCGGCGCGCGCGCAGGCGCGGTACTGGCTCGCCGTGGCCGCCCAGCAGGTCCTCGCCAACGCGCTCGGGATCCTCGGCGTGAGCACCCCGGAGCAGATGTGACCACCGTCGAGCTGCCCCATGACCCCTGGTCGCTGACCACCGCCCGTGATGCCGACGGCGTCATGACCGTCGCTGGCCACCGCGTCACCGATCTCGTCGCCGAGCACGGCTCGCCGCTGCTGGTCGTCGACGAGGCCGATCTGATCGCGCGCGCCACCGCCTACCGCGACGCCTTCCCGGGCGTGCACGTCGCGTACGCGTCGAAGGCGTGGTGCACCGTCGGCATCCTCCAGATCGTCAGCCGTCTGGGCCTGTGGATCGACGTTGCGTCGGGTGGAGAGCTGCACACGGCACATGTCGCCGACGTGCCGATGGAGCAGGTCGTCTTCCATGGAAACAACAAGTCGGTCGATGAGCTGCGGATGGCGGTCGAGCTCGGCGTGGGCCGGATCGTCGCGGACTCGCTGATCGAGCTGGAACGCATCGAGCAGGTCGCGGCGGACGCCGGCATCACGCAGGACGTGTGGCTGCGCATCACCCCGGGCATCGACGCGCACACCCATGAGTACGTGCGAACCGGCCACGACGACGCCAAGTTCGGCTTCACCCTCTCGCTGGGGCTCGCGGACGAGGCCATCGTCGCCGCGAAGGCGCTGTCCCACGTCAGGGTCATCGGGATCCACGCCCACATCGGCTCGCAGATCTTCGGCACGGACCCGTTCATCGCCAACGCCGACGTCATGATCGGGCTGCTCGCCCGCTGGCGGTCCGAGCACGGCATCACGATCCCCGAGTGCAACCTGGGCGGGGGCATGGGGATCCGTTACACCCACGAGGACCACCCGGTCGAGATCGCCCGCTACGGCGAGGCGGTGCTCGAGGCCGTCGAGCGTGCCTGCGCGAAGCACGGGATCGAGGTCCCACAGCTCGCCGTCGAGCCGGGCCGCGCGATCGTGGCCCCGTCGACCTGCACCGTCTACATGGTCGGCACGGTCAAGCCGTTGCCGGGGCTGAGCACGTGGGTGAGCGTCGACGGCGGGATGTCGGACAACATCCGCCCCGCCCTCTACGACGCCGAGCACGAGGTGACGCTGGCGTCGCGGTCCGGCTCGAAGGCGCTGCGTCGGGTGACGGTCGTCGGCAAGCACTGTGAGTCCGGCGACCTCGTCCGCGAGCGCGTCGGGCTGCCGGAGGACCTCGCCCCGGGCGATCTGCTGGCGGTTGCCGCGACCGGCGCCTACACGGCCTCGATGGCGTCGAACTACAACCGGCTGCCACGCCCTGGCGCGGTGATCGTGCGCGACGGCGTCGTCCGCAAGCTCATGCGGCGCGAGTCCTACGCCGACGTCGCTGCCCGCGACTTCGCGCTGGACTGATCCGGGCTCGGGACTGATCTGGTTGACGAGGGAACGCAGCGACGGCCGACCCCGAAGGGCCGGCCGTCGTCTGACTGAGGTCAGCTGAGGTCAGCTGGGGGCCTCGGTCGCGTCCTCGTCAGCGACGTCGGCGTCGGCGGAGGCGTCGGCCTCGTCACCTTCGACAACGACCTCGGCGTCAGCGTCAGCGTCGGCGTCAGCGTCG
>CBDTYW010000211.1:0-6714 GCA_965364735.1 uncultured Nitriliruptoria bacterium
CGAGATCGTCGCCGAGGTCGAGCAGTGGTCGGCCCACGCGCTCGGCACCGAGCGCCGCTCCAGCGCCCGGCTCGCCCTGCGGCTGGCCGCGCCGCCGCCACGTGACCTCGAGGCCGACGAGTCGGAGGCACCCCGTCGCCTCGAAGCACGTCCCTGGCACCTCCACTACGAGCTCGAAGCCGCCCACGACGGCAGCGCGACCGTGTCCGCCGCAGAGGTCTGGGCCCAGCCCACCGGCCTGCTCGAGCTCGGTGGCCGTCGCGTCGATGACGCCCACGAAACGATCATCCGTGGCTTGGCGGAAGCTGCCACCGTCATCCCGGAGGTCGACCGCTCGCTGGACGAGGCGTGCCCCATCGGGGTCGACATCTCGCTCGACCGCGTCTCCGACCTGCTCGGCGAAGGCCGTGCGGAGCTCGAGTCGACCGGTGTCGCGCTGCGCCTCCCGCCGGACCTCGACGTCGCGGGCCACCAGCGTCTGCGCGCCCGTATGCGCCTCGGCTCCGGTCAGGTCTCCGAGGTCGGCAAGGTCGACGCCACGACGTTCGACCGCGGCATGCTCACCGACTTCCGCTACGAGATCGCCATCGGCGACGACGTTCTGACGCCCGAGGAGTTCAGGCAGCTGGTCGCGCTGAAGAGCCCCCTCGTGGAGTGGCGAGGACAATGGGTGCGCGTCGACCTCAACGAGGTCGAGCGGCTCGAGGAGCTCTTCGGGGAGACCGGCTCGATGGGGCTCGCCGAGGCGTTGGCCGCGGCGCTCGCGGAGCGCACCGAGGTCGCAGATCTCGGCTTCGTCGAGACCGTCGCCGAAGGTGAGCTCGCCAAGTTCATCGCGGACCTCCGCGACGCGAAGCGGCCCGAGGAGCCCACGCTCGTCGACGTGCAGGCAGACGTCCGTCCGTACCAGAAGCGCGGGATCGCCTGGATGCAGGGGCTCTCGGCCCTCGGGCTGGGCGCGGTCCTCGCTGACGACATGGGAACCGGAAAGACCCTGGGAGCGATCGGGCTGCTGTCCGGTCGTGCACAGGACCGGCCGCACCTCGTCGTCTGCCCGACGTCGGTCGTGGGCAACTGGGAGCGCGAGCTCAACCGGTTCACGCCGGAGCGCCCCGTCAACCGTCACCACGGACCGGAGCGGGCCGAGGACGCGTTCGCGTTCACGCCCGGCAGCGTCACGGTCACCTCGTACGCGCTGCTGCGCCGCGACATCGACCTGCTGGCCCAGGTCCAGTGGGACTGCGTCATCTTCGACGAGGCGCAGCAGATCAAGAACACCGCGTCCAAGGGGGCCCGGGCTGCCCGCGAGCTCGATGCGCGGACCCGGATCGCGCTCACTGGTACGCCGATCGAGAACCGCCTCGCCGAGCTCTGGGCGATCATCGACGTAACGAACCCGGGCCTGCTCGGCTCGCTGCGCAACTTCACCCGGCACTACGCGGTCCCGATCGAGCGCTGGCACGACCAGGACGCCGCGAACCGGCTCAAGGGCATGGTCGCACCGTTCATCCTGCGGCGCCTCAAGACCGACCCGGAGGTTGCGCTCGACCTGCCGCCCAAGACCGTCGTCGACGTCATCTGCTCGCTCACCCGTGAGCAGGCGTCGCTCTACCAGGCGGTGCTCGACAAGACGTTCTCCGGCGACGGGCTCACCGGCGACGCGATCACGCGTCGCGGACGGATCCTGGCGCTGCTCACGGCGCTCAAGCAGGTCTGCAACCACCCCGCGCACTATCTCAGCGAGGCGGGACCGCTGACCGGACGCTCCGGCAAGCTCGACCGCATGACCGAGATCGTGTCCGAGCTCACCGATGCCGGCGATCGCGCCCTGATCTTCACGCAGTACCGGAAGATGGGCGACCTGCTCGTCAACCACCTGCACGACGAGGTGAAGCTGCGCGACGTCCCGTTCCTCCACGGCGGGGTCACCTTGCCGGACCGCGACGAGATGGTCCGCCGCTTCCAGGAGGACGACGACGCCCCGCCGGTCATGATCGTCTCGCTCCGTGCCGGTGGAACCGGCCTGAACCTGACGCGCGCGTCCCACGTCATTCACTTCGACCGCTGGTGGAACCCGGCGGTCGAGGACCAGGCGACCGACCGTGTGCACCGCATCGGACAGACGCAGGCGGTCACCGTCCACAACCTCGTGACCGCGGGCTCCGTCGAGGAGCGCATCATCGAGGTGCTGGAGCGCAAGAAGGGCCTCGCCGAGGCTGTCGTCGGGACCGGTGAGACCTGGATCACCGAGCTGAACGACGACGAGCTGCGCGCGCTCGTCGAGCTGTCCTTCGAGGACGTCGAAGACGAGGTCGCCTGATGCTGACCCGACACCAATGGGCCACACGGATGGCCGACTCCATCGCCCGCGTCGACGGGCCGTCGCACCTTGACCGCGAACGAGGCCGTCAGGCGGCGATGCGCGAGGACGTGCTCGACCTCGACACCGCTGCCGGGGTGATCTCCGGACGCGTCTCCCTGGAGCGCCGCAAGCCGGCGCTCGTCACGATCACGATCGACCCGTGGGGCGACGACGTGTGGGCGGCGTTGCTCCCGAAGATGGCGGCCGAGCTGCGCACGGCGGCCGAGCTCCTCGCGGGGCGACTGCCCGCGAACCTCGAGGAGATGGTCGAGAGCATCGGTGCGGAGCTGCTGCCGAAGGCCGTCGACCTCACCTTCGACTCAGGCGACCCGGTCGCGCCATGGCGTGCCGCGGCCGCGATCTGGGCCGCGTGGTGCCGGGCAGCGGACGCCGACCCGCTGCTCGTGTTCGCCCTGCGTGGACGTGACCGCGCGAACCTGCTCGCCGCGCTCCGAGCGCTGCGCTCAGGGGCCGACGAGATCCCGGTGGCCGTGCCGTCAGGCGGTGGCGTCCAGCTCGTCGCGGAGCTGGGAGCCGATCGCTTCACGAACGCGGGTGACCTCGACACGATCCGCGTCCACCCACAGCCGCCGACGACGCCGCAGGCGTTGCTGCGCCATCTCGGCGTCCCACCGGGTGTGAAGGACGAGATCCCGCTCGAGCGGATCATCCAGCGCGCTGCCGAGACCGCGTGGACGCTCGCCGCTGAGGACGGCTCCGACGAGGCTGACGACGAGGTCATCCTCGGCGAGCTCCGCGCTCGCGGCATGGCCACGGCGGCGAAGCTTGCCGAAGCTGTCGGCTGGGATGCGGAACGCGCCACCGAGGTCCTCGACCGCCTCTACGGCGAGGGAACCGTCATGCGTGGCGGCACCGGCGAGAAGGCCCGTTACCGCGCCTGAGGGCGCGCTCGATGATCAGGACCCGACATGACCTCCTACCTCGATGACCTGTTCGGCGTGGCCGGCAAGACCGTGCTCGTAACGGGGGGGACCCGCGGGATCGGGCGGATGATCGCCGAGGGGTTCGTGCGGGCCGGGGCGACGGTGTTCGTCGCATCGCGCGGGCAGGACGCCGTGGACTCCACCGTCGCGGAGCTGTCCGCGCACGGGACCATCGACGGGACGTCGGCGAACCTGGCCACGGAGGCCGGCGCGATCGCGCTGCGGGACTGGGTCGCCGAGCGGACCGACCGGCTCGACGTGCTCGTCAACAACGCCGGGGCCACCTGGGGCGAGGACCTCGCCACCTACCCCGACTCCGCGTGGGACAAGCTGCTCGCGCTCAACGTCAAGGCCGTCTTCCACCTGACCCGAGCATGCACTGGCCTGCTCCAGGCAGCCGGCACCCAGGAGGTCCCCGCACGCGTGATCAACATCGGCTCGATCGACGGGATCCACGTCCCGGACATGGAGACCTACGCGTACTCGACCTCGAAGGCCGCGGTGCATCAGCTGACGCGGCACCTCGCGAAGCGCCTCGCCCCGGAGGTCACGGTCAACGCGATCGCGCCCGGCCCGTTCGAGTCGAAGATGATGGCCGCGACGCTCGACGCGTTCGGCGACGCCATCGCGGAGATGGCGCCGCGCAAGCGGATCGGACAGCCTGACGACATGGCCGGCGTCGCGATCTACCTGGCGTCCAAGGCCGGTGCCTACACGACGGGGACAATCATCCCCGTCGACGGCGGGCTCGCGACGCTGCTCTAGTCAGCAACGCTCGCCGCGAGACGCTCTGCTGCGACCTCGGTGGCGAGGTCGCCGCTGGTGAGCTCGGTGATGACGCCGGACAGATCGTCGCGCAGGGTCACGTCGCGGAGGAACGCGGCGACGTCGTCACGTGGGATCTCGCCGCCGCCGTGCTCGGGGTCAGGCATGGCGACGAGACCCGTTCCCTCGTGGTCGGTGAGCGCGCCGGGGCGAACGATCGTCCAGTTCAGCCCCGTGGTGGCGAGGTGGTCGTCGGCGTCGCGCTTCGCCTCCAGGTATGCGCCGAAGTCGCCGTCGGCGATTGTCGGGTCGTGCGCGCCGTGGCTGGACACGAGCACGAAGCGTGCGACCTCGCGTGCCTCCGCCCAGTCAGCGAGCTTGATCGCTCCGTCGCGGTCGATCGTCTGCTTCTTCTCGGGTCCGCTGCCCGGTCCTGCCCCGATCGTGAACACGACCGCGTCGACCGAGGTGACGCCGGCAGCGTCGAGCTGGGAGGTCACGTCACCGGTGACGTCGAGGATGACGGGCTCGATGCCTTCGCCGGCCACCTCGTCGCGCTGCTCGGCCTTGCGGACGGTGGAGAGCACGCGGTAGCCGTCCGCCGCGAAGCGGGGGGCGAGCAGGCCGCCGATCGTTCCGTGGCCTCCGGCGATGAGGATGTCCATGTCAGCTCCGTTCGTCATGTCCCACCCATGCCCGTCCGCGGGTCATGCGAGCCACGTCCGGAGCCGGTCGAGGTCGCGGCGCTGTCCGCCGTCTTCGCTGGGCGTCTCCACGACGAGCGCGGGCACGCCGAGGCCGGCTGCCGCGACGACCATGTCGCGGACGGCGTCGCCCATGACCCCGTCATCGAGGTTGGCGTGGCGGTCACGGCCGGCGCCTGCCTCGTCGCGTGACCCGTTGACGTGCAGGAGGTCGATGCCGCCGCACGCCTCGGAGAAGGCCCGCACGTAGCCAGCCGGGTCCTCGGCCGAGCGCGCGTCACCGGCCCAGGCGTGACAGGTGTCGAAGCACGTGCCGATCGTGAGGCCGTCGGTCCGGTCCCGCAGCGCCGTGACGAGTCGGCCGAGCCCCTCGATGCTGCGCCCGGGGGCGATCGTCCCGGTCGCGGTGTTCTCGATCCAGAGCGGCACGTCGGAGGACATCGGAGTCACGACGTCGACCCAACGATCGATGGCGTCGTCCAGATCGCCACCACCAGCGGGGTGCCCTGCGTGGACGACGACCCCGCCGGCCCCGACCGTCCCCGCGGCGTCGAGCGTCTGCTGGAGGTTGAGCCGCGACTTCTCGCGGACGTCCGGGTTTCCGGACGCCGGGTTGCAGAGGTAGGTCGCGTGCACGGCGATGACGCGGCCCGACACCCGGAGCTCCTCGGCGTCTCGGCGGGGGACCGGAGCTCGCCAGTTGCGCGGCGCGGACAGATGCATCTGCAGGACCTCGGCCCCGACCTCGTCCGCGCTCGCCAGCGGCGTCGCGGCGCGGACGGATGCTCCGAGCAACATGCGCAGGCATCTTCCGGTCGAGAGAGGACCGAGCGTAGAGGGGCGATCGGCTCAGCTCGTGAGCTCGCCCAACGTCACGGTGACCTGGGACACCGATCCGTCGCGCTGGACCGACAGCGTGACGGTGTCGTCCGGGGCACGGGTGTTGAGCTGGGCCAGCAGGTCCTGCATCGTCGTGATGCCCTGACCGTCGACGGCGACGATGAGGTCACCGGGCTGGAGACCCGCTTGCGCGGCAGGGGCCCCGGCGACGACCTCGGCGACGATCACGCCCGAGTCGCCGGTGAACCCGTAGGCCTGCGCGACCTCGTCGGTCACGGTCTGGCCGGAGATGCCCAGGTAGGCCCGGCGGACGACGCCGTTCTCGATGAGCTGGTCGGCGATGGTGCGGGCCGTCGCGATCGGGATGGCGAAGCCGATGCCGTCGTTGCCGCCGGTGCCCGAGATGATCGCGGTGTTGATGCCGATCACCTCGCCCGCGCCGTTGACGAGCGCGCCGCCGGAGTTGCCGGGGTTGATCGCGGCGTCGGTCTGGATGACACCGACCAGGGCTGAGCCCTCGCCGCCGTTGATGCTGCGGTCGAGCGCGCTGACGACGCCGGCGGTGACGGACCCGTCGAGGCCGAACGGCGAGCCGATCGCCACGGCGAGGCTGCCGACCGCGGGCTCGGACGTCGCGAACGCCGGGACCGGGAGGTCGGCCGCGTCGATGCGCAGGACCGCGATGTCGGCGCGGGCGTCAGCGCCGAGGACCTCGGCGTCGTAGCGCTCACCGGACGCCAAGGTCACCTGGACGCTGGTCGCGCCGTCGACGACGTGCGCGTTGGTCAGCACGATCCCGTCTGCGGTGAGGATCACGCCGGAGCCTGACCCCGACGAGACCCGCGAGCGCACGTCGATGCTGACCACGGACGGAGAGACCGAGGCAGCCACGGACTCGACCGTTCCGGGCGTGACCGTGGAGACGGGATCGACGCCTGTCGCCGCAGGCGCCGAGGCCACCGGGACGTTCTCGATCTCCGGGATGGTCGAGCGGGCGACCGGGACCGCCACGGCAGCTCCGGCCAGCGCGGAGACGAGCGCCACCGCGACGAACTGCCCCGCCCCGAGTCGCGCGCGCCCCGCCGGCACCGGTGAGGGC
>CBDTYW010000212.1:0-6705 GCA_965364735.1 uncultured Nitriliruptoria bacterium
CGTCCGTCCGCGAGCCGCGGCCACAGCAGGGCGAGGAAGACCGCCGGGATCGTCGCGTCGATGCCGAGGGTCGTGACGAGATCGCCGGCCGACGAGAAGACGATCGCCCCGAGCAGCGTCGAGAGGTTCCAGAGCACGAACACCGCGATTCCGCCGCACAGGTACCCGTAGCGGCGCTCCGCAGGATCCGTCGGACCCGAACCGACCGCCATCGACTCATCGATCATCAGCTGGCTCACCAGCGCCCTCCACCACGTGGGGCCGCGCAGCGCCGGCGCCATCGCAACCCCGAAGGCCAGCGACCGCAGGTTCAGCAGGCCACCGGCAGCGATCGCCGCGATCGCGCTGCCCCCGTCACCGAGCACGCCGACCGCGGCGAACTGGGCCGATCCGGTGAACACGAGCGTCGAGAAGGCCACCGCGTGCAGCGGCGTGAGGCCAGCCTCGATGCACGAGACGCCGAACGCGACGCCGAAGGGAGCCACGGCGAGCCCGACCGACATCCCCTGCCGCCGGAGCTCGCGACGACGCGCAGACCCAGCGCGCGACGCGCTGCTCATGGCTCGGTGAACGCGGGGGCCAGGAGGTCGTAGATCTCCGTCAGGGCCTGTGGCATGACGCGAGCGCCGCCGACGACGGAGATGAAGTTCGTGTCGCCGCCCCACCGCGGGACGACGTGCAGGTGCTGGTGCGGGGCGATCCCTGCACCCGCGGCGGAGCCCAGGTTCATCCCGAGGTTCACGCCTTGGCAGCCCAGCTGCTCCTTGAGCAGCGGCACGGCCCGTCGCGCGAGCAGCCACATCTCGTTCGCTGCCGGCAACTCGAGGTCCTCGACGTCTGCGACGTGGCCGTACGGGATGACCATCAGGTGCCCCGGGTTGTACGGATAGGCGTTGAAGATGACGTACGCGTGCTCGCCGCGATGCAGCAACAACGACTCGCGGTCCCGCTCCGGGCCGCGCGCGGGGATCACGCAGAACGGGCAGCCCTCGATCGGCGTGCCACCCGAGACGTACGAGAAGCGCCACGGCGCCCACAGCCGCTGCGTGTCGTCTGACGGCGGCCCCTGGTCGAGCCAGAACCCACGACGGACCTCGCCGATGTGGGTGGCGTGCCCGCTGCCGTCGTCGTGGGCGGCAGCGAGCTCGTCGCGCGCGGCACGGGTCGCAGCGGAAGGCGAGGCGGCGTCACGGGGAACGGGGCAGGCGATCTCGACGAGGTTCTCGTCCGGATCATGGACGTACACCGACACGATGGGCGTCGTCGCGCCGCTTCGCAGTCCCGGCGCCCCGACAAGCGTGACGCCCTCGGCGAGCAGGTGCGCGATCACCTCGTCGAGCGGCGTGGAGGTGAGCAGGCAGATGTCGGTCGAGCCCGGCGTCGCATGGAGCGCGTTCGGGTCGAAGGGCTCGGGCCCAGCCGGATGGACGTTGACCTTCTGCGCGCCGACCTGCAGCGCGAGACGTCCG
The DNA here is from genome assembly GCA_965364735.1 of uncultured Nitriliruptoria bacterium. Lineage (GTDB taxonomy): Bacteria > Actinomycetota > Nitriliruptoria > Nitriliruptorales > Nitriliruptoraceae > CBDTYW01. The sequence continues at coordinate 1,470 of CBDTYW010000212.1, forward strand.
TCGCCGAACGTCCGACGCTCTGCTCCGAGGACTCGGGTCCAGAACTCGCACGTCGCCTGGACGTCCGCGACGGTCAGCACGACATGGTCGATCGCAGTCAGCTCGATCCCACCCGACATCAGCGCGCCCTGTCCGCTCGTCCTCGACGCCCGCCACCGCGGGCGGGGACAGCCAACCATGCCGAGTGACCCGCGGACCTCACGGGGACGCAGATCGCCTCGGTCGACCGCACGCGGACTCAAGGAGTCGTGCCCGGGCAGTCGATGTCGGGGTGGGAGCTCCTCGACCGATCGGATCCCTCGCATGCGCATCTCCAGCCAGCCGGTAGCCCCGGCGGTCCCGACGAACGCCATGACCAAGGGCGAGGTCGTGGCGCTCCAAGCGGCTGCTCAGCACGTCAGACGTGCCGTTGAGCGCGCTGGCGGCGATGATGCGGCACCCACCGACGCGGCAACGCTGATGGTGCGCAGCCAGGTCGATCCCATGAAGGCCGACGAGATCGCGAGCGTCCAGCAGGCGCTCGGCTTCGCATCGGCCTGACGCCGTTCGCCCGCCCAGCGCACGCGCCGGGCCGTCCGTTCAAGGTCGACCGACAGCGCGCCGTTGACGAACGCAAGCCGCCCCGCGAGGCGCACCGACCTCCCAGGAGCAGCCATGCAGATCTCAGGAGCAACCACCGCCCCGATGGCGATGCGTTCTCAGGTGAACCCTGCCGCTGCGATGAACGCGACCAAGGACCTGACCAAGATGGCCGTCGCCACCGACGCCTCGAAGTCGGGTTCCGCCGCCGACGCCGTCTCGATGGTCGCACGCGGCCAGGTCGACCCGATGAACCCCGAAGCGATCGCATCCATGCAAGCCGCTATGGGACTCGTCTGACCGACCGACAAGACATATACGGCCCCGAACACCTCACGCCAGCTGCCCACCGTTCGCGCGCCGCGCGCTCGCCCATGCGCGCTTTCCGACCCTGTGCTTCAGGGAACCCCAACACCGGTCGACGGTGATGGGGAGGCTCCGCTTTCCCGGAGCCCGGACACGGAGGGCTTCGATGCAGATCAGCTCCGCATCCAGCATGCACCTACCACCAGCGATCGACGTGGCGACCCTTGCCGCACGAGCCGCAGAGGTGACGACGGTCTCCACCGCACGCGGTGGAGGCGGCGGCGTCTCGACGGCCGCGGACAACCGCGCGTGGATCATCCATGAGTCGACGATCAACACCATGAACCATCAGGACGTCGCGACGATGCAGCGCGTCACCGGCGTGGCGGCCTGACCCGGGCTCGACATGTCGCCGAACGGGTCTCTGGCTACCCCTCGGTCTGCGCGGCCTTGGACGCGACGATCTCGACGATGTCGCTCACGAACTCGGCGAGCGGCACCTGCTTGCGCTGTTTGCCCACGTAGGGACGGATCGAGACGGTCTTCGCGTCCCGCTCGTCGCCGCCGACGATCAGGGTGAACGGGATCTTCGAGGTGGTCGACTTCCGGATCTTGTTGCCCAGGGTGTCGTCGGAGTGATCGATCTCGACACGCATGCCCACGGCATGCAGCGCCGCGGCGACCTCGGCGGCGTACTCGTCGAAGTCCGACGCGACCGGCACGACGTTGGCCTGCACCGGCGCGAGCCAGGTCGGGAACGCCCCGTTGAACGACTCGACCATGACCGCGAAGAACCGCTCGATCGAGCCGAACAGCGCGCGGTGCACCATGAACGGGCGGTGCTCCGCGCCGTCCTGGCCGACGTAGTTCACGTCGAAGCGCTCCGGCAGGTTGAAGTCGACCTGCACGGTGGTGAGCTGCCACTCACGACCGATGGCGTCGCGGGCGTGGATGTCGATCTTCGGGCCGTAGAAGGCGCCCTCCCCCGGGTCGATCTCGTACGGCAGCCCGCTGCGCTCGACGGCCTCGATCAGCGCCTTCTCGGCGGTGTCCCACTGCTCGTCGGAGCCGATGGACTTCTCCGGCCGGGTCGAGATCGCCACGCGTGACGGATCGCCGAACCCGAAGGTCGTGAAGAGGTCACGCGCGAACTGCACGCAGTCGAAGACCTCGTCGACGACCTGGTCCTCGCGGCAGAAGATGTGGCTGTCGTCCTGGGTGAACCCGCGAGCTCGGAGCTGGCCGTTGACGACGCCGGACTTCTCGTAGCGGTAGACGGTGCCCAGCTCGCTGAGCCGGACCGGCAGCTCGCGGTAGGACCGGGTCCTCGACTTGTAGGCAAGGATGTGGAACGGGCAGTTCATCGGCTTCAGGCGGTACGCGTGGCCGGGCTTGCCGCCCTTGCCCTCGGCGTCCGGCTCGCTGCCGTCGACCTCGATGCCGGGGTACATCAGCTCGGCGTAGTTCTCGAGGTGACCGGAGATCTCCCAGAGTTCCTCCTTGGCGATGTGCGGGGTGTAGACCGCCTCGTAGCCACGCGCCAGAACCTCGTCACGGATCCAGTCCTCCATGAGCTTGCGGACCATCGCGCCCTTGGGAAGGAAGATCGAGAGGCCCGGTCCGAGCTCCTCCGGGAAGTGGGTGAGCTCGAGCTCACGGCCGAGCTTGCGGTGGTCGCGCTTGGCGGCCTCCTCGAGCTGGGTCAGGTGCTCGGTCAGCGCGTTGCGCGACTCCCACGCGGTGCCGTAGATGCGCTGCAGCATCGGCCGTGACTCCTGGCCACGCCAGTAGGCGCCCGCGGTGCGGAGCAGCTTGAAGGCGGGGACGCGGTCCGAGGACGGGATGTGCGGCCCCTTGCAGAGGTCCACCCACGAGTCGTTGCAGTCCGGCTCCTCGCCGTCCACCGGGGCCTGGCAGTTGCGGTAGACGGTGAAGGTGACGTGCGCGTGGTCGCCCTCCCGGGCACCTTCGGGCGCGTCGCTCATCCCCCCAACCGCGACCTCGGAGGCGTCGAGCTTCTCGATGATCTCGAGCTTGTACGGCTGGTCGGCGAAGATCTCCTTGGCCTGCTCGACCGACAGCTCCTCACGGACGAAGCGCTGCTTCGACTTCATGATCTCGCCCATGCGGGCTTCGATCTTCTCGAGGTCGTCGGGGGTGAAGGGCTTCGCGACGTCGAAGTCGTAGTAGAAGCCGTTCTCGACGGGCGGTCCGATCCCGAACTTGGCCTCGGGGTAGAGCTCGGTGACGGCCTGGGCCATCAGGTGGGCGACGGAGTGACGCAGGATCGCGCGCCCCTGCTCGGTGGTCGCGTAGATCGCGTCGACGGTGGCGCCGTCGGGAACGGCGCGGTCGAGGTCCCACTCGGTGGGCTCGCTCGCGCCGGCAGCGGTGACGGACGCGGCGACGATCTGGCCCCGGATGGCCTTCATGGCCTTCAGGGCGTCGACGGCCGAGGTCCCCTCGGGCACCTCTGCGGTCGGGATCTCCGCTTCGGGATCGGGGTGGCGGACGGTGATGGTGGCGGTGCTCATGTGCGTTCCTGGCTGGGCGCAGTCACGTCAGACTGCGTAGCGGTTGACCGCGTCGTGCAGGTCGCCGGGACGGGCCGCGGTCAGGAGTGCTCGACCATCCCGGCGCACGACGTTCGCGTGGTCACCGGGAGGGAGCTGAAGATCCGCTGGCTGTTCATGCGGGCCAGTGAACCACACCGCGAGCGCCGGATGCGGGCGCAGCGGCCACGCGCCATGCTGGCGTCCGCCATCGCGACCAGGACGATCCCGTGCCACCGTCATCTCCGCGCCCCCACCGACGGGGTGACTGGGTGGGTCGTGTCGTCGCGCGGGTCACAGGCGGCCCCTCCGGCGCAACGTCTCCGCTTCGCGCGATGAGCGTCAGCATCCTGATCGGGGTGCTGTTCGTGTTCCTCGTGTGGGGGTTCGGGCGGTCGGTCACGGGCGGGAACGCGCCGGCATGGTTGGGCGCCGGCCTCGTCGGCGGCGTCGGGAACGTGGTCCGCCGTGCCATCCAGCTGCGACGCGACATCTGAACGAACGGTGACGCGGCCGTCCGCACGCTGACTGGTCGGAGGTGTGGACCTACCGTTGCTCGCATGGCCCAGGACCGCAGCACCTCGACCCGACCCGGCAGCGCCGCTCCGGTGGCGCCGCCCATGGCCGGAAGCGCTCCTGCCGAGCATGAGCCGAACGGTCTCCGCGTCGTCGTGGTCGACGACGAACCGACGATCCGCGACGTCGCGACCGAGTACCTGCGCAGCGCCGGATACGACGTCGTGGCGATCGGGGACGGTGACTCGGCGCTGCGGCACCTCCGCAACGACGTGCCGGACCTGGTGGTGCTCGACGTGATGCTGCCGGGCACCGACGGGCTCAGCATCCTGGCGGCGCTGCGCTCCTTCACGGAGGTGCCCGTGATCCTGCTGACGGCGAGGAGCGAGGAGTCGGACCGCATCCGCGGGCTCGAGGCCGGCGCCGACGACTACGTCGTGAAGCCGTTCTCCCCGCGTGAGCTCGTCGCTCGTGTCCGCAGCGTCCTGCGACGCGTGCAGCCCAAGGCCGGCGAGCCGCTGGAGTTCGGGTCGTTGTCCATCGACCCGGTCGCGCGCGAGGTCCGCCGTGACGGCGAGGTCATCGCGTTGACGCGGCGAGAGTTCGAGCTGTTGCACTTCCTCGCGAGCCACGCCGGGACCGTGTTCTCCCGCGCCGACCTGCTCGCGCACGTCTGGGGCTCATCGCCGGACTGGCAGGACCCGTCGACGGTCACCGTCCACGTACGGCGACTCCGCCGCAAGCTCGAGCCCGATCCTGAGGAGCCTCGCTGGATCACGACGTCGTGGGGCGTCGGATACCGGTTCGAGCCGTGACGTCGCCCGCAGGCGGGACCTCGAAGCGCATCTCGATGCGCACCGTCGTCCTGCTCATGCTGGCGGTGGTGGCGGTCGCGTTGCTCGTCAGCGAAGGCACGATGCAGCCGACCGGCCGCGAACGGACACAGCTCGCCCTGACCTTCGCAGCTGTGGCGATGCTGACGGCGGCGGCCGCCGCCCTGCTGAGCCGGGTCGGCCAGCGGATGCGCAGCGTCCGGCACGCGGTGTTGCTGACCGCGATCGGAGCGCTCGCGGCGGCAGCCGGCGCGATCGGTGCGGCAGCCGGCACGATGTTCCTCTCCACCCACGACCTCCGGCTCGTCTTCGTCGCGCTCGCGCTCGGGGTCGGGCTCGGCGTCGTGCTCGCCGACGCGGTGACCCGGCCGCTGGAGGACGCGCTCGAGCAGCTCGGCTCGACAGCCCGCGCCGTCGCTGGTGGCGACCTCACGGTGCGGACCGGCGTCG
>CBDTYW010000213.1:0-6702 GCA_965364735.1 uncultured Nitriliruptoria bacterium
GTGGTTGTGGATCAATCTGGCGTTTCTGCCCGCGCTGCTGGTGATGCAGCGCGCGAGCCGGTCCGGCGATCCGTGGTCCGGAGACATGGCGCTGCCCGGCGGTCGGCGCGACCTGGGCGAGAGCCTGGTCCAGACGGCGGTGCGCGAGACGGCCGAGGAGGTGGCTGTGTCACTCCCTGCCACCCCGCTCGGCCGGATCGACGACGTCGGTGGCCCGATGATGTCGACGCGCGTCGCGACGTTCGTGTTCACCATCCCCCGACCGATCGCCCCCACGCCGGAACCTGGCGAGGTCGCTGATGCCTTCTGGATCACGCTCGCGATGGTCTTCGACCGGGATGCCGCCGTCCGCCACCGATCGATTCCGTGGGGGCTGCTCCCCGCGGTTCGCGTGGACGAGCATCGCGTGATCTGGGGCCTGACCCATCGGACCCTGCACAACTTCGCGCGGGCGATCGGGATGCAGCTGCCGAAGGCTGGCTGGCGGCGATGAGCGTCCTCGAGCTGCGTGGACTGGTGGTCGGCGAGTCCGGCGACGCCTGGTCGTCGCTCGGGTTCACGGTCAACGACGACCACTTCACGACCGGCGGGGTGACCTTCCGGTGCGGCCACGAGCGACCGGGCCTGCGTGCATGGGATCTCTCGAGCCCCGCGGACGTCGACGGCCTCGCGCACCTTCCCGTGGTCCCCGGGCCGGATGCCATCCATCCGAACGGGGTCATCGCGGTCGACCACGTGGTCATCGCCACGCCGGACCTCGACCGCACCACGCTCGCCTTCGCCGCTCACGGGGTGGCTCCCAGGCGCACGCGGGCGGCCGAGATGGGGACGATGCTCCAGCGGTTCTTCGTTCTCGGGCCGAGCATCGCGGAGGTGGTCGGGCCGCCGGGCGCCGGTGCAGGTCCCGCCTCGTTCTGGGGGCTGGCCTTCGTGGCCAGGGATCTGGACCTGCTCGCCGAGCTCCTGGGCGACCGGCTGTCCGAACCGCGCGACGCCGTCCAGCGCGATCGCCGGATCGCTGTGCTCCGCAACGGGACCGCCGAAGAGTCCTTCGCGACACGGATCGCGTTCCTGACGCCGCGACCTCGCAGCTGAACGCACGCCCTGACTACGCCGTCCGCACCCGGACCACTATTCTGACGCCCCGTCAGAAACGCACCCCGGGAGCGCATCCGTGACCACCCTGCAGGCCGGCGATGTCGGCCCCGTCATCAGCCACACGCTGAACCGCACCGACTTCGTCCGCTACGCCGGTGCGTCGGGCGACTACAACCCGATGCACCATGACGAGCCGAAGGCCGTCGCCGCCCGCCAGCCGAGCGTGTTCGGTCACGGGATGCTGTCCGCCGGGATCCTCGGACGCGCGATCACCGACTGGGTGGGCGTCGCTGCGCTGCAGACCTACAAGGTCCGCTTCGCCACCCAGACGTGGCCCGACGACACGGTCAGCACCCACCTCGAGGTCACCGAGGTCCGCACCGAGGACGGCGTGCAGCTCGCCGACCTCACCGCGGAGCTTCGCAACCAGGACGGGGCCCCGGTCATCACCGGCAGCGCCGTCATCCGCCTCGACGCCGTGGTCGCTGCGACCACCGAAGGAGCCTGACATGACCGACGTGACCCGCTTCAAGGGCGCAGTGCTTCCCTCCGCAACCGTCGTCGTCGAGCGCACCGCGGTCGCGCACTTCGCTGCCGGCGTCATCGACGACAACCCGGTGTTCCGCGATCCTGCCGCCGCCGCGGCTGCAGGGCTCGACGCGATCCCGGGCACCCCGACGTTCAGCTTCGTCATGAACAACTACGGCATGTTCCCGGAGCTCCAGTCCCCACGTGGCGACGAGAAGAACCCTTTCAACGTCGCGCTGGGCGAGCTGATGGCCACCGGCGGCCTCCTCCTCCACGGCGGACAGGAGTTCCACTACCACCGCCCGGTGCTCGTCGGCGACCAGCTGACGTCCGAGGCGCACATGAGCGACGTCTACGCGAAGACCAACGCTGCGGGCAAGGTCATGACGTTCCTGGAGACCAGCACGACGTGGCGTGATGCGGACGGAGCGGACGTCGTCACCTCCCGCATGACGCTGATCCACATGGGCCGCGCCGCCAGCTGAGCATCACCGCAGGACGCCGGCTTCGCGCTCGGCATCACGGTCGGCACCCCTGGTCGCCAGCCGGTGGACGACGATTCCGACGACGCCCGACCCTGCGGCGAACCCGTAGCCTGCCGCTGGGCCGTAGCGGTCGCTCACCGCACCGATCACGACGCTGCCAAGGCCCTCACCGGCGATGATGAGCGCGACGACGACCCCGGTCACGCGCGCCAGGTCATCGGCTGGGACCCGGTCCATGAAGACCACCTGGGCCCCGAGGGCCCAGCCCACCGACACCCCGATGATGGCGTTGCAGGCGATCACCGCCGAGATCGACGTGATCACCAGCGACGCCGCGGTCGCTCCGAAGATGCCGACCACGATCAAGATCAGGTGGGTCGACGACTTCCGGACCAGGACGTCGCGCGGCCCCAGCAACAGGTTCATGATCACGGTCGCTGCCGGCGCGACGGCGACGAGGAGTCCGCGTTCGATGCCGTCGAGCGTCAGCGCCGCCGCGAGCGTCTCGGGGATCGCCGCCAGTGGCAGGGTGAAGACGAGCAGCAGGAGCAGACCGCGAAGTACGGGGTCGCTCACGATCACGCTCAGCCCGCTGCTGTCGTCGGGGCCGGGCAGGGTGGTCCGCGGAGGAATGTCCGTCGATGCCAGGATCAGCGCTGCGATGACGAACGACCCGGCGTCGTAGATCAACGGCGGCGCGGGACCGATCAGCGTCGTCAGCGAGACGCCAAGGCCGAGGCCGATCACCTGCGCCCCGTTGCCGACGGTGTTGAGCAGCGCCAGCAGCGGCCCGTGGATCTCGCGTGGGACGGCGGCTGCAGAGGCCGCCGTCCGGACGCTGGTGATGACGGTCCGGAGCCCACCCAGACACGCAGCAGCCACCAGCACAGGCGCCAGCCCGGGCAGCGCGATCAGCCCCAGCGAGGCCGCGCCGAGGAGGTGAGCGACGACCAGCGTGGCCTTGCGGTCGAAGCGGTCCAGCAGCGAGAAGCCGAGCGTCCCGACGAGGATGCCCGGGATCGCCTGGACGGCGTACGCGAGCCCGGTGCCCAGCACCAGATCACCGGCGCGCTCGTACGCGATCACGAAGATGGCGCCGGAGGCCAGCCAGTCACCGAGCGTGGAGACCACGCTCACCGCGAGCAGCCTCCGGGCCACCGGGTGCTTCAGCACGGCGACATGACCTTCGTGGTCAGCGCTCACGTACTGCCCCTGTGGAGTCCGGTGCGGGCGTGTCCCGACCGTGCGGGCCGGCGGACGGCCACGCGCGCCCCCTCAGCGAGGGCCACTGTAGGAAGCGCTCACGTGCAACGTCGCATCCGTCCGATGCGCGCGCAACCACTGCCGATCCGTCACACATCACCAGCCGGTGAACTCCGCGGCTCGTCGCTCGACGAAGGATGCGATGCCCTCCTTCGCGTCACGCGAGGACTGTGCGATCTCCTGGGCCAGCGCTTCCTCGAGCAAGGCCGTCGCACGGTCGCTCTCGAACGCACGGTTCACGAGGCGCTTCGTGGCGGCCAGCGCCACGGTCGGTCCGCTCGCCAGCCGGGCCGCGAGCTCTCGCGTGACGGCGTCGAGCTCCGCGCCGTCGACCACGCGGTTCACGATGCCCATGGCCGCAGCCTCCGGGCCCGAGACCTCGTCGCCCAGCATCAGCAGCTCCTTCGCGCGCTGTGGTCCGACGAGGCGCGTCAGGAGATATGCCGCACCGGCGTCCGGGACGATGCCGCGACGGACGAAGGCCTGGATGAACCTGGCGTCGGTGCTGGCCACCACGAGATCGCAGGCTATCGCCAGCTGGAACCCGCCACCTGCGGCCACGCCGTCGACGGCCGCCACGACCGGCTTGTCACAGTCCAGGATTGACCGGATGAGTCGTTGCCAGCCGCGGTCGAGCAGCCGTGTGACCTCACCGGTGGCGATGCGCGGGGCGCCGTCGGGACGCGGGGCCGGCGGCAGGTTGGCCCGCAGGTCCGCGCCGGAGCAGAAGGCACCACCGTCGCCGGTGAGCCGGATGGCGCGGACGTTCAGGTCCGCGCTGAGCTCCTCGAAGCGCTCGCTGAGCCGATCGCGCATGACCGCGGTCAGGGCGTTCTTGGCCTTCGGGCGCCGGATCGTGACGAGCGCCACGGCGCCGTCCATCTCGACGTGGATGAGCTCGTCGACATCATCGGTCCGGGATTCTGCGGTGTCAGCGGTGACTGCCACGAGGGCTCCTGGTCATCGGGTGAACTCACGGTGAACCGGCCTGCTCACGCGTTGAGCGCGGCCTTCTCGGCGGTCGCGGTCGCCCAGCCGTAGTCCGGCTTGCCGGCCGGCGAGCGGACGACGGACTCCACCGTGACCACGAGGCGGGGGATCTTGTAGCGCGCGACCCGTGTGGACAGATGCTCCTCGAACTCGGCCTGGGTGGGCTCCGCGGCGCCCGGGTTGAGCTCGACCACGGCGGTGACCCGCTGGCCGAAGCGCTCGTCCGGGATGCCGGCAACGATGACGTCGCGCACGGCAGGGTGGGCCTTGATCGCGGACTCGACCTCCTCCGGGAAGATCTTCTCGCCGCCGGAGTTGATGCAGACCGAGCCGCGTCCGATGAAGTGGATGACCCCGTCGGCGTCAACGGTCGCGCGGTCGCCGGTGAGCACCCACCGTCGACCGTCCGCGGTCGCGACGAACGTCTCTGCGGTCTTGACCGGCGCGTTGTAGTAGCCGAGCGGGATGTGGCCCGTCTGGGCGACCCGGCCGATCGTGTCCGCGCCCGGCTCGATGACGGTGATGTCGTCGGCGATCACGTTGGTCCGGTCGTTGACCGTGAACTTGAGGCCCGAGTCCGACGACGAGTCGTCCGTGGCGGTCCCGTTGAACCCGGTCTCCGACGAGCCGTAGTTGTCCATGATGTGGCACTGCGGGAGGACCACCTTCAGCCGGTCCTTGACCGACTGGCTCAGGATCGCGCCGGCAGAGGAGATGATGAAGAGGCCCGAGCAGTCGTGCTCACCGGACTCCAACGCCTCCGCGATCGGGACGGCCATGGCATCGCCGACGATCGAGAGGACGAACACGCGGTCACGCGCCATCAGCTCGGCGACCTTCTGACCCGAGAACTTGCGGGTGATCGCCATCGTCCGTCCGCCGAACCACCCGATGAAGCAGCCGAGGAACGCCGCCCCGTGCATCAGCGGCGGGGCGGAGAACATGGTGATCTCCCCGGATCCGGCGACGCGGCCCGCAAGCTCGCCCGGCGTCGACACGGGCGTGCCGACGGGGTCGCCGCCACCGAGCCCGGCGAAGAAGATGTCCTCGTGTCGCCACATGACGCCCTTCGGCATCCCGGTCGTGCCGCCGGTGTAGAGGAGGTAGAGGTCGTCGTCGGAACGGCCGTCGACCACGGGGCGGGTGGTCGGCTGACGCGCGACCTCGGTCGCCCAGTCGAGCGCACCTTCGGGCGCGTTCGTCGCTGCCTCGTCGTCGCTGACCATGAGGAGGACGCGGATCCCCTCGAGCTCCGGGAGCACGTCCGTGACGCGGTCGGCGAACTCGGCGTCGAACACGACCGCGACAGCGTCGGAGTCGTCGTACAGGTGGCGCAGCTCCTCGCGGACGTAGCGGTAGTTGACGTTGACCGGGACTGCGCGGATCTTGAAGCATGCGAGCATCGAGGTGATGTACGGCAGCCCGTTGTAGAGGTGGCAGGCGACGTGATCGCCGGCTCCGATCCCGAGCTCGAGGAACAGGTGTGCGACCTGGTTGGCGGCCTCGTCGAGCTCGCGGTAGGTGAGCCGCTCATCGCCGTCGATGATGAGCCCGAGCCGGTCGGGCACGACGTCCACGCAGTCCTCGAAGAGGTTCGCCAGGTTGTAGTTCGTGGCCTTGCCGACCACAGCGGCTGCGTCTTCGGTCATCGTCGTCTCCCGGTTCACAGGCACCCGCACATCCCGCTGATGCATTTCTGACGCCTCGTCAGATTCCTGTTGGGCGCATGCTAGGTGGCCGTGGCACATCAGGGCAACGCCGTCGGTCCCGGCAGGCCGGCGCATCGCCGTATCCTGACCCTCTGACCCGTGAGGCAGCCTCCCGTGACCACCCTCCAACCGCTCTCGATCGGCCCCCTGCACCTCGACGTGCCGGTGGTCCTCGCACCGATGGCCGGAGTCACCAACGCCGCGTTCCGCGCGCTGTGCCGCGCCCACGGCGGCGGGCTGTACGTCTCGGAGATGATCGCGACGCGAGCGCTGCTCGAGCAGGACCGCAAGACGCTCAACAAGGCTGCGTTCGGCCCGGACGAGAGCCCGCGCTCGATCCAGCTCTACGGCGTCGCCGCCGAGGAGACGGGCCGCGCTGCCAAGGCGCTCGTCGAGCAACATGGCGTGGACCACATCGACCTGAACTTCGGCTGCCCGGCCCCGAAGGTCACCCGGCACGGCGGCGGGGCCGCGCTCCCGTGGCGCCTCGGGCTGTTCCGCGACATCGTCGCTGCCGCCGTCGAGAACGCAGGCTCGGTCCCGGTCACCGTCAAGCTGCGCATGGGCATCGACGACGCCCACATCACCTACCTCGACGCAGGGCGTGCGGCCGCCGACGCCGGCGCCGC
>CBDTYW010000214.1:0-6664 GCA_965364735.1 uncultured Nitriliruptoria bacterium
CGGCCTTGCCCGTGTAGCAGTCACGGTCCAGCGCAACGGCAGGCTGCTCTTCGAGCGTGGCTGCGTCCCACGAACGCCACGTCGGGTCGAATTCGCGGTCGGCGTAGGCGACGAGACGGTCGTCGGCCATCCACTGCAGGATGCTGAGCCCGATGGCTTCCGCCTCCGTGCTGTTGAGGACTTCTCCGGTCGTCGCGTCGTACAGCGTGATCGTGACCGGGTCGCCGAGCGCGTCCTGCGTCGCGACGGCGATCTGCGACCCGTCGGGCGACATCGCCACCGATTCGAGCAGATCGGGGTTCTCGATGTCGAAGGTTGCCGACGGGACGAGGGCCGGAGCGGAGGCGATCGGATCATCGTCGCTCGGCGCCGCGGTCCCTGGGACGTCGCTGGACTCCGTCGCGACCGGAGTCACGTCCGGCGATCCGACATCGCTGGCGTCCGTCTCCGATCCGCAAGCGGTCAGCCCGCCGACGCACACGGCGAGAGCAACAGCGACCACGGGGCGGCCCCGACGGGCCGTTCGCGCCTTGAGGTCCTGTGCTCTGATCATTTCGTCACCCTCTTCGTCCGTTCGGGCGGCCGACGATACACACCATCGCGGGTCTGCCGTGGTCAATCACGTCGGGCTTCGTCGACGACGAAGCCCCACGGCCGACGCGTCGGTGCTCGGCTGCTGCTGGGTGACGAACGCGGCGTAGTCATCGAGACCGGCGGCGGGCACCAGGTGACGCTTGCGGCAGCCGGACCGCTCGGGCCTCCTCGTCAACCGAGTACCGCCACGTCTGCGGTGCTCCTGATCTCCCGATCTCGGCCATCACTTCTCCTTGTGCGGTTCAGAAGGTCCCGACGCTCAGGGGACGTTGGGCCCTCTTCACGGCGCTTGTTCGGGCTTACGTTGCTGCGCGAAGAGGACTCGTTGATGCGAAGAAACCACGTGATCTCGGTGGCAGCCACAGGGCTGCTGCTGTCGGCCGGAGTGGTCGGCTGCACGCCGTACCTGCACGCCGTGGACGACGGCGCCTACGCGGCGTTGGTTCCCACCAGCGAGCAGTGGGAGGATGATCGAGCCGAAGAGATCCCGGGAGGTTTCGCTGCCCTCCGAGCCGATGGTGTGGAGCGTGTCGTGCTGCGGGTCGAGGGCGACAACGTGACGGTCGAGCTGGACGACAAGGTCGTCGCCACCCGCACCGTGACGGAACGTCGCGCCGTGCAGGACGATGAGGGATCGGGTCCGTTCAAGGCCGAGACCGAAGCCCTCGCCCTCGGCGCCGAGGCACTCGTCCTCGGTTCGCTGGTCATCAGCGAACCGGTGATCTGGTTCTCCGGTGGCAACGAGACCAGTCGCATGATCGCGGTCAGGCCATGGGATCCCGATGACCGGGTGCCCGCCGAACAATGCGACGCCGAGGATGAGCAGTGCCTCGAACTCCCGGTCGGCGAGTTGCCGATCAGCGACCCCGTCGGCGAGTACGAGGAGGTCAACCCACCCGAAGACGAGGACAGCCCGATCTCCGTCATCCAGGTGACTGACACCGAAGTTGTCTACACGCTCGCCGCCGGGGGCGAGATTCGCAGCAGCCGTGAGAACGAGCTGCTCACCCGTGCCTGCGCCGTCTCGGAGTCGGCGTTGTGGCCGGTTCCGGCCGAGGTCGGGTTGAGTTTCGACGACCCCGTCCTGGTGGAGACCAACTGCCCCATCCCGTCCGGAGCGATGGCGCCCAGCCTCACCGTGATGGAGCGAGCTGCGCTCCCGGTGCTGGCCCCCCTGGCCACCAAATGGGGTGGGGACTGGTGCCAGACCGGCCCTGCCTGTCTGTGGTTCGTCGACGAGGCGGGCTGAGGGCCCGAGCGTCGTCGCACCCAAACCGGCGACCCTCAGTCCTTCTTCGGCGCCTTCTGGAGGCCGGAGAAGCCGCCGAGGCCCTGCTGCGGTGCCTCGTCGCCGAGCGCGCGACGGGTCGCACGGTTGCCGCCGGTCGCGCCCATCCCGGACGCGACGTCCTCGGGGAGACCACCGGCCTTCTGGATCTGACGGATCGCGCGGGCCTGCTTGGCCGCGCCGCGGACACCGCCGCCACCGCCGCCCATGCCCTGCATGCCGGCCATCTTGCCGACCGACTTCATGACCTTCTGGGCCTGGGTGAAGTTCTTGACCAGCTGGTTGACCTCGTTGACCTGCGTGCCGGAGCCCTTGGCGATGCGCTTGCGACGCTTGCCGTTGAGGATCTTGACGTTGGCGCGTTCCTGCGGGGTCATCGAGCGGATGATCGCCTCGACGCGGGCCACCTGCTTGTCCTCGATCTCGAGGTCGCCGAGCTGCTTGCCCATGCCCGGGATCATCTTCAGCACGTTGCCCAGCGGGCCCATCTTCTTGATCATCTGCATCTGGTCGAGGAAGTCGTCGAGGGTGAAGTCCCCGGAGAGCATGGTCTCCTCGGCCTTCTGCGCCTCCTCCTGGGTGTAGACCTCCTCGGCCTTCTCGATGAGCGTCAGCACGTCGCCCATGTTGAGGATGCGCCCGGCCATGCGGTCGGGGTGGAAGGCCTCGAAGTCCTCGAGCTTCTCGCCGATCGAGGCGAACTTGATGGGCTTGCCGGTGACCTCGCGGACCGAGAGCGCCGCACCGCCGCGGGCGTCGCCGTCCAGCTTCGTGAGGATGATCCCGTCGAAGCCGACCTCGTCCTGGAACGACTTCGCGACGTTGACGGCCTCCTGACCGATCATCGCGTCGATGACGAACAGGGTCTCGGTGGCGTTGACCGCCTTCTTGATGCGACGCGCCTGATCCAGCAGGTCCGCGTCGACGTGCAGTCGACCCGCGGTGTCGACGATGATCACGTCGGCGCCGATCTCGGCGGCCTTCGCGAGCGCACCGAGCGCAACGGGGACCGGGTCACCGGACGTGGCGGGCGCGTAGATCGGGACCCCGACCTTGCCGGCGTTGACGCGCAGCTGCTCGACGGCGGCGGGGCGCTGGAGGTCGCAGGCCACGAGCATGGGGTGGCGGCCCTGCTTCTTGAGCTGCAGCGCGAGCTTGCCGGCGGCGGTCGTCTTGCCGGCGCCCTGGAGGCCAGCGAGCATGATGACGGCGGGCTTGCCCTTGAGGTTGATCGGGACGGACTCGCCACCCAGGGCTGCGGTCAGCTCGGCGTTGACGGCCTTGACGACCTGCTGCGCCGGGTTCAGCGACTTCGACATCTCCTCGCCGACCATCACCTCGCGGAGGCGGGCGACGAAGCCGCGCACGACCTTGAAGTTCACGTCCGCCTCGAGCAGGGCGAGACGGATCTCCTTCAGCGTCGCGTCGACGGTCTTCTCGTCGAGGCGTCCGCGGCCGCGCACCTTGGACAGCGCGCCGTCGATGCGGCTGGAGAGGGAATCGAACACGGCGAACTCGACGATCGGCGAGGCGGACACTGCTGACCACGAGCCTATCGACGTACGCCCCACCAACGAGCCCACGCCCGGACCGACCCCGACAAAATCCGATGCACGGGGTGTTTCCCACCATTAGCGTCGGTCACCCACGGACAGAGGTCACCAGATGCCGTCGCCGGGCCAGCCGTCATCCGAGGATCCGCGCCCACGGATCACGCGCCGGTCACTGCTGAGCTGGTTGACCGTCGGCGCCACGGGCGTCGTCGTGACGCGCGGCAACGTGGGTGCATCCGCGCCGCAGGGGCTGCGCTCCCCCGGATCGAGCCGCGAGCTGGCGATGCGGCCGCTGCTGGTGACCACGCCGATCATCGGTGCGTGGGCGCTGACGGTCGTACGCCCCGACGACCAGCTCCGGGTCACCTTCGAGTTCGTCAACCTCGAGGTGAACGGCGACGAGCTGGTCGCGATCGACGGCGCAGAACCGTCACAGGTCCACATCAGGATGGGCTCGCAGGCGCTGACCGAGGAGGTCATCAACGACCTCGACCCGACGCCGACCGTCGGCGTGCGCCACCACGCTGCCGGCGAGACGCGCATCGTCTACGACGTCACGCCTCCGCAGCCGTACACCCTCGCCTGGCTGCTCGACACCGCCGCTCGCCTCCCCGTCCTCGACGATCGCGCGAAGTGGATCACGCCGGACCCGGCCGCCTACCCGAACAAGAGCAAGCCCGCCCCCGGCGTCACGGCGCTCGAGCTGCCGGAGGGACTCTGGACCTCGCCCGATGCGCTCGGACGATTCGCGGCCGATGGCGACGCGGACACGCGCGGCGACGTCACCGCGCTCTGGCGCATCAGGATGGGCAGCGCGACGTTCCCCGGCAACGAGTTCCTCGACACGCCCGAAGCCTCCCCCGCGCTGCGCGTGCTGTGGACCCAGGGCTACATCTGGGGCAACGCCGCGAGCGCGGGCAGCGACAGCTTCCCGCGAGCTCTCGACGCGCGTGACCGTGCCGACCTCGTCCGGGCGACCGCAGAGCACAGCGACACGACGCTCTACCCCAACCACGAGGCGGCGCGCGTGCGCCGGCTCTGGCTCACCTCGCAAGGCGGGTTCCTCGACGTCGAGGGCGGCTGGAGCGGCGGCACCGGCTCGCTCACCGGCTGGAGCCACCTGCTCGCCACCGGGCGCGACGCCCGGGTGTCGATCACGCGGATCGGGTTCCTCGCACCGTTCGGCACGCCGGCCAACGTCGTGACGATCACCGAGCGGGAGTTTCGTCAGGCGGCCGGCGGCACCCACGCCGTGCTCGTCCAGCGTGAGTTCCTGCAGGTGACCACCCCGACGCTCGAGGCCCCGAGCGACATCGCCCCCGACGCCGGCCGCGGCGACCCCTTCGTCCGCACCACCGTGCCCACGACGCAGCTGGTCGAGATCACCCGCGGCGAGCTCACGCTGGACGACGGCACGACCCCGCCCGACACCGACCAGGCGTTCGTCGCGCTCGATCCCGTCGGAACGCCGCTGCAGCTGCCGCTGCTCGTGACCGACCGTTCGGGACAGGACCTCACCTTCACGCTCACGCCCGTCTTCGTCGACGCCGAGGTGGCCTTCGACACGGGGGCCGGCGACGTTCCGGCCCATGTCCGGGCGTGGTTCGCCGACTCCTCCTCCGCTGCCACCCGCGACAGCGATCTCGGTTTCCAGCCGCTGTCGTTCACCGACGAGGTCGACGCAGGCTCGGGCCGCACGACCCGCCAGTGCGAGCGGCTGCGGCTGACGGCCCTGGCCCCGACGGTGAACGCCACCGCGCTGCGCGCCGCGAACCGACCGGCCTTCCTTGCTGCGATGGAGCGCGCGTGGATTCGTGACGACACCATCGACCAGCTCTCCGGGGGCACAGGTACGACGTTCGAGGTGACGCTGTCACCGACGTGGCTCGCCGATGGCAACGGAGCAAGCAACGCCGGCCACACCTTCGCCGAGCTCGTCAGTCCGTTCGCGATCGACTTCGGCGGCGACGGCTCCGGCGCCATCGCGCCCTCGATCAGCACGCAGTTCCTCGGCCAGCAGCTCGGCCCGTCGTCGACGCCTCCGGCGCCGGGCGGCAGCTGGGATCCGCTCGACGCACTCGACGGTGCAGGCAAGCTCCTCGGCGCCGTGTCGCTGCCGCAGATCATCGCGATCGTGACCAACGTCGGCTCCGACCTCGCCGGCGACATCCGTCTGCCACGCTATGACGTGGATCTGTCCGGCGACGCCGCCTGCTACTCGTTCCGGTTCGCACCGACGCTCAAGCCGCTGACCATCGCCGGGACGGACGTCTTCTCGCCCAACGCGGAAGCGACTGCGCTGATCGAGGCAGTCGTCTGCGTGCCCTTCGACGGGTCGCCGCCAGTCCGAGAGGCCTCTGCCCGCGTCACTGACGTCACCATCGTGTTCCCGCCGTCAATCCCCGCCGTGTCGGTCGTGATCGACGAGTTCGCGTTCCTCGTACCGCCGGACGGCGACCCCGAGACGGTCCTGAAGATCGGCGACGTCAGCTTCCTCGGCGCGCTGAACTTCCTGCAGGTCGTCCAGAGCTTCTTCTCCGCCGGCAGCGGCCCGGCGATCGTCCCCGACGCGACCGGCGTCTCGGCGGTCATCGATCTCCCGCTGCCGAACGTGTCGTTCGGGATCATCTCGCTGCGCGACCTGCGAGCCATCACGGCGCTGCACATCGCGACCAACGGCGATCCGTCCGAGCTGTCGTTGTCGCTGGGAACCTTCACCGACCCGTTCTCGCTGACGCTCTTCGGCTTCGGAGGCTCGGGGTCCTTCGAGCTCACCGTCGCTCCGCACCCGGTCGGATTCGTCTCGCTGAAGCTGTCGCTCGCGGTCACGTTCGAGATCACGATCGACATCGTCGTCGCGAAGGGATCGCTGTCCGCATCGATCGGCGCGTTCCTCGAGCTGGAGTCCGGCGAGGTGACCAACCCGGTCACCGGCGACACGGAGCCCACGACCGATGTCACGCTCGGTGCGTTCATCGACGTCGTCGGCCAGGTGACGGTCTTCGGGCTCATCACGATCACCCTCGAGGTCCTGCTCACCCTGCTCTACAAGGTCAATGATCAGATCCTCACGGGCTCCGCGACGGTCACGGTC
The DNA here is from genome assembly GCA_965364735.1 of uncultured Nitriliruptoria bacterium. Classification (GTDB taxonomy): domain Bacteria; phylum Actinomycetota; class Nitriliruptoria; order Nitriliruptorales; family Nitriliruptoraceae; genus CBDTYW01. The sequence goes on from CBDTYW010000214.1 coordinate 6,530, forward strand.
GAGGTCGACATCGGCATCGCGACCAAGCAGGCGTCGATCACGGTCTCCCAGGACGTCTCGCTCGCCGGCGGTGGCGGTGGCGCGCAGCAGGCGGCGCTGCACGGCGCGAAGGCCGGCGGAGTGCAGCGCGCGGCG
>CBDTYW010000215.1:0-6663 GCA_965364735.1 uncultured Nitriliruptoria bacterium
GACGACGTCGGTTTGCTGGTGTTCGGCGAGTCGCTCGCTGCCAGACGCGGAGCCAGCGCCTGGGACTGGACCGTGCAGCGCCACCGCTTCATCGGTGATCCGTCGTCGCGCGTCCAGGACCTCGACCGCAACGACCGTGGCGCCGGCACGGGCCCGTTCGGCTGACCGCAGGTCAGCCGTCGTCAGACGCCGACGTCGTCGCGGTGGCCGCACCGAGCCGCCGCTCGCCCCGCAGTACGAACATCGTCAGCAGGAGCAGCAGCCCCATGGTGCCCGCGCCGAGGGCGTAGATCGCGGTCTTCGACTCCGCGAGCACCGTCGGCATCGGCGCCACCGCGAGCTGGGTCGTCGGCGTGACCGTGGCGGTGCCGACGTGCACCTCCGCGACGACCGTCAGGCCGCGCGCAACCGAGACCGGCTCGCAGGAAATGGTCGTCGGTGCGGTGTCGATCGGCCCGAGGACTCCGATGCCCGCCGGGAGCGGCGTGGGTGTCGCGCTCTCGGCGCCGGGCCCGACGAGCACGCAGGGCACGGTCGTCTGGCCCGCGGTCAGCGTTGCCTCGGCGTCGATCCGGTCGCGCTGCCCCGGGGACGTCTCGGCCTCGCCGGCGACGCGCACCACGAGCGACACGTCGTCGTCGACGTCGAGCAGCGGGGCGACCTCGCCCGTGCACCGCACGATCGTGGCGTGCATGAGCTCGGTCTCCTCGTCGACGAGCTCTGGATCGACGACGGGGTCCGCCACGCAGGCGGCGTCGATCAGGGCGAGGTGGTCGCGCGCGGCGAACATCGCCCGGCCGGTGAAGATGTTGAGGATCTCCTCGGCACGTCGGCGGTTCACGGCGCCGAACACCGGGATCTCGGACGACATCATGCTGTCGGCGCTCGGGCGCACGGCTCGCGACGACTCCGAGGCGCATCCCGGACCGATCGTCGGGGCGATCCGCGTCAGGTCGCGTGCCTCCTCGAGGCCGCCCTCGCGGTACCAGAGGTCGGCGTCGTCGGCGACGGAGAACCAGACGTCGGTCATCGGGTCGACGACGCCCATGAGGTCTCCCCACCAGGCCTCGGCCTGTTCGACGGATCGCGGACAGTTGGGGTAGCCGGTGCGCGGCGCGGCCACGCCGGGCTCGACGTACTCGTCGCGGAGGTCGAAGATCGCGTGGCCGAGCTCGTGGGTGAGGGTGCTCGCCCCGGTCGTCGGGGACCCGACGGAGATGGGGAGGTAGATCGACCCGAGGCCGAGACCCGGGCGGTCGGGCACTTCGGTCGACTCCGTGAAGGTCGGCTCGTTGGCGCGGGCGCGGCTGCCGGAGAGATCGCCCTCGAGGCTGATGTTGATCAGGACCACCGGGCCTTCGAGCCCCAGCACGCTGGGGTCGGTCGCCGTGATCTCGCCCGCGACGTCGCTCCCGGGAACGCCGTAGGTGACGGACAGCACGTCGCTGGCGACATCGTCGGCGAGGTACCAGAAGGCGAAGCGTTCGCGGCTGGAGCGCAGCGGCTCCACCGAGAAGGGGCCCCATCCGAGGCTGCTGAGCTCGACGTCCGGGTCCGTGGTGAGGGTGCCGTCGACGTCGGCGCGGACCGGCTCGCCGTCGAGGCTGAGCAGCCGCCGGGCGGTGTCACCGAGCCCTTCTGGCACTCCTCGGAAGCCCGAGCCGTAGAACACCAGGTTGATGAGGTCGCGCCCGACGGGGCCGGTCTCCTCGACGAGCGGCAGCGCGACGGGAGCGATGACCTGGATCGGCCGCCGGTAGCCCTCACGCTCGCAGGTCCCGTCCTCGGCGACCGCGCAGCCCGCGACCGAGTACCGACCGGGCTCGAGCGCGCCCAGCGCTGCCGAGGAGAAGTCCTCTCCGGACTCGAGCCCAGGAAGCCGCACGAGCACGGCGTCTTCTCCCTCGCCGCGGACGAGGAGGTCCGCCGGCTGCGCGTCAGGGAGCTGGAACGAGCGGAACACCCCGATCTCCGCGCCAGGGTCCTCGGACCAGAAGGTCGGGATGAGCGATCCCGACGACAGCCCGAGCACGCCGTCGGTGGTCTGGTCGACCTCGATCGTCGTGGCCGTCTCGCCGAAGCGGTTGTCGGCGTAGAGGTCGAAGATCAGCTCGTGCTCCCCGAGCCCCATCGAGAACCCGGGGATCAGGTCCGGACACACCAGGTCGTCGCGCTCGACGAAGCAGCCACGGCTGCGGCCATCACGCTGGTTGAACTCGACCTCGCGTCCACGGAGGCTGAGCAGGAACGGCAGGTCGCGGTCCTCGGTCAACAGGGGGAAGCGGCACGTCGTGGATTCGTCCTGGCCGAGGACGGCTGGGCTGCAGCTGCCGGGACCCAGCTCGCTGATGGCGTTGATCTCGCCGTCGTTCATCCAGGAGTCGGGGTCGAACGCCTCGCCCTCGAACCCGTCGCCATCCCCGTCTCCGTCCTCCTGGGTGAACGATGTCGCCGACGGCACGCGGTCTGACGGGGCCGCGAGCGCCGATGTCGGCAGGACAGCTGCCGCCGACATCAGGACGAGGAGCCAACGCCGCGTGGCGTGGGAGATCGGCAGGGCCATCGGTCGGGGCCTTGGGTTCGGTCGGCAGGTGCTTCGACCATGATGACGTGCGAACCGTCCGGACGGTTGACGCATGTTCGGAACCCGGACGGTGTCCGGAGCGTTGATCCTGCCGACGGTGACGGCATGATGCATGTCGACGAACGGGTTCCGAACATCTTGGTGAGGCGCGGCACAGCGTTCGCGACGGGTCTGCTCGTCGCGATGGCCGCTGCGTGTGGGAGCACGCCCCAGGACGCGACCGCCGCGGCGCTGCCCACGAGCAGCGGGTCGACGTCACCCGAGGACACGCCATCCCGTGACGCCGACGGGGCCGCGCGTCCGCTCGAGTCGACCTCGTCGCCCCGCGAGGTCCAGACCCCCGTCCCGCTCGCGGTCAGCCCGACCGCGGTCGAGCTCGTTCCGAGCCCGACCCCACCGGTCGTGCCGGTCACCGCCGACGAGGACATCCGCGGGATCTGGATCCACCTCTTCGACAGCACGCTGAAGACGCCCGCCTCGATCGACGCGATGCTCGACGAGGCAGCGGCGAACGGTGTCAACACGATCATCGCCGAGGTCGTCCGCCGCAACGACGCCTACTACACCTCCGACGTCCTGCCCCGGACCAACGACCCGACCATCGCGCGCGACTTCGACATGGTCGAGCACATCGTCGCCGGGGCGCACGCTCGTGGGATGCAGCTGCACGCGTGGATGCCGCTGGCTCCCGCGTGGCACACGGTCTACCAGGACATCCCACCGCCTCCGGGGTGGGTCTGGACCGAGCACGGCCCCGGCACGGCCGCCCCGTGGATCAACCGGCGCCACAACGGCGACTGGGGCGAGTACCTCGACCTCGGTGTGCCCGCGGTACAGGACCATGTCGTGGCGGTGCTGACCGAGATCGCCGAGCGCTACGACGTCGACGCGATCCATCTCGACTACCTCCGCTACTCCGCCAAGGACATGGGCTACAACCCGGCCACCCTCGCGGACTTCGCCGTGAAGACCGGGCGCTCGGACGTCCCGGCGCCCGACGATCGTCAGTTCACGGAGTTCCGCCGCAACACGCTGACGGACCTGCTGCGGCGCATCCGGACGAGCGTCACGACCGCATCTCCCGGGACCAGGATCAGCGGGGCCGTGATCGCGCAGGGCGAAGGCCCGCACGAGGGCTTCAGCTTCCAGCAGACCCGCGGGTACGCGAGCTACTACCAGGACTGGGAAGCGTGGCTGCGCGAGGGGCTCCTCGACGAGGCCATGCCGATGATGTACTTCCGTGAGGCGTCGCACGCCGAGTGGTTCGACCACTGGGAGTCCTACGTCGACGCGCTGGCGGCTCAGGTCGACGCGAAGATCGCTCCCGGCCTCGGGGCGTGGCTGAACTCGATCCCCGAGTCGGTGGCGCAGTTCAACGAGGCCACCGTCGGCGCGGATGGCGTCATGCTCTACAGCTACCAGCAGACGCAGCGGACCGGTCCGACCAACGGGTTGCTGACCCACCTCGGCCAGACCGCCTGGAAGCGCTGAGTCAGAGCTGGCGTGCCGAGTCGCGGGGGACGCGCCACCTGCGGCGCCATGCCTTCTCGGCGTCGGCGAAGCGGTCCAGCGGGGCGAGCGCGGACTGGATCGCGTCCTGCAGCTCCTCGAGCTCGGACGTCGTCGCGGCGACCTCACGGATGTTGACCAGGTGCGACTCGCTGGCAGCGAGGGCGCGCTCTGCCTCGTCCCATGCCTCGTCGAGCTCGTCGAGCTTCCAGCCGGGCATCCAGCCGCGGCAGTCGTCGATCGCACCCTTGAGCGCGTCGACGCCGATGCCGATCGGCGCCGGCTCCACCCGCCCGACCGGCAGGCAGGCGAGCAGCTGACGGACGCCACCCTCGATCACCGCCGCGCAGTCGAGGAACGACCACCACGCGTCGTGGAGGTCGTCCGGCAGGGGAGGTTTGCGGTTGATGAGAGCCATGCGCGCAAGGTACGAGCCTCCAGCTGACGGCCCACATCGGTCTGGGTCGATCGGTCGCTCGAGGTGTCAGGACGCGCACGGGCACGGGTTCGCGAGCGGGATGCGTGTAAGTGTTGAGTGTTCTGATGGTCATTACGTACGTTCGGGGCCGCCCGAACGGGGGAGACGACGATGAGCCGATGGACCGCGACCGCGGACGAGTACCAGCACCACGCGGGCTTCGTGCCAGAGCTGGTGGGCACCGTCCTCGGGTGGCTCGACGCCCAGCCCGGCGAGCGGATCCTCGACCTCGGCTGCGGAGACGGCCGGATCGCCGCGGACCTGATGGCGCACGGGGCCGAGGTGGTCGCGGTCGACTCCTCCTCAGACATGGTCGCTGCCACCGCGGCCCGCGGGGTCACCGCGTTCGTCGCTGACGCCGCGGAGCTGCCCGCGGTCCCGGAGCTCGCTGGCGCCGTGTTCGACAAGGTCTTCACCAACGCCGTCCTGCACTGGGTCGGTCGGCCCGAGGCCGTCGCGGCCGGGGTCGCCGGGATGCTGGAGCCGGGCGGGAGGTTCGTCGGGGAGTTCGGGGGTCACGGCAACGTCGCCGGGGTCCTCGGGGCGCTGCGTTCCGGTCTCGACCCCGTGGGCCACGAGGGCGACGTCCCGTCGTGGTACTTCCCCACGCCGGAAGCGTTCGCGGCGGCGATCGAGACCGCCGGGTTCATCGTCGACCGGGCCGAGCTGGTGCCGCGGCCGACGCCGGCTCCGACGGGGCTGCGTGGCTGGCTCACCGCGTTCGCCGAGTCGACGCTTGCCGAAGTGGACGATGCCGACGCCGTGCTGAGCCACGCCGAGGAGCTGCTCGCGCCGAAGCTGCGCGACGCCGAGGGAACCTGGCACATCGACTACGTCCGGCTGCGCTTCGCCGCACACCTGCCTCCGTCGTCGTGACCGCCGACCAGCACACGACCCGCCGGGCCGTCATGGCGGCCGACGTCGTCAACGCCGCCATCGACGGCAGCCTCGACGTCGACTGGCTGGTCCGGACGCTGCGGTCATGGAGCGCGCGAGTCGATCGTGATGGCCCGGACCCCGTCGACGTCGGAGCAGCCGACCTCGACGCGGTCGTCGCGCTCGCCGAACGGATGCGGGCGGTCTTCGCTGCCACGGACCCGGTCCACACGATCGACGGTCTGCTGCGCGGGCTGAGGATCGCGCCGAGCATCGTGCGCCACGACGGCGACGACGCCCACGTGCACTTCGACGCGCCGGACGCCAGCGCTGCGGAGCGCATGGAGGTCAACCTGGTGCTGGGGCTTGCAACCTTCGTCTGCGAGGATCCGACGCGCGTCGGATCCTGCGACGCGGAGGGCTGTGAGCGCGTGCACGTCGACACCTCGCGCAACGGTCGCCGTCGATTCTGCAGCCGGCCCTGCGCCAACCGCTCACACGTCGCCGCCCACCGAGCACGACGGGCCGCATCGTGACCGGGCCGCCGCTGCGGACGACGGCCGAACGTCGCCGCCGAGCGCTCGCGATCGCGATTCCTGCGACCGGGACGCTGGTGGCCGACCCGCTGCTCGGGGTGCTCGACACGGCCGTCGTCGGACGGATCGGTCCGGCGCAGATCGGGGCGCTCGGCCTCGCGGTCGGGATCCTCGGCGCGGTGAGCTGGATCTTCAACTTCCTCGTCACCGGCACCACCTCGACGGTTGCCCGCGCGATGGGTGCGGGGGACCCGGATGTCGCGGGGCGTCGGGTGGTGCACGCCGGCGTCACCGCGCTCGCGATCGGGCTGACCGTCGGCATCGGGCTGCTCGCCTTCGCCCCGGTGCTCGTCCGCGCGTTCGGGGCGGTGCAGGAGCTGGTCGATCCGGCCGTCACCTACCTGCGGATCCGGGCGGTCGGCGTGCCGTTCCTCCTGCTCGGCTACGTCGGGCACGGGGCCTTCCGCGGGATCGGCGACACGCGGACCCCGCTCGGGATCGTCGTGTTCGCCAACGTCGTGAACGCGGTCCTGACGGTGTTCCTGGCCATCACGCTCGACATGGGGATCGCTGGCGCGGCGTGGGCGACGGTGGTCGCGGAGGTCAGCGTCGTGGGTCTCTTCGCGCTCAGGCTGCCGCGCGCCGGGCTGCCGCTGCGTGCCGCCGGGCTGCCGACGCGG
>CBDTYW010000216.1:0-6663 GCA_965364735.1 uncultured Nitriliruptoria bacterium
GCCGATGTCGGCGGCGCACCAGTAGACGTCGGTGTCGGGCTTGAGGTCGAAGACCTCGCGGTGGGTGTACGCCGCCTGCGTCAGGTAGCCGCCGGTCGTGTGCATGATCCCCTTCGGCGAACCGGTCGTGCCGGAGGTGTAGAGCAGGTAGAGCAGGTCTTCGGAAGCCATGTGCTCCGGCGCGCAGCTGGGCTCCTGGGCTGGGACGATGTCGTGCCACCAGACGTCACGGCCAGCCTTCATCGACACGTCGCTGTCCGTGCGGTTCACGACGAGGACGTGCTCGATCGACGGCGTCGACTCGACCGCGGTGTCGGCGTTGTCCTTCAGCGGGAAGACGCCGCCGCGGCGCCACGAGCCGTCCGCGGTGACCAGCACCTTGCAGGTCGCGTCGTTGATCCGGTCGCTGAGCGCCTTCGCCGAGAACCCGGCGAACACCACGGAGTGGGCCGCTCCGATGCGCGCACAGGCCAGCATGATCGTGGGCAGCTCCGGGATCATCGGGAGGTAGATCGCGACCCGATCCCCGCGCTCGACACCCAGGGCCTTCAGCGCGTTCGCGGCACGCTGTACGTCGTCGAGCAGATCGTCGTAGGTGATGGTCCGGGCGTCGCCGGGCTCACCCTCCCAGTGGTAGGCGACCTGCGATCCGTGACCGGCGTCGACGTGCCGGTCCAGACAGTTGTAGGAGACGTTCAGCTGGCCGCCGACGAACCACTTCGCGTACGGCGGCTGCCAGTCCAGGATCGTGTCGAAGTCCGTGAACCAGCTGAGCTCGCGCGCCTGGGTCGCCCAGTGCTCCTCGAGGTTCGCGGTGCCCTCGGCGCGGACGGCGTCGTCGGTGATCCGCGCGTTCGCCCGGAAGGCGTCGGACGGCGGGAAGCGCCGGTCCTCCTGCAGCAGGTCCTCGATGGCGTCGTTGCTCACGTCCATGGCTCCTCGTCGGGCGGTCCCGTGACCGACCACGACACTATTCGGGGCGGCCGCGTCGTGCCACGGACCCGGAGCGCTACAGGAACCGCTTGCCGAGCCAGCTGGACATGCCGCGACGGAGCACGGCGGGGACACGGGGAGAGACGGTCGTCAGCAGGCGGTTGTGGATGCCGGGGACGCTGACCATGACGCCGCGGCCGAGGTCCTTGAGCGCCGCGTCGACGACCTGATCGGTGTTCTGCCAGAGCAGGTCCGGGACGGCTGAGGTGTCGGCTTCGGCGACCTCGAAGATGTCCGTGCGGGTGAACCCCGGGCACAGCGCCTGGACCTTCACGCCCCGTCCACGCAGCTCCTCGTGCATGGCCTGCGACAGCGACAGCACGAACGCTTTGCCAGCCGCGTAGACGGCGCCGTGCGGGCCCGGCTGGAACGCCGTGATCGAGGAGACGTTGATGACTGCTCCGTGGCCGCGGGCTGCCATCGCCCCGGCGCCTGCATGGGAGAGCCGGGTGAGCGCGATCACGTTGAGCTCGATGATCTGTGTCTCGCGGTCGACGTCGAGGTCGGCGAACTCCCCGGCGGAGCCGAAGCCCGCGTTGTTGACGAGCAGGTCGACCGGGCGGTGCATGCTGGCGACCCGGGTCTCCACGGCAGCCAGGTGCTTCGGGTTGCCGAGGTCGGCGACGATCACCTCGACGTCCGCGTCATGCGCATCGCGCAGCTCGACGGCCAGCGCGTCGAGGTCGGAGGTCGACCGGGCCACCAGCACGAGAGCAGCGCCCTCCGCAGCCAGGCGACGCGCGAACGCGGCGCCGATCCCGCGGGACGCGCCGGTGATGAGGGCTCGCTGGACGCGTCGGGTCATGAGCGTGCATCCTTCGTCGCCGCGGCGATCAGCCGGTTCGTGATCAACGACGGGAGCATCCGCGACATGGTGGTCGCGATCTTGTTGCCGGCTCCGGGGACGACGATCGGGGTGTTGCCCGCCACACCGTCCAGGCCGATCCGCGCCACCGCCTCAGCTTCCATCCAGAGCACTTCCGGGAGATGGGAGGTCTCGTAGTCGGCGCGCTCCTGGAACTCGGTCCGGGTGAGCCCCGGGCACAGCGCGCTGACCATGACCCCGCGTCCGCGCACCTCTTGGTGCACGGCCTCGGTGAACGAGTTCACGAACGCCTTCGTGGCCCCGTACGTCGCGTTGTAGGGGCTGGGCTGGAAGCCCGCGCCGGACGAGATGTTCAGGATCGCTCCGGACTCGCGCGGGAGCATCCGCTGCAGCGCGGCCGACGTCAGGCGGACCACGGCCACCACGTTCAGCCGGATCTCGGAGACCTCACCGTCGCGGTCGAGGTCGACGAAGCTCCCGCTGGTCCCGAAGCCCGCGTTGTTCACCAGCAGGTCGACCGGGGCATCTGCGGAACGGAGCCGGTCCTCGACGCGTGCGAGGTCGGTGGCGTCGGTCAGGTCGGCGACGAGCACCTCGACGTTGATCCCGTGGGCCGTCGTCAGCTCTGACGCGAGTGCGTCGAGCCGTGCCTCGGAGCGTGCGACCACGACCAGGTCGGAGCCCTCGGCGGCCAGCAGCCGGGCGAACGCGTCGCCGATGCCGCTGGACGCTCCCGTGACGAGCGCGCGATCCCAGCGGGCCATCAGAACGCCTTCGCGATGACGCGGGTCAGCAACCGGTTGGGCACGAGCTTGGCGATCGCGCGCATCGCGCTGTCCTGAACGGCGGGCATCTCGATCGCCGTGCCGGCGTACATCGCCTCGACCCCGGCACGGGCCACGTCCTGAGGCTCGCTCATCACGCGGTCCGGGATGCGGTCGCCGTCATCGCCGATGAAGTCGGTGCGCGTGAATCCGGGACAGAGCGCGGTGACGCTGACGCCGGTGCCGCGCATCTCCTCGTGCAGCGCCGCGCTCCACGAGGTCAGCATCGCCTTGCTCGCGTTGTACGTCGCGAGCTTGGGGCCGGGCATGAAGCTCGCCACCGACGAGGTGTTCAGCACTGCTCCGTGCCGGGCCACCCGCATGCGCTCGATGACCGCGAGCGTGAGGCGCACCGGGACGATCGAGTTCAGCCGGACCTGGCCGTCGACGCGCTCCATCGGGATGCGGTGGAAACGGTCCATCGCGGACATGCCGGCGTTGTTGACGAGCACGTCGATCGGGCGGTCGAGGTCGAGGAGGCGATCCTGCACGACCTGGACCCCCGCCTCCTCGAGCAGATCGGCGGCGAGGACCTCGACGGAGTCCACGATCGTGCGCAGCTCCGTGGCGAGCTCCTCGAGCAGATCCGTGCGGCGGGCGACGAGGACCAGCCCGACGCCACGGGCAGCGAGCTCACGCGCGATGTGGGCGCCGATCCCGGAGGAGGCTCCGGTGATGAGCGCGCGGTGGAAGGTGCGTGCCATGGTCATCTCCCGGCGTTCATGCGGCTGGTCATCATCGCGGTCCCTCGACGCAGGATCACTGATGGGGTCAGCGCCCCACCGGCTCGCGTGAGCTTGTTCATCAGGCCCGGCACCTCGACGGAACGCCCGGCCTCGACCGCGGCGAGCCCCGCACGGGCGACGGATGCCGAGTCCATCCACGCCGCCTCGGGCAGGACGCCGAAGTGCATGCCCGAGCGGTCCGCGAACTCGGTCCTGGTCGGTCCCGGGCAGACTGCGGTGATCGTCACGCCCTTCGCGCGGTACTCCTCGTGGAGCGACTCGGAGAAGCTGGTGACGAACGCCTTGGTGGCGGCGTAGGTCGCCATGTGCGGCATGGCCTGGAAGCCGGCGGTGGACGAGACGTTCAGGACCGCTTGACGCGACGACGTGGCCCGATCGAGCATGCCGGGGAGCGCTGCATGGGTGAGGCGCGTGAGCGCGAGGACGTTGACGTCGATCTGGCCGAGCTCCTCCTCCGCCGGCGTCGCGCCGAACCGGCCCGTCGTGCCGAACCCGGCGTTGTTGACCAGGAGGTCGACGGGGGAGTCGGTGGCGCGCAGACGCTCCTCCACCGTGTGGCGGCCGTCGACGCTGGCGAGGTCGGCGGTGAGCACCTCCACGTCGATGCCGTGGGACGCGCGGAGCTCGGCGGCGAGGTCCTCGAGACGTGAGGTCGTCCTCGCGACGAGCACGAGGTCGGTTCCGGAGCCAGCGAGCTGGCGAGCGAAGTCAACGCCGATCCCGGAGGACGCTCCGGTGACGAGGGCGCGGGCGAACGTGACCATGAGCAACCTTCGAGGGGATCGCTCATCACCGTAGCGGTGCGCCTTCCGGCACATCCTGCTGTCGCTGGGTCACCTCGTCGCACAGCTGCGCCACGGCGCGGAGCGCACGTCGCTGGCCGACGTCGCGATGCACACCGGCCCGTTCGAGGCGTTCGGTCGTGGCCCGGAGCGACCGAACGAGATGCAGGACGTCGTGTGTCACTGCGGGCTGGGAGGTGGGGGGGCGATCGGTGCTCATGCCCACGACGTTACCGAACGCATGTTCGGTGTGCGAGGTCGTGTGCGGAGGTGAGCACGGAGCCGGGTGTCCGCGCGCGCCAGATGCCGGACGGCCTCAGCCGGACGCGCCGCCGGAGATGTGGAAGCTCCGCAGGGCGACATGCGGCGCGATGGTGAGCCCGGTCCCGAACTCGCAGTCAGCCATCCGGTCGTCGTCGGCGACCCCGAGCACGTTGCCCGGACCGAAGGCGTCCTTGAACGAGGTCGTGAAGCGCAGGTTCGAGACCCCGGCGACCAGGTCGCCACCCCGGATCCTGTAGGTCCCGTTGCGGGTGAGCCCGGTGACGACCTGGCTCTTCGGGTCGAGGATCCGGCAGTAGTTGAACGAGGCGATGTAGAGGCCGTGGTCGACCTCGGCGATGAGCTCCTCGGGCGTCGACGTGCCCGGGCGGAGCCGCGTGGTCATCGTGACGGCGCCGAAGTGCTCCCCGTTGGGGATGGCGTGGCCGGTGCTCTCCACGCCCATCTTCGCGGCGGTGCGACGGTCATGGGTCAGCCCGGCCGTCGTCCCGCCGTCGACGAGGGTGAGCGGAGCGCGGGGCGTGCCTTCCTCGTCGAACGCGAGGCCGATCGCCCGCGCGTCGTCGAATCCGTCACGGATCGTGATGGACGGGTCGAACTGCGCGGCGCCGATCTCTGCGAAGGACTGCCCTTCGTGGACGCTCTTCGCGTTGAAGCCGTAGATGCTCAAGAAGATGAGGATCGTCGCGACGGCTTCGGGGCCGAGCACGACGGTGAGGTCTCCCGGTGAGAGGTCGTGCGGGTCACGCCCGCGTTCTGCACGATCTCGGGCGAGCTCGCCGATCTCGTCAGCGTCGAGGTCGCCGATCGCGTAGGAGGTCGCGTGTCCGGATCCTGACGACGAGTCGGTCCGGTGGATGCCGTCGAGGGTGGCTCGCGTCGTGGTGCTCGCGCCCCGCAGGCCGGTCGAGGCCGAGATCGCCTGCGTGGTCGTCTCGGTGTCGCAGTAGCCGGCCACCGAGGAGCCGTGTCCGAGCGTGATGAAGCGCTCGACGAGCGCGGCTCGCGCATCCGGGTCGTTGGCCGCGGTCTCCGGATCGTGCCGGTCGTCCGGGAAGCTGTCGACGGGGGGCGCGAAGCCCTGCCAGTCCTGCTCGACGGGAGCCAGCCGGGCAATCTCGATCAGACGATCGATCGAGGCGCGGAGCCGGTCGGGACGCGTGTCGGTCGTCGAGCCGGAAGCGGGCTGTCCGTCGACCACGACGCGCAGCCCGACGCGGGTCGTGTCCTCGTCGACGTGCTGGTGGATGAAGGAGTTGGCGAAGCGGGTCAGACCATGGCGCTGTTCGGTCACGCTGACGTGCGCGGTGGCGCGGTCACCGACGGTCTCGAGGACGTCGTCGGCGAGCTTCTGGAGGTGCTCGGTCATCCTCGCACCCCCACGCGGACGTCGCGGAACCGTGCGGGGGCCGCGTGGTGGCCCGTGTGCATGGTCTGGATCGGCTGTCCCTTCCCGCAGTTCGGGAGACCCCACACGTGCCAGTCATCGCCGCCCGCCAGGCGATCCATCGAGCCCCAGAAGCTCGGCGTGATGCCGGTGTAGGTCGGGTTGCGGAACATCCTGCCGAGCTTCCCGCCCGTGATCTCCCAGGCGATCTCGCAGCCGAACTGGAAGTTGAGGCGCCGGTCATCGATCGACCACGAGCGGTTGGTGTCCATCAGGATGCCGTCGTCGGTGTCGGCGATGATCTCCTCGAGGGAGTGCGGCCCCGCGAGCAGACCGACGTTGGTCATGCGGACCATCGGAAGCCGGTTGAAGCCCTGTCCGCGGACCATCCCCCCGGGCTCGAGGCCCGCGATGTGGGCGGTGTCGCGACCGGACAGCACGCCCACCCAGCGACCCTCGTCGACGATCGGGACGCACTGCGCTGGCGTGCCCTCGTCGTCATGGCCGAACGTGCCCATCGCGCCGGGGATCGTCGCATCGGCCGTGATGTTCATGAGCTCGGAGCCATACTTCAGGGAGCCGAGCTCCTTGAGGTCGAGGAACGACGTCCCCGCGAAGGCGGCCTCCCAGCCCAGGATCCGGTCGAGCTCGATCGCGTGGCCGACGGACTCGTGGATCTGGAGCGCCACCTGGCTGCCGCCGAGGACGAGGTCGGTCGTCATCGCTGGACACTGCGGCGCCGAGAGCAGGGCCACAGCCTCCTCGGCCACGGCGATGAGGTCATCTGCCGCATCGAGGGCATCGGCGAGCTGCACAACCCGGT
>CBDTYW010000217.1:0-6629 GCA_965364735.1 uncultured Nitriliruptoria bacterium
GTCCTGGCCTCCGGGACCTCGCACGCGGACGCCCTCGCGGCCGCTCCGCTCGCAGCAGCGCTGGACGCACCGGTCCTGCTCACGCCCCGCACCCGGCTCGCAGCCACCACCGCAGCCGAGATCCTCCGCCTGCGTCCGACGACGGTGGTCCTGCTCGGCGGCACCAGCGCGCTGAGCGACGACGTCGCCCGCGCCGTCGCCCGGCTCGACGGCGTCGCGCACGTCCGCCGCATCGCCGGGACCGACCGCTTCGCGACCGCCGCGTCCGTCGCCGACGAGGTCCTCGCCCGACGGGTCGACACCGCGCCCTCCGGCGTCGTGATCGCGCTCGGCAGCCACCGCAACCCGTCGAGCGCCTGGCCGGACGCGTTGTCCGCCGGACAGCTCGCCGCCCACACCGGCCGCCCGCTGCTGCTCACCCGCGGCGACCGGCTCCCGGACGCCACCGCGACGTTGCTGGCCGAGCTGCGTCCCGCGACCGTCCACGTCATCGGTGGCGCGACCGCGATCTCCGACGACGTCCTCGCCGACATCCGCTCGCTCACCGGCACGAAGGTCGTGCGCGTCGCCGGACCGGACCGCTACGCGACCGCCGCCGCGGTCGCGGACCTCACCTCTGAGCTCACCGACGTCACCACCGTCCTGGTCGCGACGGGGCGCAACTTCCCCGACGCGCTCGCAGCCGGGGCGTCGGTCCGGCGCCTTCACGCGGTCCTGCTGCTCGCGCCGCCGCAGGCCGTTGCAGCTGACGCGGCGGCCGGCTGGCTGGAGCGTCGCGGGTCCGAGGTCGCCACGATCCGGCTGCTCGGCGGCGAGCAGGTCCTGCCGGACGCGGTCGGCTCACGACTCCGGGAACGACGCGGCTGACCCCGGGTTCGGTCAGGTCAGCTCGGGTCGAGCCAGCTCGGACGCGGTCCGACCAGCAGGTCGTCGTCGATGAGGTCGGCTGCGGCGGCGACGTGCGGGGCGTACCAGGCGACGAGCCGGGCGCGGACCTCCGGGTCGAAGGTCGGCGCGTCGTCGGAGGCGTTGATCTGCGCATAGGCGCCGCGGAGGCGCTCGCGCAGCGCGGGCGCGCGGTCGAGCACGCCGGAGGCGGCCTTGTTCGCGCGTTGGGCGAGCCTCCGCACCGACTGCGACCGCGGCTGCACGGTCTGGTTGCGCACGCCGAGGTCCATCTCCGCGACCATCCCCGTGTCGAGCCCGAGCCACATGACGATCGCCATCACCGTCTGGCGCGTCGACTCCGCGAGCGACTCGAACGCGACGACGCCGACGCGCTCCGTGCCGAAGACCTCGATCCAGTCCGCCAGATGATCGGCGTAGCGCGCCATCGCGAGCGTGCGGAAGACCGCGTGCTCCTCCAGCGCGATCTCGCCCGACGCATCCAGCGCGATCGCCCGGTCGACGAACGCGGCGAGGTCGGCGCCGTCATCGAGGACGTCCTTCGCGGCCTTCATCCGGAACGCCGAGAACAATCGGCCGACGGGCTCGCGGACGGTCACGAGGACCCGGGCGTCCACCGGCATCAGGTCGTGGACGGCGCGGACCAGCCGCGGACCTGCGGAGAGGTAGGTCGGCGAGACGTCGAGCCGCCACTGCTGCGGCCCGGCATCGTGGAAGTACCGCGCGTACTCGGCCACCGGGTCACAGCCGGGGTCATCGCGGTAGCGCAGGGCCGCGAGGACGTTGGACTCCTTCTCGGCCGCCGGGAAGATGGCCGGGTGCTGGCCGAGGTAGTGGAACAGCGACGTCGTCCCGGCCTTCGTCACGCCGGGGACGAGCAGGTTCGGCAGCAGCCGGTGCGCCTCGATGGTCATGCGGATCTCCTGGGATCGGTCAGCCGGGCGCCTCGACGAGCGTCCACGGCTGCAGCGGCACGTCCTGCCATCCGGCCAGCGCCTGGACGTAGTCGCGCAGCTCGGGGCCGGCGATCATCGCCGGGAAGTCGTAGAAGTCACGCTCGCCGAAGACGACGTCTCGGCCGCGGAGGTCCAGTTCCGGGTCACCGACGTACCAGTCTCCGCGCGAGACCGCGGAGCCCTCGTCCGGGTTCTTCACGCCCTGCCCGGGCCGGGTCACGAGGGCCCGGCTGCGCGTCCTGCCAGCCTCGATGACGTTGCGCTCCAGCACCATCTGCGCGCCCGACGCCGACTGCGCCCCGACGTCGATCCAGTCGGTCAGCACGCTGTTGACGACGTGGACCATCGCGCGCCGAACGGCGCGCGGATTGCGCTGTTCGGTCCGCTCGAAGACCGTGTGATGGACGGTCACCCGCGAGATCGGCGCCGTCGACGTCTGATGGTCGACGTCGGTGCCGAGCAGCATCGACTTGCCCTGGTCGTGGACGCGCACCCACGACAGCGTGACATCGGTCGCGCCCCGAGAGATCTCGAAGCCTTCATCGAGGATGCCGGTCACGTCGAGGTGGTCGAGCCACACCCGCGTCGAGTTGTCGGTCACCCGGACCGCGTCATCGTTCTTCCCGAGCGAGCCGGAGAACTTCAGGTTGGTGATGATGACGTCGTCGGCCTCGCGCAGGTGCAGCCCACGGCCAGTGATCGTGATGTCGGCCCCACGACCGTCCACCGTCGTGCGCGACGGGACGTTGAGCGCGTCGCGGATCTGCAGCTCACCTGACACCGCGAACGTGACCCACGTGGGGCCCTCCCCCGAGAGCGCAGCACGAAGCGATCCGGGCCCGCTGTCGGCGAGGGTCGTGACCTCCACCTGGCGTCCACCTGCTCCCCCGCGCACGTCGGCGGCGAAGCCGAGCGGCACGCCGACGGCGCCGGCATCGTCGGGGACGACCCCGACGACCGTGGCCGTCGAGCGGTAGCTGCGGCCATCGTGGGTGACGACGGACCCGGCGGGGTAGGCCACCAGCGGGTGCCACACGGCCCCGTCCGAGAGATCGATCGCCACATCGTCGGGCCCGGCGGCGACGGCGTCGGCTCCCGAAGCGCCGGCGACTGAGCCGGCGAAGACCGGCAGGCCTCCCTGGTCGACCGCGGCCGGCGTCCGGGTGGGCACCACGGTCGGGGTGGCAGCGACGTCCGGCAGGTCCGGCATGGTGGTCGACGCTGGCTGGCTCGACAGGACCAAGGTCACCGCCGCTGCTGCGACCATCACGCCGAACACGCCGAACACGACGCGTCGGTCCCTGCGCACCTCGGGGTCGGTCGGGGTCATCGTGACACCGGCACGGCCGGTCGGGCCGAGAACGTCGGCTCGACGCGCAGCGTCGGGCTCCGCGGCGACGCGAGCCCCATGCTGACCAGCACCGGGATGAGCCACGTGGTCTTCGCGAACTCGACGTGCAGGGGCACCAAGGCGACGAACAACGTGACCAGCAGGGCGATCGCGGCCCCCCGATGCGGGGCGGGAAGCCGCAGCGCGGCGAGGGCGGCCAGCCCGAGCATGGTGAGGAACGCGGAGAGCCCGAGGACGCCGGTCTCCGCGGCGATCGAGAGGAACGCGTCGTGGGCGCCTGCCTCACGGCCCACCTCACGACCGATGACGATGCGTGAGGCACCGGCTCCGACGCCGGTGATCGGTTGCTCGACGAAGGTCTCGATGGCCACGTCCCAGAGCTGGCGACGCAGGTTGAGGTCGCCGGACTCGAGCTCCTGCCCGGTGCTCGCGAGTCGCTCGATCGTCGTCTGCGGGATCACCAGCAGCATCGCCGTCGCGGCGATCGGCGCGACGAGCAGCAGCGCGACCGCCTGCCGTGGACGCAGCGACCGGCTGGTCAGCGGGATGACCAGCAGCGCGACGATCATCACGATCAGCGCCCCGCGCGACGCGGTCAGCAGCAGCGCGACCACCATGAGGACCGGGGCGGCGAACGCGACGCGCCGGCCGAGCCGGGTCCGGCCGATGACCGCGAGGTACCAGGACGTTGCCGAGCCGAACGCCATGACCGCGCCGACGGAGTTCGGGTTCGACGACTCACCGACGGCGAAGCGGCCGGAGTAGCTGCCACCACCGGCGCCGGCACCCGTCAACGCTGCGCGGAACACGGCGACGGAGGCCGCGACGCAGCCCACGACGAACGCCCCGAGGAACCGTCGTCGTTGCTGGGCGGTGTCACCGAACTCGTTGAGCAGCAGCACCATCACGACCAGCTGGACGGCCGTCTCGATGCGCTGCAGGGTGGCGTCGGCGCTGATCGTCCAGAACCAGGACAGCGTCACGACCGCTGTGAACGCCATGAACGCCCACGCGACGGCGGGGATCCGGCGACGCACGCCGTGCCGCGCAATGGCCAGCCCCGCGACGCCGAACGCCGCGAACCCCACGAGTCTTGCGAGGCGGCCGAAGGAGCCGGTGACCAACCCTTCGAGCGGGATCGTGAGGATGAAGATCTCGAGCGCCCACGCTGCCCAGCGACGCAGCGGCTCGGCCGAGGCCGCGCGATCGTCGCGCATCACCCAGGCAGCGAGGCCCGCAGCGCCGCTCATCGGTAGCCCAGCTCAGCGCGTTCGCGCTCGGTGCGTCGGCTGATCGTGGCGATCTGATCGGCGTCGAGGGTGCGGCGCCACGCCTCGTCGAGCGAGATCTCACGGCGGCCGTCGAGCCGCATCTTGTTGCCGATGACGTGGTGCTCGCCGGCGGTGTGGTCGGGCAGCTCCGCCCAGCCGTCGACGTCGAGGAACGCGGCGATCCGGTTGAGCTGGCCGAGCACGTCGGAGACGAGGTCCTCGTAGCGCACCCGCAGGAACCGGTCCGGGCCGAAGATCTCCTCGAGCCGTTCGCCGTGCCCGATCGAGCGCTTCCACTCGCGGACGGCCGCCCCGATCGGGACCTGCCGATGCGTGCCGCGGGAGTTCACGTAGCCGTGCGGTCCGCGGATCAGGTGGATCACGCGGGTGTCGTCGTCGGTGAGCCGATCGAGCAGCACGGGACGTCGGACATCCTTGGACGCGTCGACGAACACGCGAGCGCCCTCGAGGTCGACGACGCTGGCCGCGAACGCGGCGTTGCGGACGGCGACCGTGCGGAGGCGGTCGCCCAGCGGCGTGTGCTCGAGGAGCAGCCGGTCGCGGAGATCATCGAGCGCGATCGAGCGCAGGGACCGTTCAGCGACGAGCTGCAGCGGCGTCGGGAGATCGACGGTGAACCGCAGGTCCCAGTGCCCGGGCGAGAAGTCGACGCCCCGCTCCGCCATGCGCGCGCCGACGGCCTTCCACCACGCGGAGGTGCCGATCGGCTCACCGCTCGAGCACTCGTAGAGGTTCGGGTCGATGTCTGGGCGATCGGGTGGGCCGGTGGCCTCGCCGACCGTCGCGATCTGCGGGTTCGTGTTGAGCAGGAACGACAGCAACGTCGAGCCGCTGCGCCCCGTGCCGGTGATGTGCCCGACGATCGTCATGCCACGCCTCCGTCGTCGACGCGGCGCGCGAGGCCGAGGATGCGCTGGAGCGGACGTCGGATCCGTCGCGGCAGCCGGAGCAGCTTCATCGCGTCCCGCCACGCCCGTGCGACCTGTCCGTCGCGCATCGCGGACAGCCGCGACAGCACGACCATCCCGGCGAGCGCACCGATCGCGCCGCCGAGCAGGATCACGATCACCGGGAGCGCAGCCGCGCGCAGCGGCAGCGCGACGGCGGCGGTCCCTGCAGCGGCGACCACGCCGAGCTGGAGCCCCGCGAGGTGCGCGACGACGAACCGACCCCACGTCTCGTCGAGGAGGCGCAGGCTGAGCCCCGCCATCAGCATGAAGTTCGCGAACAGCGCGAACAGCACGCCCGCGGCGACGCCGGCGAGGTCCCAGCGCGACCCGATCAGCGCGCCGGCAGCGACGAGGCCGGCGAACGTGAAGGTCCGCCAGGCGCGGCGATAGACCGCACCGGTCGCACGCGAGAGCGAGTCGCTGAGGCGGTACGAGGTGCGGAAGAGCATCCCGAGGACGAGCACCGTGAAGGGCGGGAGCGCCCCGAGCCACTGGTCGCCGAGGAGCAGGAGGATGACCTCGCGTCCGACGACGGCCAGCGACAGCGAGAGCGGCAGCACGAGCACGGCGACGATCGACAGCCCCCGGAACCACGCGCTCGCGAGGCGTTCTCGGTCGTCCTGGACGGACGCCATCGCGGGGAAGAGCACCCGGTCGACGACCTTGCCGAACAGGATCGCCGGGGTCGTGAGGAACTGGTAGGCGCGCGTGTAGAGGCCGAGCCCGACCGGCCCCATGATGTTGGAGACGATGATGTTGTCGGCCTGCGTCGCGGCGAAGTGGCCGCCCTTCGCGAGGACGTGTCCGCCGCCGTAGCCGAGGAGGTCCTTGAGCGCGGCGCGGTTCAGGCTCGGCGCCATGGGGTGTGGTGCGACGATCCAGAGCGCGACGAGGCGCACCACGGACTGGCCGACCTGTCCGGCCACGAGCGCCCAGACCCCGGCGCCGCGGACGGCGAGCACGACGGCGATCACGCCGTACCCGATGAGGTAGGAGACGATCTCGACGATCGCGAGGGTCTTGAAGCGCATCTCGCGGCTGAGCAGGTACTCGCCGACGGTGGCGCTGCGCAGGACGAACACGACCGAGAGCACCGGGAGGACGTCGGCCGCCGCGGGTACGCCGAGCACGATGGACACCGGGCCGGCGGCGAGCGCGAGGACCGACCAGAGCG
>CBDTYW010000218.1:0-6606 GCA_965364735.1 uncultured Nitriliruptoria bacterium
GTGTCATCGACGGTGAGATGACTCCCCCATGCAGCCTGCAACTCGCCCACGTTGCCGACACCGAGAATCCGATCGCCGCGCACAGCGACGGCACCGGCCGTCGGCATGGACGGGTCGACCGTGATGACTCGGCGTGCCCGATGGATGACCCCTGGTTGCATCGCTCCATCCTCGCAGCCGACGGCGATCGGGGCCGCCCGGACCCTAGGATCGCGTTTCGCGACGCCGCGACACGGGTACGCCTCGTGTTCTGACGTCGGTGCGCCGATTCCGGCGACGTCCTGAGGAGGAGAACGATGAACGTCCTGATCGCCGTCGATGACACACCTGAGTCCCGCCACGCCGTCGACACCGCGTACCGCTTCTTCGGACCCGACGTGGACTACAGCGTCCTCAGCGTCGGCGACCGCGCCCCGGTCTTCGTCGGGGGATACGGGGCAGGCGCGATGCCCACACCCGCCGACCTCACGGTCCAACTCGAAGCCGCTCAGCGGGCGGCCGAGCACGCCGCCCGCGAACGGGTCGCCGCCGCCGCGGCTCGCGCCGCACGTGACGGCCTCGACGGCATGGACGCGGTGCTCGCCTCGCTCGCCGACGAGGAGGAGGCGCGGGAACGCACGTCGTTCGGTGCGTCGCTCGATCGCGCGATGTGTCCCGAGCCGACCCCGGTCGCCGAACCGATCACCGTCCTCGACGACGCGTGGGGCCAGGAGGACGACGCCGAGGCCCGGGTCCGTGGGCTGTTCGCTCGCACCGAGCCGGCGGTGACGATCCCGGAGCCCGCGCAGCTCATGCCGGAGGGCGGCTGGGCGCTCGACGATGACGTCTTCGCCGTGGTCGTCGAGGAGCCGGAGGTCACGACGCGCGACCTGGATGGGCTCGGGCTGCCGGATGCCGTCATGGCACGGCTGCGCCGATCGACGCACGTGGATCTGACCGCCGCGCTCGCGGACGCCGTGGCGCCCTGGTGCCTCGGGGTTCCCGAAGACGCACCGCTGTTCGTCGGCCCGCGTGCCGAGGAGCTGCTGGATCCGGTGTTCGGTGACGTCCGAGCGGTCGCGATGGCCGTCTCCGGGCCCGACGGCAACGTCGCGGTCGCTGCTCGGCGTGACGGGCGCGCGCTGCACCTCGTCGTCGGCGACGCCGGCTGGTCCCCGCTGATCAGCCTGCGCCCCGACGCGGTCGCCTGGGTCGACGAGCAGGACACGATCGTCGCGCTCGCGACGGCCGTGGACGCCGACGCACCGCTCTCGTTCGGTCCGGTCGGTGGCGCGCTCGTCTCCGTGACCGCGGCCGACGTCGCGGCGACCATCATGGAGCTCCTCGACCGGGCGGAGGCCTGACATGCTGCGTGGACCCATCGCCCAGCCGTTCGGGATCCTCGGGCTGATGCTGCTCGCGCCGACGGCGTGGAGCCTGTCGACCGGGGCGCTGACGCCGTTCGAGGCCGCCACCCGGGGTGTGATCACGCTGATCGCGGTGATCGTGCTGCACCATCTGGCGAACCGCGGCCTCGTGAAGGCGGTCGAGACCGTCGCACGGCGCAGGCACGCGGAGATGGTCGCCGAGGACGAGGCGCAGGCTGCGGACGCCGAGGCGGCCGCCTGAGGCCCTCTCAGGCCACCTGGAGCGCCG
This sequence comes from uncultured Nitriliruptoria bacterium, assembly GCA_965364735.1. GTDB lineage: Bacteria > Actinomycetota > Nitriliruptoria > Nitriliruptorales > Nitriliruptoraceae > CBDTYW01. Next base: position 1,636 of record CBDTYW010000218.1, read on the forward strand.
GCGCCACGAGGCGGCTCAGCGTTGCGACCACGCTCTCGTCGAGCCCCGCATCGTGGAGGCTGGCGATGGCTCCGCCCACGCCCAGCCCACGAGCGTGGGCGTCTTCGTAGGCGCGTGCCACGCCGAGGATGCGTGCGGAGAGCGGGGTGTCCGGAGCCGGCGGTGCCCGATGGGCGCGGACGGCGTCCGCGACCCCGGTCCCGCAGGACGCGGCCAGGACGTCGGCTGAGCGGGCGTCCACGATCGCGGGGAGCGCTCGCTCGCCGACGACCTCGCCGACGGCGTGGAACCGTGCCGCGAGCCCGATGACGACGAGATCGTCGTCGCCGAGGTCGAGCATCACGGCGAGGCGTCGTGCCGTGACGGCGATCCGACGTGCGTGTCCGACGCCGGAACGTCGCTGTCGTTCGACCTCGTGCATCGCCAGCTCGAGGGCGGCGAGCTCGGAGTCTCCGCCCGCGAGGTCGGCGAGATCCTCGGCGCGGACGACGCGCTGGCCGTGTCGCGACGCGACCTCGGCGGCGTCGACGACCATCGAGACGGCGACGTCGAGGGGGGTGTCGGGATGCACGGTCGTGTGGGCGGCGTGGACGTGCAGCTCGACACCGCGCGGGGCGTAGGCGCTGACGTCCTCGTGCCAGGTCTCCATGAGCCGCTCGAGCGATGCCACGTCCCCGTGGTGCAGCAGGAGCGTGGTGGCAGGGGAGAGGTGGTAGGCCCGGGTCGCGTCGGTGCGTGAAGCAGCCCAGGTGATGGCGATGCGGCGGCGCAGCAGATCGCCGAGGCCACCGGGGAGCGCCGACTCCGTGAGCTGACCGAGGTGCACCGCGACCAGCAGGCCGGTGAAGGGGTCCTCACCCTCGACCGGGCGGAGGTCGGCGGCGAGGGCACGGCCGCCGGGCAGTCCGGTGGTGGGGTCAGGACCGCCGGTGAGGTCGTGTCCGGCGAGGTCGTCCTGGGCGGCGTCCTCGGCGCGGCGGGCCACGCTCTCGAGCAGGCGGCCCGGGACCTGTGGCCCGAGGCGGTCGAGCTCGGCGAGCACGGCCTCGTTGCCCTCGGCAACGATGGCCCGCGCGCCGGCGCGCAGCAGCTGGGCGGCGATCCCCTCGAGACCGGGATGGAGCAGGACGACGACGCGGCTTCCTGCGTCGGCCCAGCGTCGGGTGATCGCGATGCCGTCGCGACCGGCACGTGCGGACACGACGAGCGTCCGGTCGTCGGTCGGCGTCTGCAGCGTCACCGCGGTGATCTCGGTGCCGCCGACGGCCTTCTCGACGGACTGGAGCTGGCGCTGGGAGAGCCCGTGGACCGCGAGCGGCGCGCCCGGCTCGACCGGGGCAGCGGTCGGCTCGGTCGGCTCGGCCACGGCGGTGTCGGTCATCTCGATGCTCCACGCGCCGGCGGGGTTGTCGGCCGCTGGCATCCACGTCATCGACGCCGATGCCCCGACGCTTGACGACGGCCCGTCCGAGCGCGCATGTGTGCTCGTTCAGCGACACATGTCGGCCGTTCGGCCGGTTTCTCCGCCGGTGACCCGACACACGCCAGCACCCGCCGCGAGGTGCGGCGGGTGCGTCAGCGTTGGGGAGCCGTTGAGGCTCAGGCGGTGCGGGACTCGGGGACCAGCGCGCGGTCCGCGGCGTCGAGCCGGGTGCGCCAGCTGGACTCCTCGGCCAGACGTGCCACGAAGGCTGCGCGGCTGCGGCGGCCCGGGGCGCGCTCGTCGACCTGCGGGATGCCCTCGAAGGAGTCCGCGAAGTAGGCGCGGACGGCGTTGAGCGCCTCGGAGCGGATCTGGCTGACCCGCGCCTCGGTGACGCCCATGGAGTCGGCGATGGACCGCAGGAACTCGCCCTGGAAGTAGTACCGCTCGACGACCTCGCGCTGGACCTCCGGGAGGTGACGGACGGCGGTGCGGAGCGTGCCCGTGAGCTCGCGGTGCTCGATCTGGTCCTCGGGAAGGCGCTCGGAGTCCTTCTCCTCGATCAGCTCGCCCAGGGTGGTGTCCTCGCTCTCGCCACCACCGACGCGCTGGTCGAGGTGCAGGAGGGACGAGGAGACCGCGGCGGTGCGGTAGGCGTCGAGCTGCTCGACGGTGATGTTGAGCGCGGTCGAGAGCTCGACGGCGGTCGGCTCGCGGTGGTTCTCGCGCTCGAAGACCTCAGTGGCGTCCCGGACCTCACGCATGCCACGGCGCATGGCGCGGGTGGCCCAGTCGCGGGAGCGGGTGGAGTCGATGATTGCGCCGCGGATGCGGATCATGGCGTACCGGGCGAAGGGGATGCCCATCGTCTCGTCGTAGCGACGGGAGGCGTCGACGAGGCCGTACGCACCGGCGTTCCAGAGCTCCTCGCGGTCCACGTGGCGCGGGTACCGGGTCGAGACCTGGTTCACGGCGTGCTGGACGAGGTAGAGGTGAGTCTCGACGAGCTCGTTGGAGCGTTCGAGGCCGGGGGTGTTCGTGGCGGGCTTGGCGCTCCGCGCGGTCTTGATCGACATGCTTGGGTCCCATCGCTGGTTGGGGTTCATGCAATTCGCTGTGCACGGAGAGTATGGTGCCGGCTACGGAGTGTTGTTTCCAGTGCTGTTGAGAGTTTGGTCGAACACGAACCGTGAGGTTTGCGAACTACACGTATGGGAGTCACCCGTCGCGGTGGGTGGTGAACTCACCCCGCGTGGTGGGAACCTCAAGGTGGTGACCGTTCGGCCACGCAGCGTCATATCCAGCAGGCCGTGGGGGCTCGTTCACTCTCTGTGTCTTCGGGCCGGGCTATATCTGAAAAACGCGCGGCAGACGCTCGTTATTTGCCGTGCTGTCCACCTACGCTTGAGGAAGAAACGCGGGAGGCAGGGGAAGCGTGGAACGTCTGACGGTGGTGCTGGAGCGCGAGCGCGCCCTCATGGAGACGTTGAACCTGCGCCTGACGGTGCTCCTGCAGCTCCTTGCGGCGGATGAACGCCGTTTTCTCGCGCGCATCGTCGACGAGGTCGAGCACACGTCCGACGAGCTGCATCTGCTCGACACGGAGCGTCGCGTCGTCGTCGGCGCACTTGAGCAGCGGCTCGGTCTCGGCTCCGGCGCGAGCCTGGCGGTGCTGGCGTCGGCCGTCGGGTCGGGGGAGCGCGAGCACCTCGAGCGCCTCCGGACGGACCTCCGGGATCTGTGGGAGCGCAACCGCGTCGCAATCGAGCGGGCGACCTCGCTCGCTCACGCCGGCGCAGGCGAGCTGCGGGCCTGGCTGGAGCGTCTGGCGACCGGCCACGCCAACGTCTACTCGGCGGGCATCGGTGGGGCCACCGAGTCGCGGCCGACGGCCTTCGACCAGCGAGCCTGACTCAGGGCTGCGTGGGCGGAGGCGTCGCGGGCGGCGTGGGCGGGACCGGGCGCAGACGACGCTGCAGCAGGGCCTTCGCGTCCAGCGTCGGGGTCGAGGCGGCGCGGTTCTCCGAGGCGACTTGGCGGTACACCTCTTCGCGGTGCACCTGGATGCTGCGCGGCGCGTCGATGCCGATGCGAACCTGGTCGCCGCGCACCTCGAGGACCGTGACCACGATGTTGTTGCCGATCATGATCGACTCACTGCTACGGCGTGTCAGGACCAGCACGTCAGAGGCCTTCCAGTGAGATCTCGGCTCGGACGGGGTGGTCCTGGTCGGTGAGGACCAGCTGGCGCCCTTGCCGCGTCTCGGCGTTGACGACGAAGGGCCCGAGCAGGTTGACCGTCACCGTGTCGGTGTCCGCGTCGATGGTGACGGGGCAGAAGAGCACGGAGTCCTCAGCGTTCGTGATGTCCAGCTCCAGCGCCTCGGCCTCCGAGATCTCGGGAGCGTAGTCGGGGAAGAACAGCCAAGGAACCGTGACGATGAAGGCGATCTCGGGCTCGTTCAGGCACTGGAGCATCTGGAACGCCGCGTCCTCGACCTCGTTGATCAACACGAAGTCCGTGGCGTCCGTGAATCCCGGGATGCCATGGGTGAAGTGGAGGACAGCGTCCTCGTCGTATCCGCGTGCGTCGTCGCTCACGTGAAGGCTTCCTCGGGCAGGCGGGATCTGCGCATGCAACGACGGACCCTAATGGCCCGGTCACGTCCGGCAGTGGACCTCGCGCAGGGGTGGATCAGGACAAGAAGGTGGATCAGGACAAGAAGGAGGCGAGTGACGGCGGCATCGCGCGGGCCAACGCGCCAAGCGTCGCCTGGTAGGACATCTCCTGCATCTGGAGCTCCATGACGGCCTCGGAGAGTGACGCGTCCTCGATCGAGGACAGCTCGCCGCGCAGCGCGACGATCGCGTCGGAGTTGCGTACCAGCGCCGAGTCGGTGCGGTTGCGCGCGGCACCGATCTGGCCGAGGGAGCTGAGGATGCGTTGCGACGCCTCGTCGACGGCGGCGATGTCGGCGGAGAGGGCGGTCTGGTCGTCGGCCATGAGGTGGGCTTCGATGTTGTCGAGCAGCGTGAAGGTGTCCTGTGCGCCAGTGAAGCCGAACACGTCGTCGCCGGTGACGTTGACGCCGATCGTGTCGTTGTCGCCGATCCGGCGAGTGACGACGCCGTCGTCGCCCTGATAGATCCAGCCGCCGGGCGCCCGCACAACCGCGTCCACGTCGGCGAAGCCGGCGAACAGCGGGCGTCCGTCGTGGCGGGCGTTGGCGACCGAGAGGAGCTCTTCGCGGATCGAGGCGACCTCCTGCGCGATGGCGGTCCGGCTCTGCGCCGATCCGGTGGTGTTCGCTCCGCTGACGACGAGGTCCCGGACGCGCCGGAGGCGTGAGCCCATGCTCTGCAGCGACGAGTCGGCGAGGTCGAGCTTCTGGGCGGCGTCCGCGGCGTTGCGCTCTTCCTGCTCGCGCTTGACCTGCGTGCTTCGCAGGGAGAGCACCCGGCCGGCTCCTGACGGGTCGTCGGACGCGCGGTTGATCGTGCGGCCCGAGGAGATCGTCTCGCGGGCCTTGTCGAGCTTCTCGAGTCGA
>CBDTYW010000219.1:0-6463 GCA_965364735.1 uncultured Nitriliruptoria bacterium
CGCGACATCGTGTCGCCCACGGGGCGCTGGTCGAAGAACCGCAGGCTGAGCGTCTGGAGGTTGCCGAACAGGTCACGCCGCAGCCCGAGCATCACCTGCTGCGCGATCCGCGACATGATCCAGTTCGCGGCGGCCATCGTGACGCTCGTCGCGACGAACACGACCACGAGCACGATCGCCATCGTCGCGAGCCCGTCGCGGTCGCCGACGGCGATGAAGTCGTCGATCGTCACGGCGAGGAGGTAGGGCCCGATCATGGTCAGGAGGGCGTTCGCCACCACGAGGAACCCGACGAGGCGGAGGCTGCCGCGGTGCGGGTCGAGGCGTCGGATCAGCCGCTTGAACGACGGTCCCAGCAGCTTGCGCTGCTTCGAGGTCATCCCGGGCGGGGCCGGCCCCGAGGTCGCCAGGCGGTTGTCGGGAGCGACGTCGTCGACCTTCTCGGCGGTGTCGCTCATGCGCGCACCGCCGCTTCGCCGAGCTGTGACACGAGGATCTCGCGATAGAGCGCGCTCGAAGCGAGGAGCTCGTCGTGGGTTCCGCAGCCGGCGACGGTGCCGTCGGCGAGCAGGACGATCCGGTCGGCGGCGAGCGCCGTCGACACGCGCTGCGCGACCAGGATCGTGGTGCGCCCCGCACGACGTTCGGTGAGCGCGTCCTGGATCCGCGCCTCAGTCGTGACGTCGACGGCTGACGTCGAGTCGTCGAGCACCAGCACCGGGGCGTCGGCGATGACCGCTCGCGCGATCGCGAGGCGCTGGCGCTGCCCGCCGGAAAGGTTCTGGCCGTTCTGCTCGACCCGCGAGTCGTAGCCGTCCTCGAGGAGCTGGACGAACTCGTCCGCGGCGGCGGCGTCGGCCGCGGCGACGAGACGCTCGAGGTCGGCGTCGGCGTCGCCCCAGCGCAGGTTCTCCGCGATGGTCCCCGAGAACAGGAGCGCCTGCTGCAGCGACACCGAGACGGCGCGATGCACCACGTCGCGGGGGAGGTCGCGCAGGTCGTGTCCGTCGAGCAGCACGCGGCCGCGCGTCGGGTCGTGGAAGCGGGCGATGAGGTTGACGAGCGTCGTCTTGCCGGCGCCGGTGGCGCCGAGCACGGCGACCGTCTCGCCGGCGGGGATGTGCAGGTCGACGTCGTGGAGGACGTCCTCGCCGGTGGAGTACGCGAACCCGACGCCCTCGAACCGGATGTCGCCGTGGAGCTCGTCGACCGTCACGTGGTGCGGGTCTGACGGGGGAGTCACGGCCGGGATCGCGTCGATGATCTGGATGATCCGGTTGGCCGAGGCGGCGCCTGCGGCGAGGAGGGGCTGGACGAACGCGAAGATCATCAGCGGCATCGATGCCATCGCGAGGTAGTTGATGAAGGCGATGAACTCGCCCGAGAGCAACCGCTGGTCGATGACCTGGCCGCCGCCGAACCAGATGACCGCGACCGTTCCGAGGTTGATGATCCCCATGAGCGACGGAGCGAGGAGCGCGAGCAGCTGGTTGACGTCCGTGGCGCGCTCCGCGACGTCGTGGTTGACGACCGCGAAGCGATCGGCCTCCTGGTCGGCGCGGACGAACGCCTTGACGACCCGGGCGCCCGCGAGGTTCTCGCGGAGCACCGCGTTGAGCCGGTCCATCCGCTCCTGGACCTCCTCGAACATCTTGCGGCCGCGGATGGTGATCACCAGCGTCATCGAGATCACGACGGGGACGATCACGAGCAGGACCGTGGCGAGATCGGGACGGATCGTGAGCATCCCGATGAGCGCGCCCACGAGCACCAGCGGGGCCTGCACGAGGAAGCCGAGGCTGAACATCACGAGCTGCTGCAGCTGTCCGACGTCGGTGGTGAGGCGAACGATGAGCCCGCCGGTCGTGAGCTCGTCGAGGTTGCGGAACGACAGCCGCTGGATCTGGTCGTGCAGGTCGCGTCGGACGTCGCGCGCGAACCGAAACGCGACGCGCACCGAGATCAGGGTCGCGGCGAGCTGCAGGCTGAGCGCGCCGATGACGAGCAGGACCAGCCGCAGCACGGTCGTCAGCACGACCCCGCGATCTCCGGCGTTGATGCCGTCGTCGATGACCCGCTGGGTCTGCAGCGGCACCAGGACGTTCACCGACACGACCAGCAGCCCGATGAACAGCGCGGCGGAAACGCGCGTGCGATACGGCTTCAGCCAGCTGGCTGCCCGGACGATCGACTCCACGTCATGACCCCTCGTCTCGACGTCGTCGCGGAGACTATCGCGACCATCACAATAGTTGCATGACGCAAGCAACCCGGCGCCGAGGGTCCGGCGCCGGGTCGTGTCTGGATCGTCAGCTGCGGCTGGCCGCGAGCGCCTGCTGGAGGTCGGCGAGGATGTCATCGATGTGCTCGATGCCGACGCAGAGGCGGAGCATGTCGGGCGTGACCTTCGCGTTCTCGAGCTCCTCGTCGGTGAGCTGCCGGTGCGTGGTCGACGCGGGGTGTGCCGCGAGCGACTTCGTGTCGCCGATGTTGACCAGACGGGTGAACAGCTCCAGCGCGTCGTAGAACTTCACGCCGGCGTCGAAGCCACCGGTGATCCCGAACGACAGGAGACCGGAGGGCGTGCCGTTGGTGTACTTCTTCGCCATCGCGTGCTGGGACGACGACTCGAGGCCGCCGTACTCGACCCACTCGACGGCGGGGTGGCCCTCGAGGAACGTCGCGACCGCGATGGCGTTCTCGACGTGTCGCTCCATCCGCAGCGACAGGGTCTGGATGCCCTGCAGGATCTGCCAGGCGTTCATCGGCGAGATCGCGGCGCCCGTGTTGCGCAGCGCCACCGTCCGCGCGCGACCGATGAAGGCCGCGGCTCCGAGCGCCTCGGTGTAGACAACCCCGTGGTAGGCCGGCTCCGGCGTCGACAGCATCGGGAAGCGATCGGCGTGGTCGGCCCAGGGGAAGGTGCCGCCGTCGACGATGACCCCGCCGAGGGTCGTGCCGTGGCCGCCGATGTACTTCGTGAGCGAGTGCACGACGATGTCCGCGCCCCACGCGAGCGGCTTCATGAGGCTGGGGGTCGCGACGGTGTTGTCGACGATGACCGGGACGCCGTGGCGGTGCGCCATCTCGGCGATCGCCTCGAGGTCCGGGATGTTGCCCGCCGGGTTGCCGATGGACTCGAGGAAGATCGCGGCGGTCTTGTCGTCGATCTTCGCCTCGAGCGCCTCGACGCTGTCGTCGTCCGCGAAGCGGCCTTCGATGCCCAGGTCGGGGAGCATGTGGCGCAGCAGCGTGTACGTGCCGCCGTAGACCTGTGGGACGGTCACGATGTTGTTGCCCACCTTCGCGATCGTCAGGATCGCGTAGGTGATGGCGGCGGACCCGGACGCGGTGCACAGCGCGGCGACGCCGCCCTCGAGCGCGGCGAGCCGCTCCTCGAGCACGTTCTGCGTCGGGTTCATGATCCGGGTGTAGATGTTGCCGGGCACGGCGAGGTTGAAGAGGTCGGCGCCGTGCTGGGCGTTGTCGAACTCGTACGCGACCGTCTGGTAGATCGGGACCGCGGTTGCCTTCGTGGTCGGGTCGGGGCTGTATCCCGCGTGGATCGCCAGGGTCTCGTCGCGCATGTCCAGATCCTTGTCAGTTGTTCAGGCCGAGCGGGTCGCTCGGGTCGACGCCGTCCATGAAGGTGACGCCACGTTCGTGGTTGGTGAGGCGGTAGACGAGCCCCAGCCAGTTGCTGAAGAGCGCCCGGCCCGTGTCGCGCCAGGTGTTGTCGAGCTGGGCGACCAGCTCGGCCTCGGGGAACCTCGGGATCGGGGCGCCCGCAGCCCGCGCCGCCAGAGCCTCCTCGACGTGGGCGGTGATCCGCTTGGCCGCAGCGTCGGGGAGGTAGTTGCGCGGATAGGGAGGCGAGCCGACGAGCTCGCCGTCGAGGTAGCGGCGAAGCTCGCGCTGGTACTCCTTGAGGAGGCTGATCGCGTCGTACTCGGGGTGACCCTGGAAGTAGATGCGCCGGAACCCGTCGGGTGAGGTGGCCACGTGGAAGCCGCCGTCGATCGTCTCCACCAGCACGCGCAGCCCGACGGCACGCAGGGACTGTGGGGCGATCGTGTTCCAGCGCGAGTGGGGGGCGTCGAACCGGGTGTTGATGTCCGTGACCAGCGGGTGCGTCGGCTCGCTCAGCTGGTGCTGGAAGACGCCCCACCGCTTGCTCTCCATCCGGCGCCGCTCGAGCCCGTGGAACCGTTGGATCAGCGCGTGCGAGGCGAGGCACGAGCAGAGCGTCGACGTCACGTGCTGGTCAGCCCAGGCCATGACGTCGCCGAGCGGCTCCCAGAACGACTCCTCGGAGAGCACGTCGGTGGCCGGGTTCGCGCCGGTGACGATGAGGGCGTCGAGCCCGTCGCGCTGCAGGTCGGCGAAGTCCTCGTAGTGCGCGTCGATGTGTGCCTGTGCCTTGGCGCCACGCGGCTGTCCCGGGATCGTGAACGGATGCACGTGCACCTGCACGATGGAGTTGGCGCCTCCGACCAACCGCATGAACTGCCGCTCGGTCACCTCGAGCGCAGCGTCCGGCATCATGTTCAGCAGGCCGACGTGCAGCTCGCGGATGTCCTGGTGGCGCGCTTCCTCCTGCGAGAGGACGGACACGCCTGAGTCGCGGAGCTTCGCGAAGCTCGGGAGGGTGGAGTGGGCGACGAGTGGCATGCGGCGCAGACTACGGACCGCTGTGTTCACCGCCAACGTCGCGGGTCGCGCCGCGGGGGAGCGTCAGCCGGAACGTGCACCCACCAGGCGTGTTGGCGACCAGATCGAGTCGCCCGCCGTGCTCGAGGGCGACCCGACGACAGATCGCGAGCCCGAGCCCGGAGCCGTGCTGGTCGCCGCGGACGTCGGACCCCCGCTGGCCCGCCCCGAAGATCCGCTCGACGTCCTGGGGCGCGATCCCGTGGCCGTCGTCGACGACGTCGATCCAGACGTCGTGATCATCGCCACCTGACTCCAGCCGGATGATCGGGGCATGGCCCGCGTCCGCGTACTTCACGGCGTTGCCGATGAGGTTCGTGAGGATCTTGTCGAGTCCGTGCGCGTCGCCACGCACGACGGGGAGCGCCCCGACGATGATCTGGGCGTCGTCGTGGTCATCGGCCAACGCCGTCGCGACCCGGTGCAGGTCGACGTCGACGTGGGGACGCGCAAGGCGTACGGGATCTGCGTGCTCGGTGAGCTCCTCGAGCAGTCGCTGCATCCGGGTGTGGTTCGTGTTCGCACGTTGCAGCAGCAGGGCGAGCCGTTCGTCGACGGACGCGAACGACTCGACGGTCAGCACCGATCCCATGGCCACCGTCAGCGGTGTCCTCAGGTCGTGAGCGATGAGCTGGGTGAACTCACGCAGCTCATCCTGCGTCCGGTGCATCTGCTCGTTGCTGGCCTCGAGCTCTTCCGTCAGCGTCACCACGCGGCGGTACATCTGCACGAACCCGATGAGGACGCCAGCGGCGAGCACCACGAACTGCGCGAGACGCATCGACAGGCTCGCCCACCAGAGCACCGTGAAGCGCGACTGGGCGAAGGTGTGCAGGGCGACGTCCCAGAGCCCGAGGTTCAGGCTGGCGGCCACCCACGCGTGCGTCCACGAGGTGACCCGCCTGCCGGTCCTCCATGAGTGCACCGCCACGGCGGAGAAGACGGTCGTGACAGCCAGCGATCCGAGCAGCAGGGGGGTGTAGCGGCCGTCGGCCCCGACGAGCACCGGGAGCGGCGTCGGTCCCCAGGCGACCGCGAGGGTGACCAGGACGCTCGTGGAGAGGACGGCGCCGCGGAGACGCGGATCGCGGGCGTGCCGGCCGTTCCCGATGATCGACGCCGCCGGGATCACGACGTGCCACACGACGTAGAGCGCGGCGGTGCCGGTCGAGGTCGTCCGGAGGATCCCCCCGCCCGGCGCGATGGACGGGTGGCCGAGGATCTGGACGAACATCGCGAAGGTCGCGAGCGAGAAGCCGTCGGCAGCCCAGCGCAGGGATGGATCATCGATGGCGGCGGCGCGGGCGTGGAGCAGGTAGCCGGCCACGATGCCCGCGGAGATGGCCGCCGCCGACACGACCGGCAAGGCCACGGCCATGTCGGGCAGCTGGGCGCGGGTCGCGAGCGCGAGCGTGAACGCGAGCGCAGCGAGGCCACACGACCCGACGACCACGACGCGGTCGAGGGTCGGCGCGGTGACGACATCAGGGTGTGGAGACGGGCCCACGGCGATTCCGATGAGGGTCGAACCACGGGACCCGTCGGCACGCCTGGCACCGGGGCAAGCCGAGTCGCGTGTCACACCGCTGCGTACGTTGTGTCCGGCACGCAGGAGATGAGATGACCCACACCGAGACCGACCCGCCGACCGAGCTGGGCGGCCCACCGGCCGTGACCCGAGGGACCGAGGTCGACGGCGTCGTGCATGCCCACGCCGGGTTGTCGGTCGGCGCCGTCCCGCCGAGCGACCGGC
>CBDTYW010000220.1:0-6413 GCA_965364735.1 uncultured Nitriliruptoria bacterium
GCAGCGCCGCGGTCGCCGAGAGCAGGCGGGCTGCGGGTGTCGGCGCGTCGATGCGCTCCGCGGCCGCGCGGAGCACGTGGGCCTGCCAGGCGTCACGTTCTCCGAGCGGCTGTCCGTCGGCTCCGAGCAGCGCATCGCCCTCGAGCCAGCTGAGCACGAGGTCGGGACGGTGCACCATGTAGCGGTCGAGCAGGTCGGCGACATGGCGCAGCGCTCCGAGCCGTCTGCCGCCGAGATCGGCGTTGAGGGGTCCGAGCGTTCGTGCCGATCCTCCTGCGGCGACCACGTCGAGCAGGCGCCAGGCGAGCGCGTTGGGGGCCCACGGGTCGTCGCCCTCCGCGGCGATCCCGGTGGCCGTCGCCACGATGCGCCGGACGAGGGTCGCGGGGAACGGGAAGGTGACGTTGGCGCAGACGCCGTCCGTGCGACCGCTGGTGGCCCCGAGGTGGCGCGCAAGCATCTGGGCCAGCCAGCGTTCGATGCCGCGCGAGTGGACCGCCACCACCTCGGGGGTGAACGGGTCATCGAGCGGTTCGGCGAGGACCTCGGCCAGCGCAGGCACGAGCAGGTCCGCGCGGGTGGCGCGGTGCACGTGCAGCATCGGGTTCCCGACGGTCGTAGGGTGGACGGTTCATCGAAGCAGAACAGCGTCCCGGTGGGTGGGACATCGATCCGAGGAGCAACGATGACGACGCCCGACCCCGACCTGCTCTTCTGGTTCGACCCCGTCTGCCCGTTCGCATGGATGACCAGCCGGTGGGTCCAGGAGGTCGTGGCCCTGCGCGAGTACTCGGTCGAGTGGCGCTTCATCTCGCTGCGCCAGCTCAACGCCCACGTCGACTACGACACCCACTTCCCCCCGGAGTACGAGGAGGGCCACACCGCGGGTCTGCGGATGCTGCGGGTGGCCGCGAAGGCGCAGGCCGAGCACGGGAAGGAGTGCCTCGACGCGCTCTACACCGCCTTCGGCACCCACATCTTCGACGTTGCGCCCGATGACGTGATGGGCACGCGGGGCTTCATCGGCTCGCCGGCACACGTGACGCCGATCCTCGAGCAGGCCGGGCTGCCCACGTCGTTGGTCGACGCGCTCGACGACACCTCCTTCGACGCCGAGATCCAGGCCTCGACCGACCTCGCGCTCTCGTTGACCGGCAAGGACGTCGGGACGCCGATCATCCAGTTCCAGCCCCCCGACGGCGTCGCGTTCTTCGGGCCCGTGATCAGCCGTCTGCCCCGCGGCGAGGACGCGGTGCGTCTGTGGGACGCCGTGATCGAGCTCGCGTCGTTCCCCGGCTTCGCGGAGATGAAGCGGTCGCTGCGCGAGCAGCCGCAGCTGCGCGCGTTCGGCGTCACGGAGGCAGACGTCGGGCGCCAGGAGGACTGGCACGCCGGGAGCCGTCGGCTCAAGAAGTGACGCGACCGATCAGCTGAGACGGCTGCGCAGCTCCGCCAGCCCGTCCGCGTCCGGGTCGATCTCGGCAGCGGCGTCCGCGGACTCAACCGCCGCGTCGGTCAGCCCCCGCTCGAGCTGGGCGGTGCCCAGCGCGACCAGCCAACGAGCATCGTCGGGGGCGCCCTCGACGATCGCCTCGAGCGCTCCGATGACCCGGTTGAGCGCGGTCTTGCGGTAGACCTCCTGCACGTCGGGAGCCTGTCGAGCGACCTCGACGACCTCGAGGAAGTAGACCTCGGCGAGCGCTTCGTCTCCCACGACCAGCGCGGCGAGCCCGGCCTCGGCGCCGAGGTCCGGATCCTTCGGGTCGGTCGTCCGGGCGAGGGCGTAGTACGCGATCGCCTCCTCGGGGCGTCCGAGCGCCACGACCGTCCGTGCCGCGGTGATGGATGCGGAGAGGTCGTTGGGGTTGCGGCGCAGCGCCTCGTCGAGGGCCTCGACTCCCTGCTCGGCGAACCCGCTCTGCCCGATCTGGATGAGCGCGATGCCCTGCAGGCGCGGATACGTCTCCTCCCACGGGACGAGGGAAGAGCCACGTTCGAGCTGCCGGGCCCCGTTGACGATGTCGTTGGCGACGATCTTGCGGCGGCCGTCGGCCACGACCGCGTCGGCGATGACCATGCGACCACCGACGACGACGAGGACGACCGCGACGACCGCCGTCGGGACGGCGACAGCGAGCTTGCCGGCAACCCTCTTGAGGGCCGGCAACGGGATCGTGCGGCGTTCCGGAGGGAGCCCGGCGACGATCACGGCCCCGGAGACGACCGCGTGGAGGAGCCGGAGCGGGACGACGTCGATCGAGACGAGCGCCTGTGCCTGGTAGGCGACCCACGCCCCCCCGAAGGCGCCGAGGACCAGCAGATCGTCGCCCTCGGCCTCGCTGAGCCCGACGACGAGCGCGTAGCCGACGACGCCGAGGACCGCGAGGTACGCGAGCCCGACGAGCAGGCCACCGCCGGCGAACAGGTTCAGGATCACGTCATGGGCAGCGTCGGAGGCGTTGGTCAGGTCACGCCGGAGCGTCTCGTCGATGGGACGCAGCAGGTTGTAGTGGTCCCCGTAGCTGTCGAGGCCCTGGCCGAGGATGGGCGAGTCCGTGAACTGGTTCCACGCGGTCTGCCAGAGCAGACGTCGTGACTGCACCGTCGACTGGCCGGACAGGAACGTCAACGGCCCGAAGCCGGCGACGTCGAGCGTCAGCAGGACGGTCGCCAACGCTGCTCCGGCGATCCAGACGCGGGAGCCGACACGGCGGACCGCACCGCCTTGGCGGAGCAGGAGCGCGAGGCCGTACACGGCGATGCCGGCGGCTCCTGCGAAGAGCCCCTGGAGCTCCTGGGAGCCCGCGATGCCGATCGCTGCCAGGACGGCGCAGACGGCGCAGAACCCCCGGATGATGGCGTCCCACTCGCGGCGCATCGCGCCCCAGATCGCCACCGGCAGACCGATGGCGAGGTAGGCGCCGGCGAAGTCAGGGTTGCCGAAGGTGCCGAGGACCTTGCCGATGAACTCGGGGTTGTCCCAGGCGACCGGGTCGTTGCCGGTGATCTGGAGGACTCCGTAGGCCCCGGTCAGGCCGATCGCCCCGGTGATCGCCAGCGCCAAGGAGCTCAGCGTCGCCATGCGGTGGTAGACGACCGTCGCGAGCAGGACGACCACGAACACGAGGTAGCCGAGCGCGCCGGCCTGACGCCCGTACTCGCCGAAGAACGCGGTGACCCCGCCGCGCAGGACGGTGGAGAGGAGCAGCGCCGCGGAGAACGCGCCGAGCGCGATGACGATCGGGTGCCTGACGACCTGCGCCTCACCGACCAGCAGCATCCGCAGCGCCGCGACGACGACGATCGCCACGGCGATCCACATCGTCGCCACGGCCTTGCCGAGCATCGCAGCGTCGTTCGAGAACGTGACGAGCACGGTCGCGGAGAGCAGCACGGCCGCGTTGAGCAGCCGGCGCTGGGTGAGCTCGAGGCGGCCGTGTCGGGCGCGCGCTTCAGCAGTGACCATCGTGTGTTCCGGTTCCCTCTTCAGACGGTCAGGACGAGCTTGCCGAACACGTCGCCGTCCGCGAGCCGCTGGAACGCGGTGGCGGCCTCGTCGATCGGGAAGACCTCGTCGACGACCGGACGGACGCCGGTCGCCGCGAGCATCCGCACGACCTGCTGGAGCTCCTGCTTGGTCCCCATCGTGGAGCCGACGACCTCGAGCTGTCGGTAGAAGACGCGGTTCAGGTCAGCGGGAGGGTTCGGTCCGGAGGTGGCGCCGGCCACGACGACGACACCGCCGGGCTCGAGCGCCTTCAGCGAATGCGACCACGTGGCCTCGCCGACCGTCTCCATCACGGCGTCGACGCGGCCGGCGAGGCGCTCGCCGGACATCACGGTGGCGTGGGCGCCGAGCTCAGCGGCGCGTGCGAGCTTGGCCTCGTCGCGGCTGGTGACGGTGACGTGCAGGCCGCCGGCCTTGGCCAGCAGCTGCAGCGCCGTGGCCACTCCTCCGCCCGCCCCCTGGATGAGGACGCGGTCACCGGGACGAAGGCGTCCGCGGGTGAAGAGCATCCGGTACGCGGTGAGGAACGCGACGGGCAGGCAGGCCGCATCGGTGAACGACAGCTCCGGCGGCTTCGGGATGACGTTGCGCGTCGGCACCGTCACGAGCTCCGCGAACGTGCCGTCGTGGCGCTCTGAGAGGATGTTGAAGTCTGGCGCCAGGGTCTCGTCACCGTCGGGCGTGGCGATCACCGCGTGCACGATCACCGGGTCGCCGTCGAGCGTCTCCCCCGCGGCGTCGCAGCCGAGGATGATCGGCAGCCGGGCAGGGTCGATGCCCACGCCCTTGAGCGTCCACAGGTCGTGGTGGTTCAGGGCTGCGGCGCGCACGCGTACCACGGTCCACCCGGGAGGAGGATCCGGATCCGGCCGCTGCCCGAGGGTGAGCCCCTGGAGCGGATCGTCGCGGTTGATGGCGGTGGCGGTGACGGCGTACATGGCGCGGAGGCTAGTGGTTGCGCCGTCTCCGGCACCCACCGACGTAGGGTTCGTCCTACCCCGCATGAGGAGCACCGGTGACTGAGAGCGTCGACCTCACGTCCAGCGCGCCGATGCTGACGATGCAAGACCTCCGGGCCGGCGAACGCCGGCAGCTCGCTCGGCTGTTCTCCGAGTCCGTCTTCCCGTTGCTCACGCCGCTCGCCATCGACCTGACGCACCCCCTCCCGACGATGCGCGACGGCACGTTGCTCGTGTGCTGCGGGGTCAGCGAGCTCCTCGGAGGGGGCGACGACGACGGCGCTCGGCGCGTCGTCGCGGCCGGGTCAGCGCAGGATCTCCGTCGCCTCGGCAACCGCCCCGCCGTCATCCCGCTGCCCGAGGCGCTGGACCGCGCGATCGTGCTCGACCGTGGCCATCGACAGGTCGGCATCGGCGGCGACGAGCTGGTGCGTGCACACGCTGACCAGCTGTTCCCCGGGCTCGCCGTCGTGAAGACCGTTTCGCTCCGGCTGCACGCGACGCAGGGAGCCACCGGCGACATGCTGGACCTGCGCGATCGCCAGCCGATCGGCATGACGGTCACGAGCTGGGCCGACGCGGACCTCGCGGCGGAGCTGCTCTCCGAGGTGGCCGAGATCGCCGAGGTCCGTCTCGTGGCGTCGCTGCACCGTCCGGACCCGGTGGCGCAGGCACGCAGGCCTCGTCAGCTGCGGACCGGCCAGCTCAGCTGAACGAGCGCGAGCAGCCCCCGTCGACGGGGCCGAGCCCGCCGAAGGCCGTGACGAACGAGTCGACCTGCGGGACGGGCGGCGAGTCCGCGACCATCCGGCGCAGCCACCCGGTCACCACGACCGGGTCCCCGAGATCGGGAGACGGCGCGATGAGGATCGCGTCGGCGTGCCGCTGCGTGAGGGCCGCGAGGTCGGCCAGGTCCGCTGCGTCCATGTCCTCGGGCCGGTACTGGACGACCACGATCCCGCCGGCGACGCTCGCGCGGAGGTCGTCGAGATCCACCGGCGCGCTGGTGGCGCCACAGCGGACGGTCCCGCGCGGCTGGCCCGACGTCGGTGCGGCGTCGTCACGTTCGTCCGCGTCCGGATCGAGTCCGGGGGTGTCCAGATCGCCTTCGAACGCCACGAGGTTGCCCAGCTGCGCACGGGCTGCGCCGACCGGGTTGACCCGCCCGAAGACCACGCCAGCACCGAGGCCGCCGACGACCACGACGACGCCCGCCAGCAGGAACATCAGCAGCTGCCGGCTCACCCGACCGCGGGCGTCGTCCTGCTCCATGTCCTCGCGCCTTGTGCTGTTCGATGTCGACGCAGCCTAGGTGCGGTGGGCTCCCGCTCCACCGCGCGGATCTCGCAGGAGCACCTGCATCGCTTCCTGCCAGCCCAGCACCTGACCGGTCAACGACGGGTCGCCGATGCGGACGATCGCGCCCTCGAGGTCGCTGCGGGTGGTCACCGTGACCTGCTCGCCCGCAAGCCCGGTCTCGCGGGCGAAGCGGGCACGGGTCAGGTCCGGCGCACGATGCGCCGGCACGCGCAGGACGACGCGGACGCGGGAGCTCGCGACGTCGGTGTGCTCGCTGAGCCAGGCGACGACCCGAGCGGCGAGGTCCAGCCGCTCCATCGTGACGACCACCGCATGGGGCGTCACCTCGGCGTGCGCGGCCACCAGCGCGAGCCCCACGGCGAAGCCGCCGTCCACGCGTGCCCGGTCGACCGTCTCGTCGACGCCGACGGCGTGGAGCTCGACCGGCTCATGTTCGCGCGGGACCGCCCTACGAACCGGGAGCCGTGCCACGACGTCGCTCGTCCGGTGACCGAGGTCCGCGACCCACGTCGCGATCAGCGCCTCGTCGAGCTCGAGGTCATCGGCGATGCGCGCGAGCGCGGCACCGCCGCGACGCAGCGCGCGGGCACGCGCCCTGAGACGCTCGTCGGGCTCGCACGCGGGGC
>CBDTYW010000221.1:0-6378 GCA_965364735.1 uncultured Nitriliruptoria bacterium
GCGTCGGCCGCGACCGCGCTCATGAGCTCCACGCCGCGGTCCGCCACGTGATCGCCGGCGCCATCGAGCGCGAGGGCACGACGTTCCGCGACTACCAGATGGTCAACGGCGAGTCGGGGCGCAACGCCGACTTCCTCGAGGCCTACGGGCAGGGCGGCCTGCCGTGCTCACGCTGCGGCACGACCATGCGCAAGGGCGTCGTGGCCCAACGCGGCACGACGTGGTGCCCGACCTGCCAGCGACGGTGACGCCTCACGCCACCCGCAGGCCGCCGGTGATGATCATCCGCGCGAAGGCGATGCGGGCCTCGGGATCATCGACCCGGACGTCCAGCGGGGCGATGGTGACGTAGGAGAAGACGAGCCGTACGAGCACCTCCGCGACGGCGCGTGGCTGCGCGTCCGGCCGGATCTCCCCCGCCCGGACACCGACCTCGATCAGCTCCGCGAACGAGTCGAGGGCTGCGCGGACGAGCGGCCCCTCCCCGGCGATGATCCGCTTCAGCAGCACGTCGGGGTCCGTGTCGCGCCGCCGCCGCAGCAGCGGGTGCTCGACCAGGAACGCCACGGACGTGACGAACGCGGCCTCGACCCGCGCGACGGCCGTCTCCGACGCCGCCACCGCAGCGTCGACGTCGCGGCGCAGCCGCTCGCCCTCCTGGATGAGCAGCGCGTCGATGAGCGCGTCCTTGTTGGCGAAGTGGCGGTAGAGCGTCGCCTTCCCGGCGCCGGCGGTCCGCGCCACGTCTTCCATGGTCGTTGCGCGCAGCCCCTTCGCGACGAAGCATCGCCCGGCGGCCACGAGCAGGTCGGCGCGTCGGTCGACGCGCCCTGCGCCCTTCCCGGCCATCTGCGCGCCCCGACGTGTGGTGAACGATCCACCGCGGACCGTATCGACCGGGCCGTGTCTCACCGGCTGATTACGGTCGAGCGAATCCCGCCCAGATCATCCGAGAGCGCCCCGTGACCGTGTCCGTCCAACCCCGGCTGACCGACGTCGGCCCGACGCTGATCGACGTCACCTTCGTGGTGTTCGACCTCGAGACGACCGGCGGGAGCGCGGCCTCGGACCGCATCACCGAGATCGGCGCCGTGAAGGTGCGGGGCGGCGAGCGCCTCGGCGAGCTCTCGACCCTCGTGCATCCGGGGCGACCGATCCCCGGCAACATCCAGGCCCTCACCGGCATCAGCGACGCGATGGTCGCGAGGTTCCCCCGGATCGAGGGGCTGCTCGCCGCGTTCCTCGAGTTCTCGCGAGGGTCGGTGCTGGTCGCCCACAACGCTCGGTTCGACGTCGGGTTCATGAACGCGGCGCTGGAACGCGCCGGTCACCCGACGCTGGACCACCCCGTGATCGACACCGTCGCGCTCGCCCGTCGACTCGTCCGCGACGAGGTCCGCAACCTCCGCCTCGCCACGCTCGCGAAGCACCTGCGCGCGCAGGTGTCGCCGTGTCACCGCGCCCTGCCCGACGCACAGGCGACCGTCGACGTCCTGCACGCGCTCCTGGAGCGCGCGGGCAGCCTGGGAGCGGTGACGCTGGCGGACGTGCAGGACCTGTGCCGAGCGAAGTCCATGCCGGCCTACCGCCGACGTGACCTGGTCGCCCACGCCCCCGAGGAACCGGGCGTCTACCGCTTCCTCGACGCTCGCGACGAGGTGCTCTACGTCGGCAAGGCGACGAACCTCCGACAACGGCTCCAGACCTACTTCGGCATGGACGATCGCCGCCGCATCGCCGAGATGGTCCGCCGCGCGAAGCGCGTCGACTGGTCGCTGACCGCGACCGAGCTCGAGGCGAACGTCCGCGAGGTCCGCGAGATCGGCGAGCTGCGGCCGCCGTACAACCGTCGATCCCGCGACCCGCAGAAGCGGGTCCACGTCGCGTGGACGCAGGAGCCCTTCCCCCGCCTCGTTGCGTCGCGCGCCGTCGGGCCGTCACGAGCGTCGTTGCTCGGCCCGATCGCACCGCGCCTCGCCGACGGGGTCATCGAGGCCGTGAACGACGCGATGGGTCTGCGGAGCTGCCGCCCCCGGCTGCGTGTCCGTCAGGACCACAGCGCCTGTGCGCTGAAGGAGCTCGGCCGCTGCGGGGCGCCCTGCGACGGGACCCTGTCGCGCGGCGCACACGCGGAGCTCGTCGCGGACGTCGCCGCGCTGTTCACCCACGGCCCGGCCCCCGCGCTCGAGGCGCTGGCGGCGCGGATGCACGCAGCAGCGAACGGTGAGCGCTTCGAGACCGCTCGTCGGCTGCGCGACACCGCCGAGGCGCTGGCGGCGCAGCTGTGCGATCAGCGACGTCGCGACGCGATCACCGCTGTCCCGTGGCTCGTCGCCGCCCGCCCCTCACGCCGTCGCGTCGCGACGCACGCGGCCGAGCGAGGGACCGTGGCCTTCGAGGTCGTCTGGCTGCGTCACGGCCGCGTCGCCGCGAGTCGCCTCGTCAACCACCTCGACGACGTGAGCCGCGTCACCGGTCGCGGTCCCTCGACGCCGCCTCCACGCACGAGCATTCCTCTCCCCGGACAGCATCTCGACGCGCTCGAAGCCGAGGAGGTCGCGCTGGTCCTGCGCTGGCTCTGGAACCGCGACGCACGCCTGCTCGACATCGACGGTGCGTGGGCGGAGCCCTGGATCGGCGTCTCGGCAGCGGAAGCCATGGCGACGCGCGGCCGCGCCCAACGATCAACTCGCGACGAGGACCGCACGGCTCAGCTCGCGCGACGTCGTCAGGCGACCGGTGCCCCGGCCGGGACATCGGCGTCCGGCGTCAGGAGACGGACGAAGCCGTCCGGCTGGTAGGCCCCGATGACGAGGAAGTCCGAGCGGAACCCGGCGACGCGACGCGACCCGATGTTCACCGCGCCGACGACGCGCCGACCCAGCAGCTCGTCCTCGCCGTAGTTCGTGACCTGGGCGCTCGTCCGCAGCTCACCGATGGCTGGGCCGAAGTCCACGGTCAGCTTCCAGGCGGGGCGCCGGGCCTCGGGGAACGCCTCGACGCCGACGACGACACCGACCCGGAGATCGAGATCGAAGAAGCTCTGCGGGTCCACGTCCGGGCGTCGTGGCCGATCGGGTCCGGTGCTCATGCTCCGTCGGCCGCCAGCTCCTGGGACCGTGCGACCCAGCGATCCCTCAGCGCTTCGGCCGCTCCCGACACGAGCACGTCCTGCGCACGCGAGACCCCCTCAGCCAGCGACTCCGCAGCACCGCTCACGAAGATCGCCGCACCGGCGTTCAACGCGACGATGTCGGCACGTGGCCCGGGATCTCCCCGCAGGACGGCACCGGCGATCTCGACGTTCTCGGCGACATCGCCTCCCACGAGGTCCGCCAGCTCGCTTCGTGCGATGCCGAGGTCAGCCGGATCGACGACGCCTTCGGTGACGACGCCGTCGACGACGTCCCACACCTGGCTCGTGCCGGTCGTCGTGAGCTCGTCGAGCCCGTCCGAGCCGTGGAAGACCATCGCGCGCTTGCCGAGGTTCGCCAGCGCCTGCGCGATGACCGGGCCGAGCTTCGCGTCGCCGACGCCGACCACCTGATGTGCAGCGCCTGCGGGGTTCGACAACGGTCCGAGGATGTTGAAGATCGTCCGGACCCCCAGCTCTGCGCGGACCGGACCGACGTGGCGCATCGCCGGGTGGAACGAGCGCGCGAACATGAACCCGATCCCGAGCTCGCGGATGGTCGTCGCGACGTGCTCCGGCGCGAGGTCGATGACCACGCCCATCGCCTCGAGGACGTCCGCGCTCCCACAGCGGCTGGATGCCGCACGGTTCCCGTGCTTGGCGACCGGCACACCAGCCGCAGCCGCGACCAGGGCCGCCACCGTCGAGATGTTGAACGTGTCGTGGCCGTCACCGCCGGTGCCACAGGTGTCGGTCAACGGGCCGGGGACGTCGATGTGGACGGCCGCCTCGACCATGGCCTCGACGAAGCCTGCGATCTCCTCCGGGGTCTCCCCCTTCGCTGCGAGCGCGACCAGGAAGCCGGAGAGCGTCGTCGCGGCAACGTCACCACGCATCACCGCACGAAGCGTGGACGCCGCCTCGTTGCGGGTGAGGTCCTCGCCGGCGAGCAGCCTGCGGAGGATCACCGGGCCGGGCACGGCCACCTTCTCGTCCTGCGTCACTGTCCGAGCCTCCCACGGCGATCCGGGCGAGCCTAGGAGGGTCGGAACCGCCCGTGCGAACAGGGGTCACAGGTGAGCCTCATGACCGTTGGAGGCGCACTAGGGTTCACCCACCCGTCCGCTGCTGAGCCCGTGGGAAACCGATGTCCGATCACGCTGGTGCGCACGTCCTCGTCGTCGAGGACGAGCCCGACCTGTCCGATCTCGTCCGGTTCAACCTGCTGTCGAGGGGCTACGTCGTCACGACCGCGCCCGACGGAGCGGAAGGGCTGACACGTGCGCGGACGGACTCGCCCGACCTCATCCTGCTCGACGTCATGATGCCGGTCCTCGACGGCTGGCAGACGCTCAAGGCGCTCAAGAGCGACCCGGTGCTGCGCGAGATCCCCGTCGTCATGTTGACCGCCCTCTCCGACGAGCGCGACCTGATCCAGGGGACGCTCAGCGGCGCGATCGAGTACATCACGAAGCCCTTCGACATCGACGAGCTCTTCCACGCGATCGAGCAGGCGCTCGTCGAGCCCGACGCCGACGAGGTGGCGCGACGCCGTGAGCGCACGATCAACCTGCTGTCCCGTCTGTCCGAGCTCGACTCGGGGCGAGAGCGCGACACCACCCCGGTCCGGCTCTCGAAGCTCGAGAACCTCCGTGAACCGGAGACCCCGGAGCCGGAGCCCGTCGTCGACCCCGCGCTGCTCGCCACGTTGACCGACAAGCAGCGCTACGTCGCCGAGCAGCTCGGCGCAGGCCGGTCGGCGCGCGACGTCGCCGAGGAGCTCCAGGTCAGCCGCTCCAACATCTACGCGACGCGGAAGCGCATCGGCCGCAAGCTCGGGGTCGGTCCCGACGAGGTCCCGGAGACCGCGCGACGGATGGCCCGCGAGCGCGACGCGGCGCTCGCGCAGGACGCCGCGGACGCCTGACGCCGGTCAGGCGATGCCGAGACGTCGCTTGACCTCGACGGGCGCGTCGAACGTGGGATCGCTCACGGCCGGCTCGGCGCCGACGAGGCCTGCCACGATCCGCGCGACGGCGAACGGGTCGACCGGCTTGAAGACGATCTCGTTCGCGCCCGACCAGGTCGCGATGAACCGATCCTGCTCACGAGCAGCGAGGACGAGAGCCGGGGGCGTGGACCTGCCGTGCAGCTCGCCCCATGCGCGGACCTCGTACAGGAACGAGTAGCCGCCCTTCGGGGCGATGTCGCCGTCGACGACCAGCACGTCGATGTCGCCGACCTCGACGAGCTTCTGGGCCTGCTTCGGCGACGTGCACTCGACGATCTCGATGTCCGCGCTCGACCGCATCGCGGTCGTGGCGCGCAGACGCTCCATCTCGTTGTCGCTGACGACGAGGACGCGCATGGACCCGCTCGTTTCGCACCAGGAGCCGACGCGCTCGTGCGCCGGCATGGGGCGGCAACGGTAGCGGAGCACGGCCGGGGGCCGGCCTACGATGGCCGCCCCGAGCATGGATCACCGCATGCGAAGCTTCGACCACGCGTCGCGATGGCCGATGCGTCCCGAGGCGCTGCGGGCGCTGCAGGATGCTGCGGGCGTCGCTGACGCCGACCCGAGCCGTTCCCACGTCGCCGGCCGTGCCGCTGGCGATCTTCTCGCCCGGGCCACCTCCGCGACCGTCGAGTCGCTCGGGGCGCCGGCGGACTCCCTCGTGTGGACGAGCGGCGGCACGGAGGCCGTGCACCTCGCGGTCCTCGGGAGCGCCCGTGCGGGACGCCGCCTGTCCCCCGACCGCCGCCACGTCGTCGTGTCCGCCGTCGAGCACTCGAGCGTCCTCTGGGCGGTTGAGCGGCTGCGCGACGAGCACGGCTTCGAGGTCGACGTCATCGCACCGTCGTCGGCCGGCATCGTCGACGCCGAGCAGATGATCGCCGCCATCCGCGACGACACGCTTGCCGTGCACCTCCAGCACGCCAATCACGAGGTCGGCGCGATGCAGCCGACCCACGAGGTGTCGATCGCCTGCCGTGAGCGCGAGGTGATGCTGCACGTCGACGCCTGCCAGACGGTCGGCCAGGTCGGCGTGACGCTCGAGCAGCTCGGGGCCGACCTCCTGACCGCCTCGTCGGCGAAGTTCGGCGGGCCGGCTGGCGTCGGGTTCCTCGCGGTCGGCGAGCGGGGCCGCGTCGACGCGTTGCTCGGCGGCGAGGAAGGGCAGGGCTTCAAGCAATTGATGCGCACCTTCGAGGGTGCGCGCATCCAGACGGCCGCGCGTGCCGTG
>CBDTYW010000222.1:0-6343 GCA_965364735.1 uncultured Nitriliruptoria bacterium
GTCGCGGGGGACGCGACCGCGGCGGGAGCCGACGGCGTGGCCGGCGCGGCGACCGGAGCAGCGGGCACCCCGTGCAGGACGTCTGCCGGGAGCTGGACGATGGCGGTGGTGCCACCGGACTTCGTTGGGAGCAAGGCGATCCGCATGCCGTGACGGGCGCCGAGACGGCCGATCACGTGGAAGCCCAGCTGGCGGGAGTGCTCCGGATCGAGGTCGCGAGGGTTCGCGAGCACGTCGTTCGCGTCGGCGCGGGCATCGTCGGAGAGCCCGACGCCCTGATCCTCGACGAGCAGCACCCAGCCAGCACGCTTGTCGACGGCCGTCGCGATGCTGACGCGGGAGGTCGGCGGCGAGAACTGCAGCGCGTTCTCGACGACCTCGGCGAGCAGGTGGACCGTGTCGGAGATCGCGGTGCCGGCGATCTGGATGGTCGCGTCGATGTCGATGTCGACCCGCTGGAAGTCCTCGACCTCGGAGATCGCGCCGCGGACGACGTCGAGCAGCGGCGCAGGTTCGGTCCAGCGACGCCCGGACTCCTCGCCGGCGAGGACGAGCAGGCTCTCGGCGTTGCGGCGAACCCGGGTTGCGAGGTGGTCGAGGGTGAAGAGCTTCTCGAGCAGCTCCGGGTTCTCCTCACGCTGCTCGAGGTCGTCGATGACCTGGAGCTGGCGCTGGAGGAGGGCCTGGTTGCGGCGAGCGAGGTTCAGGTAGAGGTGGGCGTAGCTGGCCTGGGTCGCGGACTGCTCCTCCGAGCGTGTCAGGTCGACGGTGAGCTCGGCGGCCTTCTGCTGCTCGCGCTCGTTCGAGCGCCAGAGGAGGATCTGCGCGCTGGAGGCCATGAGGATCGCGAGTCCGTGGATCAGGGCCCAGAGGACTGGGCGCTCGCGAGCCGCCTCGGCCTCGAACATGTGGACGCCCGGGATCTGCTCACCGACGGCGAGGGCCACGGGGACGAACACGATCGACCAGAGATAGGTCAACCAGTCCTGGTAGAGCGCGATCAGGCTCACGACGATGAAGAAGTGGAAGTGCGCGACGGTCGCTCCTTCAGAGAGCGAGACCAACGCCGCGGACGACCAGGTCAGACCGATCGTGGTGAGCAGCGACTGGAGGCGGCGGGTCCGGCCGAAGGCCGTCCCGGCGAGCGCCAGCGCGGAGACCGACAGCTGCGCTGCGACCTCCTGGATGTCGTGTCCCCGGATGACGCCGAACATGGCGAGGGCGGGGATGTGGAGCGCGAGCACCACGACGAGGATGCGGTTGCGTGCTGCGAAGGCCACGTCGTCGAGGGTGCTGCCACGTGGGAACCACGCGCGCACTGATGCCAGGACAGACGACATGCGGGAGTCCTCGGTGAGTGCAGACGACAGGAGGGGTCCCTCGTCTCATCGACCGCTTGCCCACCAACCTTGAGGTGCAGAGCCCGACGGTCGCTCCCGCGCGGACAACCCTGCGGAGCGCGCGGGCGCCGACATCCCGCCGCAACGACGACATCCTTGCGGTTCCGAGGAGGCTCCCACATGGCCGACAACGCGACCGCCCCGACCGACGTCGACCCGCGCGCGTTCATCGCGAGCGTCGAGCACCCGACACGGCGCGCTGATGCCGAGGTTCTGCTCGAGATGATGGAGCGGGTCACCGGCTGCGAGGCCCGGATGTGGGGCCCGTCGATCGTCGGGTTCGGCAGCTACCACTACCGCTACGACTCGGGCCGCGAGGGCAACCACCTGCTCACCGGGTTCTCGCCCCGCAAGGCGAACCTCGTGCTCTACGTCATGCCGGGCTACGACGATCTCGGCGACACGCTCGCGGACCTCGGCAAGCATCGCATCGGGAAGAGCTGCCTCTACGTGAACAAGCTGGCCGACGTGGACCTCGCGGTGCTCGAGTCGATCGTCGCCGACGGGGTCGCGAAGATGCGTGAGCAGTACGAGACGAGCGCCTGACCGCCGGGCTCAGGCGAGGAAGGCGTCGATCAGCCGGTCGGCGCCTGCACCGGCTGGCAGCGTGCCGTCCTCGACGCTCGTCTCGGTCGAGGCCACGAGGTCGGCCAGGTCCTCGCGTGCCCGGAGACGATCGAGCAGCTGCCCCTCGACGAGCGACCAGAGCCACCGACGTCGCTGTTCCCGTCGCCGTGCGTCGTGCTCGCCCGAGGCGAGCAGGGTCTGGCGATGCTCGCCGATCGTCGCCCACAGCTCGTCGAGCCCAGCGCCCTCGAGGCCGGACATCGTCAGCACCTTCGCCGCCCACGCCGACGAGTGGTCCGCGACGATCCGCAGGGCAGATCGGTAGGACGCGGCTGCCTGCTTGGCCGCAAGGGCGCGATCGCCGTCGGCCTTGTTGACGGCGATGATGTCCGCGATCTCGAGGAGGCCCTTCTTGATCCCCTGGAGCTCGTCGCCGGCGCCCGGCAGCATCAACGCCACGAACACGTCGACCATGTCGGCCACGGCGATCTCGGACTGACCGACGCCGACGGTCTCGACGAGCACGACGTCGTACCCGGCGGCCTCGACAAGCACCATCGCCTCGCGCGTGCGGCGAGCCACTCCCCCGAGCGTCCCGGAGGTCGGAGACGGCCGGATGAAGGCCCGGTCGTCAACGGCGAGGCGCTGCATCCGCGTCTTGTCACCGAGGATCGACCCGCCGGTCCGGCTCGACGTCGGGTCCACGGCCAGCACGGCGACGCGGTGGCCGAGCCCGGTGAGCATCTTCCCGAAGCCGTCGATGAACGTCGACTTGCCGACGCCGGGAACCCCGGTGATGCCAACGCGCACTGCCTTGCCGCTGTACGGCATCAACCTGGTCAGCAGCTCCTGCGCGTCTGTTTGGTGGTTTGCGCGGCGTGACTCGACCAGCGTGATCCCCCGCGCGAGCATGGCGCGGTCGCCGGTCCGGATGCCGGACTCCAGCGCCGAGACGTCGGTCATCGTGATCGCTCCATCGGTGATCGGTCGCACAGTCGGCTCCGAACCACGGTCGCAACGTAGACAAGCGGTGCGCCGTACTGTCCGACTCCACCTCACCGGAGCACGCCGTGGACGAGAAGAGCAAGGAAGCGACCGTCGGGATCGTCGTGAGCCTCGTCATCGGGACGCTCGTCGCCGCGGCCGGCTCCGCAGGCTCGGTCGACGTCGGCGGGATGCCGGTGTTCGCCGTCGGCGCGATCATCGCGTTCGTCGTCAACTGGATCGCGTTCGTCCCCGCCTACCGCGCCGGGACGGAGCACTACTACGACATCACCGGGACGGCGACCTACCTCACCGTGCTCGTCGTCGCGCTCGCGCTCTCCGACGGCCTCGACGCCCGGGCGTTCATCGCCGCCGCCATGGTGGCCGTCTGGGGCCTGCGCCTCGGGACGTTCCTGTTCCGTCGGGTTCGCAAGGACGGCGGCGACGGGCGTTTCGACGACATCAAGACCCACGGCCTGCGGTTCTTCATGACGTGGACCCTCCAGGGACTCTGGGTCTTCCTGACGATGGCCGCCGCGCTCGCGATCATCACCTCCGAGACCCGCGAACCGCTCGGCGTCGTCGGCTTCCTCGGGATCGCCGTCTGGCTGGGTGGCTTCGCGATCGAGGCGATCGCCGACCAGCAGAAGCGTGCCCATCGCGCGGAGGTCGGCGGCGGGAAGTTCATCACGACCGGCCTGTGGGCGTGGTCGCGTCACCCGAACTACTTCGGCGAGATCACCCTCTGGACCGGTATGGCGATCCTCTCGCTTCCGATCCTCTCGGGCACCCGCTGGGCCATGCTCATCTCGCCGGTCTTCGTGTTCCTGCTCATCACCAAGGTCAGCGGCATCCCGCTGCTGAAGCAGCGCGGCATGGAGAAGTGGGGCGACGATCCCGAGTACCTCGCCTACCTCGAGCGCACCCCGCTGCTCGTCCCCCGGCCACCCAAGGCGTGACGACGCCACGCTCCTCGGACCCAACACCTCCGTCGAGCGACGATCACGACACGCCTGACCTGCGGTGCGACGCACGAGCAGGTCAGCCCGCCTCTTCCTCGTCGGCGCCCGCCCACTCCTCGTCCTGTTCCTCCCAGCGCTCGGCGCGCGCTTCGAAGCGCTCGCGCCAGTTGCGAGCGGCTTCCTCGGACTCGTACGGGCCCAGCAGGTGTCGCGCCTTGCAGCGGTCGCCATCGGTCTCCACGCGGTCGTGCTTGCGGCACCACCAGAACTCACGGTCGTTGCTCATCGGAGTGCTCCATTCCGTCACCGCCACCATGCCGCATCCTCCGGTGGCTCAACCCGTCGACCGGGCCGGACATCCCAGACCGCCAGACCACCTCCGCTCTCCCCCAGGCGTTCGCGACCACGAATCCCGAACGCAACCCACTGGCTCGGCTGCTGAAACCTCGCTGCAACACCCGATGCGTAGCGTCCGGCCTTCCCTCAGTCAGGAAGCCACATGCACGTCGCCATCGGGATCATCCGCCATCATCACCACCACGTGTCGGTGATCGTGCCGCTCCGAGCGGAGGACGCGGCTCTGGCCGCGGACAACTGGACCCGCCGGGGTGGCGGCCCGGGGCAACGATGGGGTGAGCCGATGCCGATCGAGGCACCGGCAGGCCGTCGCTACTGGCCGCGTCTGACGGTGCCCGGCCAGATGAACGTCGCGTCGACTTGGGCCGATGTCGACCTGGAGGTGTGGCCATGGGACGAGACCCATGCCGAGGTCGGCCTCAGCCCTGGCTTCGCCCACCGCCCGAGCGCGTGGATGGACCACGCCTGGCACGTGACCGCAGCCGCAGCGCTGGCCAGGCTCGCGACGCTCCTGGTGCATCCCGCCGCCAGCAGCCGCGCCAGGCTCGCACGCTCCGGAGGACGACGAGCG
The DNA here is from genome assembly GCA_965364735.1 of uncultured Nitriliruptoria bacterium. Taxonomy (GTDB): domain Bacteria; phylum Actinomycetota; class Nitriliruptoria; order Nitriliruptorales; family Nitriliruptoraceae; genus CBDTYW01. Next base: position 4,842 of record CBDTYW010000222.1, read on the forward strand.
GCTCCGGCGATTGCCGTCCGCAGGATCAGGAGGTGTGGCCGAGGCGCTTCGCGAGCGTGTCGAGGAGCTCGACGGCGGCGTCGCTGATGACCGTGCCCGGGGGGAAGATCGCGGCGGCGCCGGCGTCGCGCAGCGCCGGGAAGTCGTCCGGCGGGATGACGCCACCGACCACCACGAGGATGTCCCCACGGCCCTGCTCGGTGAGCGCAGCCTTGAGCTGCGGGATCAACGTGAGGTGACCGGCAGCGAGCGAGGACGCCCCGACGACGTGGACGTCGTTCTCGACCGCCTGTCGCGCGACCTCCTCCGGCGTCTGGAACAGGGGCCCGATGTCAACGTCGAAGCCGATGTCGGCGAACGCCGTGGCGATGACCTTCTGGCCGCGGTCGTGGCCGTCCTGACCCATCTTCGCGATGAGGATGCGGGGGCGACGACCCTCGGCCTCAGCGAACGCCTCCACCTGCGAGCGGATGTCTGAGATGTCGCCGTCCACGTTCGCGACCTCCTGGGCGTAGACGCCCGCGATGGATCGGATCTCGGCGCGGTGCCGACCCCACGTCTTCTCGAGCGCGTCGGAGATCTCCCCGACCGTCGCCTTCGCACGTGCCGCGTCGACCGCGAGGGCGAGCAGGTTCGCGTTGGTGTCCTCGGTGCCGTTGGTCAGCGCCTCGAGCTTCTGGGCGAGGACGTCGTCGTCACGATCCGCTCGGAGCCGTTCGAGCTTCTCGATCTGCTCACGACGCACGGTTGCGTTGTCGACCTTCAGCACCTGGTACGGGTCCTCGACCTCGAGGCGGTGCTTGTTGACGCCGACGATCGTCTGCGACCGCGAGTCGATGCGGGCCTGCGTGCGTGCCGCGGCCTCCTCGATGCGCAGCTTCGGGATGCCCTCGGCGATCGCCTTGGCCATGCCGCCGGTCGACTCGACCTCGGTGATGTGCTCCATCGCACGGCGGGCGAGGTCGTGGGTGAGCCGCTCGACGTAGTGCGAGCCGCCCCACGGATCGATCGGGTGCGTCGTGCCGGACTCCTGCTGGAGGAACAGCTGCGTGTTGCGCGCGATGCGGGCGGAGAAGTCCGTGGGAAGCGCGAGCGCCTCGTCGAGCGAGTTCGTGTGCAGCGACTGCGTGTGGCCCTGCGTCGCCGCCATGGCCTCGATCGTCGTGCGCATGACGTTGTTGAACACGTCCTGCGCCGTGAGCGACCAGCCGGAGGTCTGCGAGTGCGTGCGCAGCGACGAGGACTTCGGGTTCGTCGGGCTGAACTGCTGGGTGAGCTTCGCCCACAGGAGACGGGCCGCGCGGAGCTTCGCGACCTCCATGAAGAAGTTCGTCCCGATCGCCCAGAAGAACGAGAGCCTGGGCGCGAACGCGTCGACGTCCATGCCTGCCGCGATGCCCGCACGGAGGTACTCGACGCCGTCCGCGAGGGTGTAGGCGAGCTCGAGGTCGGCCGTCGCCCCGGCCTCCTGCATGTGGTAGCCGGAGATCGAGATCGAGTTG
>CBDTYW010000223.1:0-6213 GCA_965364735.1 uncultured Nitriliruptoria bacterium
GGCCCGTGAGGGCCGCCCCGAACCGGGATGTGACGGGCTCAGCCGAGCGTGGCGCACGGCGAGCTGAAGTCGGCCGCAGCAGCGGTGGAGCCGGCGAACGACGCCTCCACGGTCTGCGAGCCGAGGGTGGCGCTGGCCGAGGCCTTGCCGATCGAGGTGGTGCGCTGGACACCGCTGCCGTCCGCCACGTACGTGCGGTCCGGCGTGGAGCCCTCAGAGCTGACCATCACGGTCGACATCGCGTCGAGGAGGTTCGCGCGGGAGAGGTCACCGTCGGAGACGGCGTCCTCGAGCGCGGAGAGGAGCGGGTAGGACATCATCCAGCCGAACGTGCCACCATCGTTGATGGGCGGCGCGTCACCGAAGGTGGCGCGCATGGCGACGTGTGCCTCGGAGGAGCCGTCGTAGCCCTCGTACGGCCCGACGAACAGGTACCGCGACTTGATGAGCGGGCCCGCGTCGGACTGGAGCAGCGCCGGGTTGAAGGTCGGGTGGCTGCCCACGTAGAGACCAGCGAACGCGTTGTTCTGGAGGAACGTGCCACCCATGATCTGGGCGAGCTCGGTCGGTCCGGTCGTGATCCAGACCAGGTCCGGGTCGTTCTGGAGGATGGCTCCGACGGCACCAGCAACGTCACCACCGGCGACGACGGGAACCTGGGCAACCTCGGCAACGATGTTGAGGCCATGGGCATCAGCGGCGGCCTTCACGCCGGCGAGCGCGTCGCCGCCGTAGTCACCCGCGTAGTACACGACGACGACGTCCTGGACCTCGGCCGGCAGCTGCACGACCTCGCCCTCGCCCTCACCGGCGGTGCCGCCGAGGTTGTCGAGCACGTAGTCCACGCCGTTCATGGCGTCGATGCAGTAGTTCGAGCCCATCTGGATGACGTTCGCGTCGAACTCCCAGCCGGACCACCAGGTGGAGACGGCGGCGATCATGTCGAGCGCCTGCATGTCCGCGGCGATGCCGAGGGTCTGACCGGTGCCCAGGGTCTGAGCGAGCGCGAGGACCTCCGGCTCGATGCGGGCGAACTCCTCGGCGTGCGTCTGCGGGTTGTAGCCCGTGTCGCCGATGTGGTCCGCCGTGATCACGACGTCGAAGAGGCCGCCGACGCCACCCTGGGCGTTGACGTTCTCCCAGAAGCGCTGGTTGCCGGCGGTGAGCGGCTCACCGAACGGCGCGAACGGTCCGGTGAAGTCCGACAGGACGCCGAGGTAGATGCACCCGTTCTCCTGGTTCGGGGTGCCGGGGCACGGCTCGGCCGTGACGCCGACGTCGAACGAGACGTCCGCGACGGTCATCCCCTCGGACGCCGAAGGTGAACCGCTCTCGCTGGGCGAGTCGGTCTCGGAGGGAGTGGTGACGGGGTCGCCGTCTCCACACGCCGCGGCTCCCAGGGCGATGACGGCGCCCACGGCCACGGCTCGACGCCAACGTTGCAGTTCCCGCATGCTGTGTTCCTTCGTCGCGACCGCCAGCGGAGGTGCTGGTACGAGGTCGGTAGTAGTGTTGCGCTGAGGATCAAACTGCCTCGGCGCGAGGTTGTCCACCGACTTTCGGCCGGATGGACGGAACGCGCGGATGCGCGCCCCTGGATCGAGGTGACCGCGCGAACGGTCAGAAGCTGAAGGGGAAGGCCTTCCAGTAGTTGCGGACCCGCAGCCAGAGCCCGTAGAGGCCGCGAGGTTCAGCGATCAGGAAGATGATGAGCATCCCGCCGTAGAACACCTGCTGGAGCTGCGAGCTGTTGAGCGGGAGCGCCGCCGAGCCGTCGCCCGACGAGAACAACCCGATGAAGCTGGTCAGCAGCGCGGAGATCGGCTCGATCAGCCGTGGGAGGAGCCCCACGACCAGGGCTCCGAGGATCGAACCGGAGATCGTCGCCGGCCCACCGACGAGGATCATCGCGATGAAGAGGATCGAGAGCAGGAGGTTGAAGGTGACGGGCACGACGTTGCTGGCGATCAGCGCCAGCATCGCGCCCGCCACGCCGGCGTAGAAGGACGAGATCGCGAACGCGGTGCGCTTGGTCTTGTTGAGGTTGACGCCCATCACCTCGGCGGCGACGTCCTGGTCACGGATCGCGGAGAACGACCGCCCCGTGCGCGAGCGGGCGAGGTTCTTGGCCATGAAGCCGAGCACGACCAGCACGAACAGCGCGAGGAAGTACTGGCGTTGCTCCCGGCCCAGCGTGACCCCGAAGATCTCGCCGCGGATCACGTTGAAGTCGAGGCCGAACAGGTTGGCCTGGACGCCCTTGCGGCCGAGGTCGCCACCGGTCAGCGACAGCCAGTCACGCCAGATGTGCTCGCCGAGGAACACCAGCCCCAACGTCACGATGCCGAGGTACAGGCCGCGGAGACGGGTCGCGAGCGGCGCGACGAGATAGCCGACCAACGCTGCGACGAGCCCGGCGACGGGCATCCAGACGAGCGGGTTCGTGATGCCCAGCCCGATGAGGCCGTCCTGCGCGGGTGAGGAGATGAAGACCGCCGTGTAGGCGCCGATCCCGGCGAAGAAGGCATGCCCGAGCGACACCTGACCGGCGTAGCCGGAGATGAGGTTCAGGCCGAGGGCGCCGATGGCGTAGGTCAGCGCCGTGGTCGCGAGCAGCGCATCGGAGCGTCCGAGCGAGAACGGGATGATCAGCGCGACCACCATCAGCACGCCGAACGCGACACGCTTGCTGGTGGTGTTGAAGATCGCCATCTCGTCCGCGTAGCGCGTGAAGAGCTGCGGGCGACCTCGGGTCGTCGAGCGGTTCATACTCGCCTCACTTCCGCCGTGCCGAACAAGCCGTGTGGTCGCACGAGCAGCACGAGCAGCATCACCGCGTAGGGCGTGACGATCGAGAAGTTCTCCCCGAGCCACGGCGCGATGCTGGGCTGATAGATCGCCATCATCTCCTGCGCGATCCCGATGATGAAGCCGCCGACCACGGCGCCCTTGATCGAGTCGAGGCCGCCGAGGATGATCACCGGCAGGGCGTTGAGCGCGAAGACGTAGGTCGACTGCGACAGGTCGTTGTTGCCGGTGGAGGCGAGGAAGGTCCCGGCCACCGCGGCGAGCGCTCCCGCGAGCGCCCAGGCCAGACCGAACATGCGGCCGACGGGGATGCCCTGAGCCATCGCTGCCTCTTGGTCCAGCGAGGTCGCGCGCATGGCCAGGCCGATGCGCGAGCGCTGATAGACGGTCAGCAGCACGGTCGTGATCACCATCGCGACCACGAAGGCGGCGATGTCGGAGTGCGCGATCGCGACGCCCCGGACGTTCAGGATCGAGGTCAGACCCCACGGGTCGCCGGTCTGACGCTGCTGGAGGCCGATCAGGTCGTGGGTGATCGTGCGGAGCACGATGTCGATGCCGATGGTCACCATGACCGCCGAGAACTCCGGTCGCCCGACGAGCGGGCGCAGCACGACCCGTTCGATCAGGGCTGCCCCGGCGGCGCCGATGATCGCGGCCAGCACCACCGAGATCCAGAAGTTCACGCCGATGACGGTCGCGAAGTAGACGGTCCAGTAGGTGCCGAAGATCATCACGGCGGGCTGCGCGAAGCTGACGATGCTCGTCGCGCGGTAGATGATCACGAAGCCCAGCGCGAGCAGGACGTAGATCGAGCCGAGCGAGAGCCCGCCGGCCAGCGTCTGGAGGAACTGGGTCATGCCGCCGCTCCCTTCGACTTGTACATCCCGTCGATGAGGTCCGCGTAGATCTGCGCGATGGCGGACCGCTTGATCTTCTGCGTCGCCGTCACCTCGCCGTCCTCGTGGTCGAGGAGCTTCGGCAGCAACCGGAAGTGCTTGATGCCCTCGACGGAGGAGAACTTCGCGTTGGTCTTCTCGACCTCACGCGCGATGAGCTCGATCACGTCGATCTTCTCGGTGATGTCGCGGTAGGTCGTGTACGCGAGGTCCTTGGACTGCGCCCACGCCCCGACGACGTCCGGGTCGATGCCGATCAGCGCGGTCAGGTACTTGCGTCCGTCCCCGACCACGATCGCCTCGCCGATGAACGGCGACGTCTTCAGGCTGTTCTCGATCTCCGACGGGGAGATGTTCTTGCCGCCGGACGTGATGATGATGTCCTTCATCCGGTCGACGATCTTGAGGTACTTGCCGTCGACCCACTCACCGACGTCACCGGTCATGAGCCAGCCGTCAGCGGTGAGCGTCTCAGCGGTCTTCTCCGGCTTGTTCCAGTAGCCGACGAAGGTCCCGTCGTGGCGGGTCAGGATCTCGTTGGTGCCCTCGGCGAGCTTCAGCTCGACGCCCGGGTACGGCGTGCCGACCGTGCCGAGCTTGAAGTCGTCGAGCCGGTTCGCGGTGGCGATGGCGGTGTTCTCCGTCATCCCGTAGCCCTCGGCCATCGGCACGCCGATGCCCATGAACCAGAGCAGGATCTCCGGGGCGATCGGGGCGGCGCCGCTCACGGCGATGCGACAGTGCCGCAGGCCGAGGCGCTCCTTGAGCGCGCGGAAGAGGAAGACCCACCCGATCGCGTAGAGCACCCGCGTCATCGGTGTGTGCTGGCCGCCGGTCTCGCGCAGCGTCTCGCCGATGCGGCCAGCAACCTTCGACCAGATGCCGTAGTTGGCCTGCTTGATCTTCGAGGCGGCGGACATGCGCACGTTCACGCCGGCGTACATCTTTTCGAGGATGCGCGGCACGGCGACGAAGACTGTCGGCTGGACCTCACGAAGGTCGACCTGGAGGTTCGCGACGGACTCGGCGAAGTAGACCGGTGTCGCCGACGCCATCGAGAGCCAGCACGTCAGGAGCCGTTCGTACACGTGGCACAGCGGCAGGTAGCTGACGTAGAGATCGTCGGGACCCGCCGGCGGCGTGATGAGCCCGCCCGGACCGTTCGCCTCGCCGATCGCGAACTCGATGTTGCGGATCGAGATCATCGCGCCCTTGGGCGGCCCGGTCGTGCCGGAGGTGTAGATCATCACGGCGACATCGTCGACGCGGGCCTCTGCGGTGACGGCTTCGACGGCGCCCGAGTTGCTCTGCCGGTGCTCACGCCCCGTCGCGATGAAGTCGTCCCACGACATCAGCCTCGGGTCGTTGTAGGTGTTCACGCCCTGCGCATCGATGTAGACGATGACGGTGAGGTCCGGCAGCTCGCTCGCATCGACCTCGAGCACCTTGTCGACCTGCTCCTGGTCCTCCGCGATCAGGACACGAGCTCCGGAGTCCCGCAGGAGGTACGCGACCTCGGCCGCGGGGTTCGTCGGGTAGAGCCCGACGCAGATCGCCCGGATGGCCTGGATGCCGAAGTCGGCGTAGGCCCACTCCGGTCGGTTCTCGGAGTGCACGGCAACGCGATCCCCCACGCCGATCCCCATCACGAGGAGCGCGTGCGCGACGTCGATGGCGTGTGAGTGGTACTCGCGGAACGTGACGGCGTGCCAGAGCCCGAGCTCCTTGAAGTACAGGCCCGGGGTGTCGGATCGCTCGCTGGCGTGGCGCGCCAGGCGGATCACGGGGCTCGAGGTGGCCAGCGCGGACGTGGAGGCGTCGGTCATGAGGCTCATGCTGCGCTCCCCTGGTCAGGCATCGGATCGTCGTCCTCGTCGTCACCGAGGTACGCGGCGATGACGGCCGGGTCGTTCTGGACGACCTTCGGGACGTCGCAGGCGATGACCTGACCGAAGTCGAGGACGAGCACGCGGTCGGCGAGGTCCATGACCAGACCCATGTCGTGCTCGACGAGGATCATCGCGACGCCGAGCTCGCGCTGGATCCCGAGGATGTAGCGCGCCATGTCGCGCGTCTCCTCGAGGTTCATGCCCGCGACGGGCTCGTCGAGGAGCAGGACCTTCGGCTCCATGGCGAGGGCTCGACCGAGCTCGACGCGCTTCTGGACGCCGTAGGGCAGCATCCCGACCAGGGACTGCCGGAACTGCGGGATCTCGAGGAAGTCGATGATGTGCTCGACGACCTCCCGGTTCGCGATCTCCTGCTCTCGGACGGTCTTCGTGCGCAGCATCGCCGCGATCGGCCCGTAGGAGATGTGCTGATGACGGCCGAGCATCAGGTTCTCGACGACCGTGAGGTTCTCGAAGAGCTCGATGTTCTGGAACGTCCGCGCGACTCCCCGGTCAGCGATCTGGTTGGGCGTCATGTCCAGCGTCGGCTGCCCGAAGACGTGAACGCTGCCCTCCGTGGGCCGGTAGACGCCGGAGATCAGGTTGAAGTTCGACGT
>CBDTYW010000224.1:0-6185 GCA_965364735.1 uncultured Nitriliruptoria bacterium
CGGCCGGGCCGAGCAGGTCGCGCCCCGCCGCGTAGAGGTCGCGCTCGAGCTCGGACCAGAGCAGCTTCGTCAAGGACGACGCCGAGCCGAGGGCCTCGCCGTTGCTGAGTCGACGGAGCGTCCGCGTCGCGTGGTGGCGATACGTCTCGACCTGGACATGCAGCTTCGCGAGGGTGTCGCGGACGACTGCGTCTTCGAGCAGTCCTCGGGCACGGACCATCGCGGCGAGCTCGTCCAGATCGCGCTGGTACCGGGCCGGGGCTGCGGCCGGAGCATCGCGCTCGAACTCGAGCGCCGTCATCGCGACGCGCCAGCCGTCGCCGACCTCGCCGACGACGTTGTCCTTGGGCGCGCGGGCGTCGGTGAAGAAGACCTCGGCGAACCCGGTGTGTCCGTCGAGCTGGACGATCGGGCGGACCTCGACGCCGGGCGTGTCGATCGGGAGGCAGATGAACGTGATCCCGGCGTGCTTCGGACCGGTGCTGTCGGTGCGGACGAGCGCGAAGATCCAGTCCGCGAACACCCCGTGCGACGTCCAGATCTTCTGCCCGTTGATGACGTAGTCGTCGCCGTCCTCGACGGCCCTGCAGCGCAGCGACGCGAGGTCGGAGCCGGCCTCGGGCTCGGAGTAGCCCTGCGACCAGATGACGCTGGCGTCGAGCGTCGTCGGGAGCCAGCGCGCCTTCTGCTCGTCCGTGGCGTAGCGCATCAGCGTCGGACCGAGCAGGTTGTGGCCGACGACCGTGACCCGCTCCGGTCCCCCGGCAAGCTGGTACTCCTCCTCGAAGATCGCCTGCTCGACGACGCCCGCGCCCCGACCGCCGTACTCGGTCGGCCAGTGGATCGCTGCGTACCCGGCCTCGGCGAGCGTGCGCTCCCACGCACGGTGCTGAGCGAAGCCCTCGGGGGTGCCGGCCGGCGTGAGCGGCGGGCTGGGCAGGTTCGCGTCGAGCCAGGCGCGGACCTCGGAGCGGAACGCCTGCTGAGCCGGTGTGAACTCGAGGTCGAGGCGGCCCGCGTCGGGGCCACCGACGCGATCGCTCGGTGCGGCCATCGTGGCGCTCATCGTTCGCTCCGTCGGCTCGGCTGCTCAGGCGCCTTCAGGCCCGGACAGCCTGCTGACACCCTTCGGACGCTACCTGACGACCCGTCAGATTCTCACTCGCCGCCGGTTGTTCAGGGCACCGTGGTGGGGGTGTGTGGCACAGTCGCTGTCCGTCCGACAACGCCGGAGCATCCCCGTGCCGCTTCCTGACCACGTCATCGCCCTCGCGGCGCAGGTCTCCAACCGCGGCCGCTGGGGCGACGACGACGAGCGCGGGACGTTGAACCTCATCGACGCCGCCGCGATCCGACGCGGCGCGGCCGCGATCGTCACCGGCGAGCAGCACTGCCTTGCCATGCCGCTCGACGAGCACGGTCCGCAGATCGGTCTGATCCCCGGGCGGGACAACCCGGTCCTGCAGATGATCGCGATCAACGATGCGATGACGAACGACCCGGAAGCGTTCGCGACCTCGGATGATCGCATGTCGCTCGGCCTGCAGGCTGCCACGCACTGGGACGCGCTCGCCCATGTCTCGGCAGGTGGTCAGCTCTACAACGGCTTCCCCGCGTCCTCGATCACCGAGAAGGGCGCTGCACGCTGCGGGATCGACCGGGTCGGCGCGCTCATCAGCCGCGGCGTGCTGCTCGACATCCCCCGCGCGCGGGGCGTCGAGCGGCTGGAGCCGGGACACGCGATCGGCGCGGGCGACCTCGACACGGCGCTGGCGATGACCGGGATCGACCTCGAGCCGGGCGACGTCGTGCTGGTGCGCACCGGGCAGGTCGAGGCGTTCCTCGACGGCGACCGCATGGGGTATGCCTTCCCGTCCTCCGGGCTCTCGATCGAGGCGCCTGCATGGTTCCACGCGCGCGACGTCGCGGCCGTCGCCACCGACAACCTCACCTTCGAGGTCTTCCCCGCCGCCGACGCCGACGGCTGGCTGCCGGTCCATGTCCTGCACCTCGTCCACATGGGACTGCTGCAAGGACAGAACTTCATGCTGGAGAGCCTCGCAGCCGCATGCGCCCTCGAGCGTCGCTGGACCTTCCAGCTGTCCGCCACCCCGGAACCGGTCACCGGTGCGACCGGCGGGTTGGTGGCCCCTGTCGCAACCCGCTGACGACGGTTGCCGTCGTCAGCCCGATTGACCGCGAGTTCCAAGCCTGAGGAGTCCGGACCATGAATGACCGAGCCATGTTCGAGGTCTTCGACGAGACCTCCCCGGAGGAGCACCAGTCCCGCGCTGCGGAGGCGGAGGAGCGCTGGGGCGACACCGACCAGTGGGCGACGTCGCGTCGACGCACGTCGGAGTACACCACGGACGACTGGGTCACGATCAAGGCCGAGCAGGCCGAGCGCGAGGAGGCCATCGCGCAGGTGCTGCGGGCTGGCGACCCCGCGGAGTCGGAAGGCGCGATGGACGCCGCCGAGGGCCTTCGGCTGCACATCGAACGTTGGTACTACCCGTGCTCACACGACATGCACGCGAACCTCGGTGAGATGTACGTCATGGACGAGCGGTTCACGGCGCACTACGACGATCGCGAGCCCGGCCTCGCCGCCTTCGTCCGCGACGCGATCGTCGCGAACGGCCTCCGCAGCGTCTGACACCAACACCGCCCATGTTGCCGTGAGGGATCTGCGTCAGCCGTGCGGGGCGCGGCCGAGCAGCGCCCCGCCGTCGATCGACCATGCGGCCCCCGTGACGAACGCGGCTTCGGGGGACGCGAGGAACGCGACGACGTCGGCGACCTCCCGCGGCGTGCCGATGCGCGGGACGGCCTGCCGCGCGTAGGTCTTCGCCCAGTCGCGGCCCTCCATGACGCCGGTGCGCGCCATCGGGGTGTCGATCCCGCCCGGGCACACCGCGTTGACGCGGACGCCCCGCGGCGCGAGCTCGAGAGCGGCGGTCTGGGTCATCGCGATGACGGCTGCCTTGGACGCGGCGTAGGCGGTCATCCCGACCCCGCCCCGGAGGCCGGCGATCGAGGCGATGTTGACGATCGAGGTCGCGCCCGGGGTTCCGGGCCCGGTCGAGGATGCTCCGAGGGCGGCCGCGGCGGCCTGCATGCCGAGGAACGTGCCGACCTGGTTGACGTCGATGATCTTGCGGTAGTCCTCCTCGGTCGTGTCCTCCAGCGAAGCGACGTCGAAGATGCCGGCGGCGTTGACGAGGATGTCGATCCGGCCGAGCTGTCCTGCGACCGCTCCGACGACGTCAGCCCAGCTCTGTGCGTCCGTCACGTCGAGCTTCACCCCGACCATCGTCCCGAGCGGCTCCTGCCTCGCGAGGTCTGCGGGCACGACCTTGCAGCCACCCTCGACGAGCCGCTCCGCGATCGCCCGACCGATGCCGCCGGCCGACCCGACGACGAGCGCCACCCGCTGCGGTCCGGTCATCGTCTGCTCCACGTCGTCGGTCGAACTCCGCGCACCGTAGTGAGCGGGCCGACGATTCCCGCGCCGGCAAGAACCTGTTCTACCGTCGAGGGCCTCCCCACCTGCCACCCCTCCATCGCAAGGCTCACCGTGAAGTTCTGGCAGGCCATCGCCTTCCTCGACCCGCTCGCCCACCTCACCCCGCTCGTGCAGGCGACGGAGCAGGCCGGGTTCACCGGGGTCGCGGTGAGCGATCACCTCTTCTACCCGCGCACGCTCGAGTCGGAGTACCCCTACACGCCCGATGGTCAGCCGATGTGGACGCCGGCGACGATGTGGCCGGACCCGTTCGTGACGATCGCCCACATGGCGGCAGTGTCGACGAGCCTGCACTTCTCGACCAACATCTCGATCGCCCCGAGCCGCGAGACCCTCGCGCTGGCCAAGCAGGTCGGCACCGCGTCTGCCCTTTCCGGCGGCCGCGTCGGCATCGGCGTCGGGGTCGGCTGGTCGCGTGAGGAGTACGACGCGACAGGCTTCGACTTCTCGACGCGCGGCAAGCGCCTCAACGAGATGATCCCGGCGATGCGCGCGCTCTGGACCGACGAGTGGGCGTCGTTCGACGGCGAGCACGTGAGCTTCCCGGAGGTCCGTATGGAGCCGCGCCCGCCCGCCAAGGTCCCCGTGCTGGTCGGCGGGCACTCCCCCGCAGCGATCCGACGCGCGGTCACGCTCGGCGACGGCTGGGTCGGCGTCGGCTACGCCCCCGAGGACGCGGAGGCGAAGGTCGCCGAGGTCCTCGCCGCCCGCGCCGAGACCGACGAAGCCGGCGCGCCGTTCGAGATCATCCTGTCGCTCTACGAGACCCCGTCGCTGGGCCTCTACCGGCGCTTCGAGGAGCTCGGCGTCACCGCGATGATGTGGGCGCCCTGGCTCTTCGCCGACCCCGCGAAGCACGGCGGCGACCTGCTGAGGGCCCGCACCGAGGAGACGCTGCGCTTCGGCGAGGAGATCATCGCCCCGCTCGCCTGACGTCTGATCGCACGAGTTCCCGCGCACCTCTCGCGCCCCGCCGACGGTGGGACGGTTCAGGCCCAGAGCGTGGACAGCGGTGCTGCCGTCAGCCGGTCGCCGAACGGCAGCACCTCTGGGGTCCGACAGAGCACGACGCCGTGTGCGAACCGATCACCGATCCGGTCACGAAGCCAAGCCAGTCCGCCGAACGAGGACTTCGACGGCGACGGCGTGCGCTTCACCTCGATGGCGACGATCCGACCGTCACGGAGCTCCGCGATCAGGTCGACCTCGTGCCGGCCACCCTGGGCTCGAACGTGACCGATGCGCGCGACATCCGATGACCAGCTGGCGTGACGGAGCAGCTCGTTGGCCACGAACGTCTCCCACATGCCGCCGACGTCCGCCCGGAGCGGGTCCACGAGCTGCGCCGCGTCGAGCCCGAGCACGGCACAAGCAAGACCGGAATCCGTGAGCACGAGGCGTGGTGCCTTCGTCAGCGAACCGAGGGCCGGCGTGGTCCATGCGGGAAGCCGTCGGATGAGGAAGACCCGCTCGAGGAGCTCGAGATGATCGTCAAGCGTCTGTCGGGGGATGCCGCGCTCATTGGACAGGCCGCTGACGTTGAGCGGGGAGGATGCTGTTGCCGCCACAGCGCGGACGATCCGCTGGAGATCGGCCGGACGTGCCACATCGCGGGTTCCACGAGCCTCCCGATCCACGACGGTGCGGAGGTAGGCCGCAAACCAGTCCGGGCGATCGGCCGGGCCGAGGAACTGCACGACTTCCGCTACCAGCAATCCATGCGCTCGCAGCCAGCAATCCATACATGCCCCACCGGCGATCACAACGCAGCCAGCGCTCCATGACGCCGAGTCAGCCCTCGGCGTCGAACGCGCCGGGGCGCCCCGCGCGTGGCTCGATGAAGGCGCCGCTGGCACGCACGAGATCGACGCCGGCCTGACGGATGCCGCCCTCGGCCGTCCCGACGCGTCCCTCCGACGACGCCAATCGGCCCCACACCTCGATCTCGACGCCGAGCGGGACGGGGCGCAGGTACTCGACCTCGATGCTGCGGGTCATCCCCGTCGACCCGCCCCACCACGCCGCAACGCCGAGCGTGTGGTCGAGCAGCATCGCGGTCACGCCGCCGTGGGCGTAGCCGGCACGGCCCTGGTGCAGGATGCTGAGCACCGTCCGGCCGTGCACGCCGTCGTCGTCTCCGACGAGCGGCAACGGCGGGGCGATGGCGTTGACCGGCGAGGTGACCGGCTCGGCCATCCCGCGCGAGCCGTGTGCCCACGGACCTGGCGCGCGTGCCACCGGATCGACGCCGAGCCGGGCCACGATCGCGTCGACGTCCGCGGCGACCGTCAGCAGCGCCTCGTCGTCGACGCCGTCGGCGTTCGCCCACAGCAGCGCTTCGCCGAGCCGGCGCACGGCGGTGCCGGCGGCTGCGGGGGCGTCGGTGGACGGTGAGCTCAGCGGACGCGTCATGTCGGCGATCACCCCGTGGGTCTCGTGGACGGACATCGCGGCCGGTGAACCTATCCGGACGTGCGCCGGGGAGACCCTGACCTCCGGCGGGGAGATCACCGCGCCGCTGGCGGGAGAACGCGCGCCCTCTGAACGCGGGTGCGCCTTGGGCGCACGACCAGCACCCCGGCTGTTCACACGCACGCGCGTGGTCCGTCACCCAGATGCCACGCCACATGGCGCGGCATCCTCGCAGACAAGGATCACC
>CBDTYW010000225.1:0-6162 GCA_965364735.1 uncultured Nitriliruptoria bacterium
GTCGTCGACGGCGAGATGGTCGACGACCCCCGACGTGCGCGCGTGCAGGTCGCCTCCCCCGAGGTCCTCCGCGGACACGATCTCGCCGGTCGCGGCCTTCACCAGCGGCGGGCCGCCGAGGAAGATCGTGCCCTGCTCGCGGACGATGATCGTCTCATCGCTCATGGCGGGGACGTACGCCCCGCCGGCCGTGCACGAGCCCATCACGACGGCGATCTGCGGGATCCCGAGACCGGACAGCGTCGCCTGGTTGTAGAAGATGCGGCCGAAGTGGTCGCGGTCCGGGAAGACCTCGTCCTGCTTCGGGAGGAAGGCCCCGCCGGAGTCGACCAGGTAGATGCACGGCAGCCGGTTCTCGCGGGCGATGTCGTGGGCGCGCAGGTGCTTCTTGACCGTCATCGGGAAGTAGGTCCCACCCTTCACCGTGGCATCGTTCGCGACGATCATGCACTCGACACCCGACACCCGGCCGATCCCGGTGATGAGCCCCGCGCCGGGCGCGTCGCCGTCGTAGAGGCCGTGGGCGGCGAGCGCCGACAGCTCCAGGAACGGCGTGCCCGGGTCGAGCAGCGCCTCGACGCGCTCGCGCGGCAGCAGCTTCCCACGCGACACGTGGCGCTCGCGAGACCGCTCGGACCCGCCCAGCGCGGCCTTGGCGAGCTGCGCCCGCAGATCGACGGCGAGCGCCCCGTGGTGGTCAGCGTTCGCGACGAACGCGGGGTCAGTCGGGTCGACCTTCGATGACAGGGCTGGACCGGCGGGCGGTGCGGTGGTGGTCGACATCACGATCCTCGGCCTGCGTTCGGTCGGCGGAGGCGCCAACGGTACGCAGGCGCAGGCCCCGAGGCGCACCGTCCGGCATGACGAGTCGCGCCGCCGGGTGGGCGGCGCGACGTCGACTGCCCGGCTCAGCGTCGCCGGACCGCGATCAGGCCCGGCTCGTCGAGGAGGCGCCAGCCGTCGGCGGTCAGGACGGCGGACTCGTCGTACCCGTCCTCGTGACGACGGTTCGCGACGACCACCCCTCCAGCGTCCGCCCATTCGTCGAACGACACGCCCGCGCCTTCGCCGATCCCCTGCGGCTCGGGGACGAGCTCGCTGGCGAGGTTGCGCGGCCCGTTGACGGGCCGGCGGGTGACGTCCTCGCCGTGGGCGACCCAGACCTGAAGCCCGTCGGCTGCTCGCATGAAGCCCACGCCCCGCACGAGCGACTCCGCGCCGCCCACCCCGACGTCGACGTCGGCCCCCTTCTGGGACGTGCGGGCCACGGACGGGCCGGTGGGTTCGGCGAGGAGCTCCCTCACCTGCGCTCGCCCGCGTTCCAGGAGCCCACGGACGGCGTCGACGGAGCGGTTCAGGTGGTCGGCGGCCTGCGCCGTCGTCATGCCCAGCAGGTCGACGCAGGCGACGGCGTCGCGCTGCCCGACGGGCAGGGAGCTGACGGCCTCGCGGACGGCGAGCTGCACTGCCGTGTCCGGGTCGTGGTGGACGTCCTCGGTGGCGAGCCTCGCTCGCAGCCGCCGTTCGAGCTTCCGTCGGCGCAACGTGGAGGTCGCCTGGTTGACGGCGACCCGGTAGACCCAGCCGCCGGGAGCCTCCATGCCCCGGACCTGCTCCCAGCGGGATGCGGCTCGGATCAGCGCTTCCTGGACGGCTTCCTCAGCCAGACCAGCTTCGCCGGTCCGCAGGGTGACCGCGGCGACGAGCCGCGGGTGCGCCTCCCGGACGAAGTCCTCGAACGCGGCGGGAACGTCGCGGGAACGTCGGCTCCTGGAGCGCGCCGACGGCTGACTGGTGGTGCGGGCTCGCTCGGACGTTGATCGTGCCGCCACGATCAGCGCCTCGAACAGGTCGGACGCCCCGAGACGTGCGGCGGGATACAGGGTGTGCATGTGGTGTCCCCTCCTTCATGGAGGACACGCACGGGCCGCCTCGACCCGCATGCACCAGCTCGCGACAGTGCGGCTGGCGCACGCAAGGTCACGGCTGGAAGATGAGCGGGATCGTGTTGACGTGGACCGGTGAGCCGTCCCGGGCGGAGGACTCGAACACCCGCAGCGAGATCACCGTCTGCGTCGTCGGGACCGAGTCGAGGACCACCGTGAAGCTGAACGTGCCGACGCAGCCCGTCCCGCACGAGGCCGTGCCGAAGCCGTCGTCGATGACCACCCCGTCGTGGTCCTGCACGTCCCACTGGTAGCTGGCCTCGAAGGAGTTGGAGCATCCGGTCACGGTGAACCCGTCGCTGACGATCGTTCCCGGCGCCGGAGCGGACACGAAGATGAAGGCGAGCTGATCCGCCGTGGACGGCAGCGACGCACACACGTCGACGGGGGCCGACGTCGACGTCGGGGTGGGCGTCGCGGTCGGCGTCGCGGTGACGGTCTCGGTGATCGTCTCGGTCGGTGTCGGCGACGCGCCGGGATCCGTGCTGCAGCCGGCGAGCACCAACGCGCCGATCGCTGCGGATGCCAAGAACTGTTTCATGCCCTGCATCTGGTTGCCCCTCTTCGTCGTTGCCCGCAACACTGGACCGTGTGATGCGGTCCCGCAAGCGTCAGGTCCCTGCCGTTCGTCCCGTGCTGCGGCACAGTGGCCCCCTCATGCGCTCCGCCGATGACCAAGGACGACGCGTGTTCGACTCCGTGCTGATCGCCAACCGCGGCGAGATCGCTGTCCGCATCGCGCGGACGTGCCGAGAGCTCGGCATCCGCACGATCGCGGTGTTCTCCGACGCGGACCGCGACGCTCCGCACGTCCGTGCGTGCGACGAGGCGGTCCACATCGGCCCCGCCCCGGCCACCGAGTCCTACCTCGTGACGCGCAGGATCCTCGAGGCTGCGCAGCAGACGGGAGCCCAGGCCATCCACCCCGGCTACGGCTTCCTCAGCGAGAACGCCGACTTCGCCCGCGCCGTGGGTGACGCCGGGCTCACCTGGATCGGACCCGCACCGGAAACGATCGTGCTCATGGGCGACAAGGCCGCGGCGAAGGTGCTGATGCGCGAGCACGGCGTCCCGGTCGTACAGGGCATCGAGGGCAACCTGACGGATGACGAGATCTTGGCGGTCGCCGACGCGCAGGTCGGCTTCCCCCTGCTCGTGAAGGCCGTCGCCGGCGGCGGCGGCAAGGGCATGCGCGCGGTCCACAGCGCGGCGGATCTCCCGGATGCGCTGCTCGCCGCACGCCGTGAGGCGCGCAACGCCTTCGGCGACGACCAGCTCCTGCTCGAGCAGCTGATCGTGCGACCGCGCCACATCGAGCTCCAGGTCTTCGGCGACACCTTCGGCAACGTCGTCCACCTCGGGGAACGCGACTGCTCGGTCCAGCGACGTCATCAGAAGGTCGTCGAGGAAACCCCGTCGCCCGCGCTCGACGACGCCCTGCGCGCCGAGATGGCGGCCGCGGCGGTGGCCGCCGCGCGGGCCGTCGACTACGTCGGAGCGGGCACCGTCGAGTTCATCCTCGGCGAGGACGGCCGCTTCGCGTTCCTCGAGATGAACACGCGGCTGCAGGTCGAGCACCCGGTCACCGAGCTCGTCACCGGCACGGACCTCGTCGCCTGGCAGCTGGCGGTCGCGGCGGGCCAGGCGCTGCCGAAGACCCAGGATGAGATCACCTTCACCGGTCACGCGCTCGAGGTGCGGCTCTACGCCGAGGACCCGGCCAACGGCTTCCTCCCACAGACGGGCACCGTGCTGGACTGGTCTCCGCCGGCCGGCGCTCGCGTCGACGACGGCGTCGGGGCCGAGGTCAGCCGCTTCTACGACCCCATGCTCGCGAAGATCATCGTCCACGCCGACGACCGGAACGCGGCCATCACCGCGATGCTCGCCGCGCTCGCGGACACGCGCCTCTTCGGCGTGAACACCAACCTCGGCTTCCTCGCCGACGTCGTCGGACATCCGGCGTTCGCGGAGGGCGACGTCACGACCGCGTTCCTCGACGAACACGACATCAGCGCGTCGACGGCCGCCCCGTCAGCAGCAGCGCTCGCGGCGGCAGCTGCCGTTCGCGCGAAGCGCCCCGCAGCCCGGCTGCGTCAGCGGACTCGCCCCGACCCGTTCTCCACGATCGGGCCGTGGCGCGCGAGCGGCGTCGGCGGACAGGTCGTGCGCTTCGATGACGGTCCCCCTGCGCTCGTCACGACGGCGACGACGGACGACGTCGTGGTCCGCGTCGGCGAAGACGCCCACACGGTCAGCATCCGCCGGCTCACGCGCGGACGTGGCCGCGCCCGGCGCGCCCACGTCACCCCGATCGGCCATGACGGGCGACCCGGCGGGCAGGTCCAGCTCGTGGTCGCCACGTCCCGCGATGACGACGACGTGTGGGTCCACGCGGACGGCCGCGTCCACCGGGTCACCACGCCTGCTCCGACTCGGCATGCCGACCTGGGCGCCCTCGCCGGCGACGCGGCGTTCCAGGCACCCATGCCTGGCTCCGTCATCGCCGTCAACGTCGCAGACGGCCAGCACGTCACCGCGGGCACGACGCTCGTCGTCGTCGAGGCGATGAAGATGGAGCAGCCGATCATCGCGCCGACCGACGGAACGGTGGACGCCGTCCACGTCACGGCGGGCAGCACCGTGGACGCCGGTCAGCTGCTGCTGTCCTTCACCGCGGACGAGGACTGACCCCGTGAGCCTCCCTCCCCGCGTCACCATCGTCGAGGTCGGGCCGCGAGACGGCCTGCAGAACGAGGCCGGCGTCGTGCCGACCGACGTGAAGGTCGAGTTCATCGACCGGCTGTCGGACACCGGGCTGAGCATCGTCGAGACCACCTCGTTCGTGCATCCGAAGTGGGTGCCGCAGCTGGCCGACGGCGCCGAGGTCATGGCGGCGATCACGCCGCGCGAGGGGGTCCGGTACCCGGTCCTCGTGCCGAACGACCGAGGGCTCAACGCTGCCCTGCTGGCCGGCGCGAAGGAGATCGCGGTCTTCGGCGCTGCCAGCGAGGCGTTCAGCCAGAAGAACCTGAACCGCTCGATCGCCGAGTCCCTCGAGATGTTCGCCCCGGTGATCGCCCGCGCCAAGGCCGAGGACGTCCGCGTCCGCGCCTACGTCTCGATGGTGCTCGGGTGTCCGTTCCAGGGCGACGTCCCGCTCAGCGACGTCACCCGTGTCGTCGCAGCGATGCTCGAGCTCGGAGCGGACGAGATCTCGCTCGGCGACACCGTCGGCGTCGGCACCCCCGGCGAGACCCGCGCGCTGGTCCACGCGGTGGCAGACGTTGCCGACCTCGACCGCGTCGCCGTGCACCTGCACGACACCTACGGGCAGGGCCTGGCGAACACGCTCGCCGCGTTCGAGGAGGGCATCACGATCGCCGACTCGTCCGCGGGCGGGCTGGGCGGCTGCCCCTACGCGCCGGGCGCGAAGGGCAACCTCGCCACCGAGGACCTCGTCTATGCGCTGCACGGCTCGGGCGTCGAGACCGGCGTGGATCTCGAGCGACTCGTCGACGTCACGGCGTGGATGAGCGCACAGCTCGGACGGCCACCCGCCTCACGAGTTGCCGAGGCGATCATCGCGAAGCGCGGATCCACCCCAGCAGCTCCTCACGGGTGACGCCGCCCTCACGGATCTGGAGCAGCTCGCCGCTCGGCGAGAACAGGGCCGTCGTGGGCATCGACCGACCGCCGACGGCTCGGACGACCTCGCCGTCCCGGTCGAACACCGTCGCGTAGTCCACGCCGAGGCGGTCCATCATGGCCTGCCCCGCAGCGCGGCCGTCCTCGTGGTTGACGCCGAGGAACGTGACGTCGTCGAGCTCGTCGGCCAGCGCCACGAGCACCGGCAGCTCTTCCTCGCAGGGCACACACCAGGACGCGAACGCGTTGACCAGAATCGGCTCCCCGGTCGCGGCCCCGGCGGCCGTGATCCACGCCGCGACCTCCGGCCATCCCGCATCAGCGAGCACGGCATCGGCCGCTGGCACCGGCCCCGACGGTGCCGGTGCCTCGGAGGTGCGAACCCCTGCCTCCGACGAGCACGCTGCCAGCAGCACCACGGTCGCCACGGCTCGGGCGATGCGTCGGGCGCTGCGCCCAGGACTGCGCTGGTCCACGCGAAGCTCTCCACGGCGATGACGTCAGGCCGCGCGGTTCACGGCCGACATGGAGCGTAGGTGCGCGGTGCCACACGCCACGCACCACCCCA
>CBDTYW010000226.1:0-6138 GCA_965364735.1 uncultured Nitriliruptoria bacterium
CGACGCGTCGTCACGTCGAGCCCGCCGATGACCGGTTGGTCGAAGTCCTGGTCGAGCCGGTCGGACAGCAGGATCATCCCCGCACACGTGCCGAACACCGGCATCCCGGCCCTGACCCGCTCGCGGAGCGGCTCCATCATGTCGAACAGGCCGAGCAGCTTCCCGATGGTCGTGGACTCGCCGCCCGGGATGACGAGCGCCTCGACCCGCGCGAGGTCCGCGACCGAGCGCACACGCGACGCATGGGCACCGCAGCGCGCGAGGGCGTTGAGGTGCTCGTAGACATCGCCTTGCAGGGCCAGCACGCCGACCAGGGGCGCGCCCTCGGGCGGAACGGGCCGTTCGGGTTCACCGACGATGCGGGAACCCGGGACCCACGCCCGCCGAGGAGGCCTGCTCACCAGCCTCGGCCGGCGTAGCGCTGGGAGTCGGCGAGGTCGTCGAGGTTGATCCCGACCATGGCCTCACCGAGGTTGCGCGACACCTTCGCGATCACGGAGGCGTCGTCGAAGTGCGTGGTCGCCTCGACGATCGCGCGGGCACGCTGCTCGGGGTTGCCGGACTTGAAGATGCCGGAGCCGACGAACACGCCGTCCGCGCCGAGCTGCATCATCATGGCAGCGTCGGCCGGGGTGGCAATGCCGCCCGCGGTGAAGAGCACCGTGGGGAGGCGGCCGTTCTCGGCGATCTCTCGGACGAGGTCGAGCGGCGCCTGGAAGTCCTTCGCCGCCGCGTAGAGCTCCACCTCGTCCATTGTGGCGATCTTGCGGATCGCGGCGTTGATCGAGCGCATGTGGCGGGTCGCCTCGACGACGTTCCCGGTGCCGGCCTCTCCCTTCGAGCGGATCATCGCGGCGCCCTCGCCGAGGCGACGGAGCGCCTCGCCGATGTTGGTCGCCCCACAGACGAACGGCACGTCGAACGCCCACTTGTCGATGTGGTTGGCCTCGTCGGCCGGCGTGAGGACCTCGGACTCGTCGATGTAGTCCACGCCCAGCGACTGGAGGACCTGCGCCTCGACGAAGTGGCCGATGCGAGCCTTGGCCATGACGGGGATCGAGACCTCCGCGATGATGCTGTCGATCATGTCCGGGTCGGACATGCGGGCGACGCCGCCGTCCTTGCGGATGTCGGCGGGAACGCGCTCGAGCGCCATCACGGCGACCGCGCCGGCGTCCTCAGCGATGCGGGCCTGCTCCGGGGTGACGACATCCATGATGACGCCGCCCTTGAGCATGTCGGCGAGACCGCGCTTGACGCGCGTGGTGCCGGTCTGCGAGAGCGATTCGGGGGAAGACATGAGGGACCTCGGTGGGTCGTGCGTGTGGGCCGATGAGGGTACGAGGCCCATGGGCTCGTGGACGAAGCCGATCAGCGTCGCAGTGGTACGAGCGCACGTCAGCCGGGAAGGTTGCCCCGTGGCATGAGGTGCATCCAGGTCGACCCGACGTCGAGCGGCAGCGGCGTGCCGTCTCGCGTCGTGAAGCTGTAGTGGGTGGCTGCGTCCGGCTTGCTCCACAACGCAGGGATCGCGACGCCGTCGCGAAGGACGATCGCTTCGCCCTCCCCGATCGCGTCAGTGTGCGTGAAGGACGCACCGGTCACGTCGCAGCATCCACCGGCGCCGACCTGCATGCCCATGAGCACCACGTTGTCCAGGACGAGCTCGACGTCCGGGACCTCGGAGCCCTGCTCGACCTCGTTGAAGAAGCGGCGGAAGCCCTCGACCTCGGCGTCCCACTCCCAGACGATGCGGGCGTACTTGCTCATGTTGAACGTGGTCCGCATGCCGTCGCGGAAGCAGGTCTCGTCGATCTTCTCCCCGTCCACGCGCCCGCTGATGCTGACGTCGACCGGCTTCGGGCATCCGGCGGGGTTCGCCGGCAGCTCCGCGTCGAAGAGGAACGCGGGGGCGGTCGTCTCGGCAACGCCCTGCTTGTTCCGACCTTGCTCGAGGAGCACGTTCGCGTCCGCGTAGAGGTTGTTCGGCGCTTGTCGGTGGCGTCCGCGGTAGAAGGGGAAGCCGTCGTCGTCGTCGACCAGCAGGGCGAGCCCGGCGCGGCGCAGGGTGACGTTGACGTCGTCACGAGCTCCGGAGTAGGCGAAGACGGCGGCGTGGGCCGGCGCGATGAGCGCATCGACGAGCCGGGCGGATCGGATCGGTCCGACCACCTCGGGCAGACGGGACTGGAGGATGATCATGAGCCGGGTCGCGCCGCCCTCGACGAGCTCCTCGTAGACGACGTCCGCCTCGGTGACCCCGGTCTGCGGGCGCGCCTTGGGATGGTTGTCGATCTTCACCAGCACGCTCGGCGCCAGCGTCGCCGCCTCATCGGTCGTCTCGCGCCCCGTCAGCGGGAAGGCGAAGACCGGGTCCGGCTCGGGGGTCGGCGTCGGGGTTGCGGTCGGCGTCTCGGTGACGGTGACGGTCACGGTCGGCGTCGGCGCCGGCTCCAGCGCTCCGCTCGTCGTGATGCCGCACGCGGCGACGGAGAGCGTCAGGACCGAAGCGGACAGGAACAGGGAGAGGCGGGGGCGGGTCACGGGCATCCTGGTTTCAGAACTCGACGGTGACGGGGCCACGGGCTTCCGGGTCCGTCACCTCGAAGTAGTCACGCTCGGTGAAGCCGAGCATCCCGGCGATCAGGTTCGCGGGGAAGACCTCGCGCGCCGTCTCGTAGGCACGGACCCCACCGTTGTAGGTGGCCCGCGCCCGGCTGACCCGGTCCTCGGTGTTCGACAGCTCCGACTGGAGCTGACGGAAGTTCTCGTCCGCCTGGAGCTGCGGGTAGGCCTCGGCGACGGCGAACAGACTCCGCAGCGCTCGGGTCAGACCCTGCTCAGCCTCGGCCTGTCCGCCGACGCTGCCCGCCGCGACCGCAGCCGCCCTGGCGGCGGTGACGGCCTCGAAGGTGCCGGCCTCGTGGGCCGCGTAGCCCTTCACGGTGTTGACCAGGTTCGGGATCAGGTCATGGCGGCGACGCAGCTCGACGTCCACGCCAGCCCATGCCTCGTCGACGGCGTTGCGCAGCCCGACCAGCCGGTTGTAGATCGCGACCAGCGCTCCGCCGACGAGCAGCGCGAGGATGACGAGGACCAAGATTGTCGGCCACATGACAGATCCTGAGAGACGGGAACGGACGGCGCTGCGGACCCTATCGCTGCGGTGTCCCGGCACCACCGACCAACGACCACCCGGCCTCAGCGGCGGCGGATCGCGTCGCGGTACGCCTCGCGCACCCGTGACGCCACGATGGGCCAGTCATGAGCCTTGGCCGTGTCGCGAGCAGCGGCGACCAACGAGCCGCGGAGGCTCGCCCCGTCCAGGACCCCCGCCAGCACCCCCGCGAGGGAGCTCGGATCCCCAGGGTCCGCGAGCATCCCGGTGACCCGATCGTCCACGACCGTCCGGTATCCGGGGATGTCGGATGCGACCACGGCGGTCCCGGCGGCCATGGCTTCCAGCAGGACGATCCCGAACGACTCACCGCCGAGCGCCGGCGCGACATAGACGTCGGCCGAGCGGTACCAGCGAGGCAGATCATCGGCCTCGACACGCCCGAGGAACGTGACGTCGTCGCGTAGTCGCCCCGGGAGCATCGCCTGGCATTCGTCCCGTTCCGGTCCGTCTCCCACCACGAGGAGCCGCAGGTCCGGACGGCTCGCCTTCAGCTGCAGGAACGCGGCGATCAGCGTCGCGAGGCCCTTGCGCTTCTCGATGCGCCCGACGAACAGCAACGTCGGGTCTGCGGCGTCACCGTCGCGCGGGAAGGGCTCGGCGTCACGGAACCGTGACACGTGGACCGCGTTCGGGACGACACGGAAGGAGCCCGTGCTCCAGCCGAGCGCGCCCGCGTGGTAGTCGCGAGCCGCCGGGCTGACCGCCAGGCGGATGGCGATCTTGCGCAGCAGCGGCCTGATGACGGGGCGCGCCATCCGGTAGATGCGGTCCGAGTCCGACCAGGCGTGGAAGGTGCCGACGACCGGTGCCGGGCTGCGGACGGTGGCCGCGAGCGACACCCACGGGACGGCGGGCTCGTGGACGTGGACGACCTCAGGTGCGATCTTCTTCAGCGTGCTTGCGACCTCGTAGGCAGCGGCCGGCCAGAGGGCGAGCGGTGCCTGTGAGTCGTTGAAGGAGACCTTCGCGGTGGCACCGACCCGGACGACGTCGATCCGACGGTCGACGGCGTCGGCGGGTGGATCGGAGTCGACGCCGGGCGAGATGACCGTGACGTCGTCCCCGACGGCGAGGAGCTCATGGGCCAGGGCCGTGACATGCGCCTGCACCCCGCCGGGGACGGCGAGGTCGTACGGGGAGACGAGCGCGACGTGCACCCCTCAGCGCTTCTGGAGCGCGGGGTGATCCGGCTCCCGTTCGACCAACCAGTTCCGCACGAACACGTGCCACTGTTCCGGGTAGCGGCCGATGAGGTCTTCGAGCCCTTGGGCGATCCGCTGCGTGCCGTCCTCGACCGACAGGTGCGAGATGTCGACGACCTCCTGGATCACGCCGCGCCAGCCGTCGCCCTGGGTGACGAACGCCGCGATCGCGACGGGCCGCTTCGTCCGACGTGCGAGGACCGCGGTCCCCGGTGGCAGCCGGCATGGCTCGCCGAAGAACTCCACGACCGGGCCCTTGCGTCCGAGGTCACGGTCAGCCAGCAGCGTCGCCAGCCCGCCACGCTCGACGACGTCCTCGAGACGGTTGATCATGTCGCCGCCACGCACCAGCGGGATCACGCCGAGGCCGGCGTCCCGTCGCAGCTGGACGAAGCGCTCGAAGAGCCGTCGCGGCTCGACGACCTCCGCGACCACGGTCATCCCCCAGCTGCGCTGGGACGTGAAGAACGCGCCGACGTCCCACGATCCGAGGTGGGCGGTCGCCATGATCGCGCCCTTCCCCTCGGCGAGGATCTCATCGACCATCTCGACCTTGTCGTTGACCGTGCGCGCCAGGACTCGGTCCGCGTCGAGCGTGTGCAGCCGGAACGCGTCGACCCAGTACCGGGCGTAGGAGATGAACGCGTCCTTCACGACGACGTCGAGCTCCTTCGAGCCGATCGCATGGCCGGTGACCCGGGAGAGGTTGCGCTCGACCTGCGCCTTCTGCCCGGGCTTCGCGGCTGCGTACCACGCGCGGCCGAGCTGCTTGGGAAGCCGGCGTTGGAGCGGCTCAGGCATGGAAGCGATCGACTCCCACAGGCCGCGGTAGCCCCAGTACGTCGCGGTTTGGATGACCGTCTCGGGATCGGGCTCCGGGAGGTCCTCGATCGATGCGGCCTGGCGTCCCGTCACGTCGTCGCCCCCGAGATCGTCGGCGGCTCGCCGGTGTGCGCCTCGTAGTTCGCGTCGAAGTTCTGCTTGCCGTAGAAGGTCCGCGCCGCGGACAGGAACGCGCCGTTCCACCGTCGGTCTCCGGCAGTGAGCGCGAGCAGCTCCGGCGAGATGTCGCGGTCGATCTGGCACCAGACGTGGTGGATCCGCTGGACCACGGTCAGGACGCCGCCGACCGCGAGGATCCAGAGCACGGGCTCGAGGATCCAGCGGTGGAAGATCAGACCGAACATCAGCAGGATCGCCCGCTCCGCCCGCTCCATCACCCCGATCGAGCACGACAGGTCGATCGCCTCGGCGCGCGCACGAATGTAAGAGGTGACCTGGGCGGTGACGAGCGCGGCCGCGGCCAGCACGAACAGGCGCGGCGTCTTCTGGAGCCAGTACAGCGTCCCGGCGAGGATCAGACCGTCGGAGATGCGGTCCGAGACCGAGTCGTAGAACCCGCCGAACGGGGTCGAGGAGCCCTTCGCGCGAGCCACCGCCCCGTCGAAGGTGTCCATCAGCCCACCGGCCACGAGCATCCATCCGGCGGCGACCGGCCGACCGAAACCGACCAGGAGCATGGCGAAGAACGTCAGGACGAGCCCGAGCGTCGTGATGACGTTCGGCGTGAAGCCGAGCTTCGCCAGACCACGCCCGAAGGGACGCACAAGTCGCTCGATCTCATCAGCCAGATTGGACTTGATCGCCACGCAGACTGCCACCTCGTCGACGACGCCCGGACGGGCGTCGGCCGCAGCGTACGGCCCCTAGAGCCGCTCGCCGTGGCGGCCGTGCCGGCGCGCGACGCAGCCCGCC
>CBDTYW010000227.1:0-6096 GCA_965364735.1 uncultured Nitriliruptoria bacterium
CGCACGGCTCGCCGAGACGCTCCTGCCCCTGATCTCCGACGACGCCGACGAGGCGATCGAGATCGCCACCGACGTCCTCCGCGGCTTCGGCAGCCGCTACGCCGAACGCTGGCTCGACGGGATGCGCGCCAAGCTCGGCCTCACCGATGCCGGTGTCGGCGACCAGCAGCTCGCGGACGACCTCCTCGATCTCATGGACGCAGGCGGAGCGGACTGGACCAGCACCTTCCGCGCGCTCGCCGAGGCTGCCCGAGGTGACGACGCGTCGCTGCGCGTCGTTCTCGCGAGCGACGGCGTCGAGCGGATCGCTGCCGTCACGGCGTGGCTCGACCGCTGGCGCTCCCGACTCGACGGACGCGGCGGTGACTCGGTGGCGGCGTCCATGGACGCGGTCAACCCCGTCCACATCCCACGCAACCACCTCGTGGAGGAAGCCCTCGACGCCGCGACCGCAGGCGACGTCACGCCCTTCCACGAGCTGTTGGCGGTCGTGACGCGTCCGTATGAGGTCGGCGACGCGGACCCACGCTTCGCCCTGCCGGCACCCGCAGGGTTCACCGACGGCTTCCGGACGTTCTGCGGGACCTGACCCTCAGCCCGCGTCGAGGTCGAGACCCGCCGGGATGTCGGCGCGTCCGCGGACAGCCTCCGCGGGGAAGCGCAGGTCGTTGCGGTCCATCTTCTCCATCGACGCCTCGGCGAGGTCGATGCCGAGGATGTCCGCGAGTCTGACGAGGTAGTTGAAGACGTCGGCGAGCTCGTCGCGGACGTCCTCCGCCCGCTCGCCCTCCATGACGACCGCTGCCTGCGCTGGGGTCAACCACTGGAAGATCTCAGTCAGCTCACCGACCTCGCCGGACAGCGCCATGACGAGGTTCTTCGGGGTGTGGAAGCGACCCCAGTCGCGCGCGTCCGAGAACGCTCGCATGCGTTCGGTGACCCGCTCGATGCCGTCCGTCGTCATGCTCCACCCTCCGCGCACACCCGGTCGGGAGCGCGCGATGAACCTAGACTGCGCGGACGGACTGGTCGCAGTCCGTCGGCGCAGGGGGACATGCATGGCGGTCACGGTTCGGTTCCAGCGTGCGGTGGACGAGGCGCTCGACGCGGACAGCGGGCTCGAGGATGACCTCGCGATCGCGAGTTTGAGAGAGGCGCTCGAGCTGGTCGGCACCGATGACGAGGTGTACTCAGCACCTCGTCTGGAGCGGGCGCTGGTGGAGCGGCTCCGCGCCGTGGGAGAGCTCGACCAGGCGCTGGTTGTCGTGCGGACGTTGCGCTCCCGCGAGCAGACGCCGACACCTCGCTTGCTGGCGCTCGAGGCCGCGCTGGCGCTGCAGACCGGCGAGCCCGAGGTCAGCGCCACGCTGGCGGCACAGTTCGTCAGCACCTTCACGGACCTGCCGATGCTCGGCGGCCTGCTGTCCGACGCCCAGCTCGATCGCGGCGACGAGGAGTCCGCGCTCGTCTGGGCCCGGCGCGCGATGAACGGCCTGCTCAAGGCGGAGGCGCAGGACATCGACGAGGCTGGACTCCTGGCGCTCGGGGTGTGGGAGCGGCTCCGGATCGTGCGGGACGCCGATGACCTCGAGGCCCATGACGCGCTGAGCGCCCACGTCGCCGACCACGTGGCCGCGGCGCTCCAGGACAGCATCGACGAGCTCTCGGCCGAGAACGCGAAGCTTCGACGTCGGATGCAG
This sequence comes from uncultured Nitriliruptoria bacterium, assembly GCA_965364735.1. Taxonomy (GTDB): domain Bacteria; phylum Actinomycetota; class Nitriliruptoria; order Nitriliruptorales; family Nitriliruptoraceae; genus CBDTYW01. The sequence goes on from CBDTYW010000227.1 coordinate 1,701, forward strand.
CGCGACCTCCGCGAGCACATGCCGGACCTCCTCCGCACCCTGCCGTCGGCGAAGCCCGACCCGGCCCTCGCCGGGATCCCCGTCAACCTCGACGCCGACATCGAAGGCGAGGACCACGGCGACTACTGGTGCATGGACTGTGACAAGGCCGCGGGGATCGTCCCGTGGATGCCGGCCGACCAGTACGCGCTCGCCCAGCCGAAGCTGGCAGAGACCGCCGAGGCCGACGGCGAGTCCTACGCCGAGTACGTGGTCGCGCTGCAGCGGACGATGCTGGCGCGACGGCGTGAGGGCGGCGGCCGCATGGTGCAGGTGGTCCTGGAGGTCGTGCGGGGCGAGAGCGAGCTGCGCAAGGTCGCCGAGGTGGTCTGGCCCCCGGGCCGCAACGACGCCTGCTGGTGTGGCAGCGGGCGCAAGTACAAGAGGTGCTGCGAGCTGGTGCGCGCAGTCTGACCGATCAGGTCTCGCTGCCCTCGCTGCCGTCCGGGCTGTAGTCGATGAGGTCGAGCGGCTGGATGACGCCGGCGACGACACCTTCGAGGTTCGCGACGATGCGCTTCAGGTAGCGGTAGAGCAGCGCCCGCGGCACGCCGAACGCGGCCGTGTCGTCCGAACGGACGAGACCACGGATGATCTCGTCGTGCTCCGTCTGGATCTGACGCGAGCGCTCAAGGAACGCCGGTGCGCGGTCGGTGTCCTCGCTGCGGAAGATCTCGGCGGCGAGCCCGATCATGTCGGAGATCTCGATGCGCTCGGCGTTCAGCTGAGCGCGGTCCGAGCCGGTCGACAGGTCCACGCCGTAGGTGGTGAGGTCGTGGATGTTCTTGGCGTTGTCACCGATCCGCTCGACCTTGCGGCTCACCATCAGCACGATCAGCACGCCGGTGATGTCGCTGGTCCCGTGGACGCTGGTGTGGACGATCAGCTCCCGACGAACCTCCTGCTCGAGCGCGTTGATGAGCCGATCAGTCCGATAGACGTCCGAGCTCACGAGGTCGCTTTCGCTGCCGGTGAGCAGCGACGTCATGGCGAGGTCAAAGACGTGCCGGGCGTGACCCAGCATCTCCGCGACGTGACCGATCATCGTGTCCAGACTCGGACCCGTCGGCTTCTTGAACGCTTCGAACACCATGATCTCAGACCTTCCGCTGCAGGTTTCGCTCGTGCCAGCATCGCATGCCAGCTGCGTGCGCGCGCATCATCCGAACACCACGACGCCAACGAGCGGCAGGACGACGAACGACCCGATGATGTAGGTCGGCAGCAATCTGCGATCCTTGGAGACCATCTCCGCGAAGCCCGATGCGAGCGAGACCGGGATCTTGCGGAACACCGGGATGCCGTAGAAGATCGCGATGCCGACGACGTTGAAGAGCACGTGGACGATCGCGATCGTGAGCGCTTCCGGCCGGTCGGTGGCCAGCGACGCGAGCAGCGCGGTCACCGTCGTGCCGACGTTCGCGCCGAGCGTGATCGGGTAGACGCTCTCGAGCCGGATGATCCCCGCCGCGGCGATCGGGACCAACACGGACGTCGTGATCGACGACGACTGGACCGCCACGGTCGCGACGATGCCGATGAGGATCGCGATCGCGCCACCGCCGGAGCTCAGCACCTCGTTGATCCGAGCCTCGAACTGATCGGCCACCAGCGCCTTCATGTTCGACGTGATGTAGCCGAGCGCCACGAAGATGCCGACGAGGCCCAGGACGATCAGGATCACGCCGAACGCGGTCCCGGCGACTCCGAGGGACTCGATGTTCTCCGCGACGAAGTTGACCGGCGCCTTGACCGCTTCCTTGATCGGGCTCTTGAACTTCGTACCGTCCTGGCCCACGAGCACGGTGGAGATCGCGTCCGCCGACGACGCGAGGAAGCCGGTCGCGAGCTCCACCGGGAGCAGGACGATCACCGCGAGGACGTTGAAGAAGTCATGCACGGTCGCCGCTCCGACGGCGCGCTTGAACTCGATGGGACGTCGGATGGAGCCGACCGATGCGAGGCTGTTCGTGACGCTCGTGCCGATGTTGGCGCCCATGATCATGGGAACCGCGTCTCCGACGCCGACGACCCCGGTCGCCACGAGACCGACGATGGTCGAGGTCGTGACCGAAGACGACTGGACGAGGACGGTCGCGAGGATGCCGACGAACAACCCGGCCAGCGGGTTGCTGACGCGGCTGAACAACGCGGCCTGCGCATCCTCACCGAGGGCTTCGATGCCCTCTGAGAGCAGCCCCACCCCGGCGAGGAAGAGGTAGAGCAGCCCCACGACGAGAACTGCTCGGACCCATGACGGGACGGCGGCGGCGCGGGACTCGTTCATGGCGCGGACGTTAGCCGCTCGGGGGTCACCGCACGGCGTCGACGGGTCGGGTCATGCCACACATCGACCCTTCGCAGCAGACCGCCTTGCCGCGGCTGAGCGTCACAGGGCAACCATGTTCTTGCCGAGATGTCCACCCGTGAACAGGCGCTGGAACGCGGCAGGGACCTGGTCGAAGCCCTGCACGACGTCGGTCGGCAGCTTCACGACGCCGGCCTCAGCCCACGCGTTGAGCTGCATCATCGCCTCGCCGTACTTCTTCACGTAGTCGAAGATCAGGAAGCCCTGGAGGATCCCGCGCTTGGAGATGAGCGCCGAGTAGTTCGCTGGACCGCGGGCGTTCCCGGTGTCGTACGTGGAGATCGCGCCGCAGAGCGCGATGCGGCCGTGGATGTTGAGCAGGTCGATCGCGATCTCGAGGATCTCACCACCGACGTTGTCGAAGAAGACCTCGACACCGTCCGGACATGCCTCGCGGACGGCGCGCCGGAAGCCGTCAGCCTTGTAGTTGATCGCCGCGTCGTAGCCGTAGTCATCGACGAGCATCTGGCACTTCTCGTCCGTGCCGGCCGTTCCGACGACGCGGCAGCCGAGCTCCTTGGCGATCTGGCCGACCACGAGACCGGTCGCGCCGGCCGCTCCGCTGACGAGGACGGTGTCGCCGGCCTTGGGATGGCCGACGTCGATGAGCCCGAAGTAGGCAGCGAGCCCGGACGGCCCGAACAGCGCGATGGCACGCTCCGGGTCCGTGCCCGCGGGAAGCAGCTGGACAGCGCGGGCGCCCGAGTCCACGACCGCGAACTCCTGCCAGCCGGTGATCCCGGAGACGAGGGCACCGACGGGGTAGCTCTCGTTCTTCGAAGCGATGACCTCACCGACGCCGAGCGAGCGGATGACCTCGCCGATCTCGATCTTGGGGAGGTACGTGTCGTACTGGATCCAGCCACGGATCGTGGGGTCCATCGACAGATGGCTGACCTTGACGAGCGCCTGTCCGTCAGCGATCTCCGGGACCTCGACCTCACCGAGCGCGAAGTGCTCCTCGCTGACAGGGCCGGACGGTCGCTCCGCGAGCGTCCACTGACGGTTCATCTGCACCATGCGCTGACCTGTGGTCCGGGGTTTGCCTCGACGCTACATCCCCTTCGGGGCCGTGGCTGACGGAGGTGCGACGCGGGCTGACCGCCGCGGTCAGCCCGCCTGCATTGCTTCGGCGATCGCGCTGAGCACGCTGTCGCTGACTGCGCTCCCCCCGCCGAGGACGATCGCCTCGTCGAACCGGTCCGCACGCGCTGCCAGGAAGGCCCGGACGACCTCCGGGAGGCTGGTCGCGTTCACGAGGAGCAGGATCCCGTCGACGCGTGCAGCGACCGCTCCCGCGGCGAGCCCGTCCGGGAAGTTGCGGCCCGTCGCGATGACGACGCGGACCTCGACGTCGGTCGGCTGCCGTGCGAGCGCCGCCTCCGCGACCGCGACGGACGTCGCGTACCGATCATCGCCGGACAGCCGCTCCACGTTCAGGCCGAGATCACGAAGTCGTTCGAGGACCTCCTCACGGATCGCGCCGGGGCCACCGACCACCAGGATCTTCGTGGCGCCGAGCTCCGCGATCGCGTCCAGCGTCACCTGCGGTGTGCTGCTCCCCCGGGTCAGCAGGACCGGGAGCCTGTCCACCGACGCCGACAGCGCGCCGGCGGACAGCGCGTCCGGGAAGGCGCTCGACGGGCGTGCGTGCGACCCGAGCGCGAGGAGGACCTCGCCGGTGTCGGCGGGCCCGACCTCAGCGGCCACGACGGCCGCGGTCGCGAAGCGGTCCGCTCCCTGGAGTCTGCGGACCTCGATCCCGATCGCCGTGAGTCGCGTCGCGACGTCCGCCCCGACGGCGGCCTCGCCGCCGAGGATCCAGACGACGTCGGTCCCGAGACGCACCAGCTCGTCCTCGACGACCTGCGGCAACGACGCGCGCGTCGTCAGCAGGAGCGGTGAGCCGAGGCGCGCTGCGAGCGGGCCGGCTGCCAGCGCGTCGGGGTACTGGTCGGCGCACGCGAGGACGGCGTCCGTCGCCCCGCC
>CBDTYW010000228.1:0-6056 GCA_965364735.1 uncultured Nitriliruptoria bacterium
CGTCAGCCGGCTTCGATGGCGTCGACGCGGGCGCGGCCGTCCTCGCCGCAGAGCAGGGTCGCGGTGACGCCCGCGTCCAAGATGCGCTGGGCCGCGTCGCGGACGGCGCCGAGCTCGGCGTAGAGGAAGTCGCCCGGGCAGGTCGTGCCGGCGTGATCGCGGTGACCGCTGATCGTGTCGAGCGACAGGCCGTGCTCGGCGGCGCCCCAGGCCAGCATCTGGGAGAGCCCGCCGAGGAGCGCGTCGGTCGGGCGCTTCTGGTTGAAGTCGCCCTCGCAGACCACGAGGAAGTGGCCGTGGGGGTCGTAGTTGGTGAACGTGTCGCCGGCCTGCATGACGTCGCGGAGCTCGTAGGCGTTGCCGTTGAGGTCGACCGCGAAGTGGTAGGCGATGTCCTGCCAGCTCTGGTCCATGTGGAAGCGCTGGTGGCCACGAAGCCGGCCCGGGGCCTGCGACGCCGAGTCCGACGGGACCGCCGTGTGGTGCACGGTCAGCCGACGCAGCTCGTGCGGACGGTCAGCGGAGGTCGCCGGGACGAGACGAATCGCGTCGCGACACAGGATCGTCAACGAGGTTGCCGCGACGGGGGCCGCGTCCGGCGTGGGCTCGGTCGGCGTGGGCTCGGACGGGTTCTCGGTGGGGTCCGGCTCGAGGACGGGCGCCGGGGCGTCGGTCGGCGTCGTGGTCGTCGATGGTGCGGCCGACTGAGCTGCGCTGACCGGCGGGACGGCGGTCGGGCTCGGCGCGGCGGTCAGGTCGTCGGTGAGCGCACCGTCGACGGAGACCTTGCCGCTGCACGCGGCCAGCGTCAGGAACCCGGCGTTGCGGATGAGGGCGCGGCGGTCGATCTCGGGCTCCTGGGGTCAACGTCGTGAACGTGCAGTGTCGCATGTCGGGTTCCCGCCCCACCCCTCGACGGCGTGCCCGACGCCCCGCAGGGGTGGACGGGGCGTGAGCCGGGCACCCTCACGACGTCGCGCCGCACGTCGACTCCACGTCGCGGTGTGCCTACGTTGGCCCCGCGACGATGCTCGTCGCCCACTGACTCGAGACGACCATGACCCCGCCCTCTGACGCGATCCCGCCCACCGACGTCGGCGTGCCCCTCGGTGGCCTGCCCGCCACCGACGCCCCGACCGACGAGCTCCCCGCGATGATGGACGTCGCCGGCGAGGAGCCCATCGCGACGACCGTCCCCGAGGGCACCGACCTGTTCGCGTTCCGGTTCACCGAGCCGCTGAAGGCGCAGGAGGCGATGCTCGCCGTGATGCGGCTCCAGGCGCGCGGTCGCCTGAAGCTCGAGGACGCCGCCATCGTCGTGAAGCAGGCAGGTGGCAAGGTCCAGCTGATCCAGACCCGCGACACCAACCCCGCTCAGGGCGCCGCGTCCGGCTCGTGGATCGGGATGCTCGCCGGGCTGTTCGTGCCGGGCGGAATCCTGCTCGGGGCGGCGCTGGGCGCTGCCGTCGGAGGGATCTGGGCGAAGCTGCGCGACATCGGCATCGACGACGACCAGATGAAGAAGATGGGCGGCGACCTCCCCGAGGGCGAGGCCGCGCTGTTCCTGCTCGTCCACGACTACCACCGCTACCACGTCGGCCGTGAGCTCAGCCGCTTCGACGCGCTGCTGCACGCCACGACCGCCGACGAGGAGTGCCAGGCCTGGATCCGCGACACGCTCATGCCAGCGGACGTCTACTCCTGATCGACGGCCCGCCCGGGCCCCGTCAGGAGTCCACCACTCCGCTCGCGTCCCCGGCGCGGAGTGCTGCGCGCAGCTTCGCGGCGGCGTCGTCGAGCGACTCCGCGGAGGCGTTCGGGTCGGCGTTGGCGAAGCTGAGGTCGTCGAGGGTCCAGATCGGGCTCAGGTGCACGTGGACGTGCGGGACCTCGAGCCCGGCGAGCAGCACCGCGACCTTCTCGGGCTGCCACACGTCCTGGATCGCCGCGCCGATGGTGCGCGAGACGGTGGTGAGGTGCTGCCAGACGTCGTCGGGGAGGTCCAGCCAGTGCTCGACCTCGACCCGCGGGACGACCAGCACATGGCCGGGCTTCAGCGGGGCGATCGTCATGAAGGCGACGCAGACGTCGTCGCGCCACACGAACCGGCCGGGCAGCTCGCCGTCGATGATCTTCGTGAAGAGGGTCGCCATGGCGGGTTCGGCCTTCGTCGAGCGGGGCGCCGAGCCTAGGGCCGCTGGCGGGTGTGCGATGAGCAGCGTGATCGCGCCGACCGTGCGATGACCATCGCCCACGACAGGTCAGCGCACCCGCGAGCCGACGGCGCTGGTCAACGCACACGCGATGCCCGCACGCCCAGGAACGGGCATCCTGTCCCTGCACCACCCTCGACGACGAATCGCCCCGACGTGACGACCGAGCCCACCCCGAACGCCCCGCTCGACCCGGACGTCCTCGCGACGCTCGAGCGGCTCGTCGCGTTCGACACGACGTCGCGCGACTCGAACCTGGCCCTGATCAACCACGTCGCGGAGCGCCTCGACGCGAAGGCCGCGAAGGTCGAGATCCTGCCGAACAGCACCGGCGACAAGGCGAACCTGCTGATCCGCCTCGGGCCGGAAGCCCCCGGCGGGATCGTGCTGAGCGGGCACACCGACTGCGTCCCCGTCGACGGGCAGCCGTGGATGACCGACCCGTTCGTCGTGCGTCGTGACGGCACCCGCCTGGTCGGGCGGGGCGTGACCGACATGAAGGGCTTCATCGCGACGGCCATCGTCGCGGCCGAGCGCGCGGACCTCGGCAAGCTCACCCGGCCGGTCTGGCTCGCCTGCTCCTACGACGAAGAGCTCGGCTGCCTCGGGGCGCCGGAGATGATCGCGCACCTCGTCACGTCAGGTGCGACCCCGGAGGCCGCCATCATCGGCGAGCCGACCAACCTCATCCCGACGGTGGCGCACAAGGGCGTGCGGTCGGTCGAGGTCGTCGTCACCGGCCGCGACGGGCACTCCTCCCAGCCGCACCTCGCCGCCAACGCGAACGTCGCAGCAGCGCGGCTCATCGCGCACCTCGACGACGTCGCGGGGCGTCTGCGCGACGACGCCGACGAGCACGACGAAGCCTTCGACCCGCCGTTCACCAGCGTCAACGTCGGGATCCTGCGCGGCGGAACGGCCATCAACATCGTCGCCCGGGAGGCGAGCTTCACGTTCGAGTACCGACCGCTGCCGCACCACCAGGACCTCGATCTCGCCGCCGACCTCGCCGCCTACGCGACCGAACAGATCCTCCCCGGGCTGCAGGCCACCGCACCGGAGTCCACGATCACCGTGACGGCGCGCTCGTCGTCGCCGGGGCTGGCTGCGGACCCGACCTCGCCCGCCCTCGCGCTCGTCCGACGACTCGCGGGGCGCCTGACCGCGCCGATCAGCGACGAGACCGCGACCGTCCCGTTCGGCACCGAGGCTGGGCAGTTCCAGCAGGCCGGCATCCCCGCGATCGTGTTCGGGCCGGGCTCGATCGAGCAGGCGCACAAGCCGAACGAGTGGATCGAGACCGACCAGCTCGTCCGCGCGACCGCCCTGTCCGCGGCGGCGTTCAACGACGCGATGGCCCGGTGACCCGACCCCGCTGAGCCAGCGAACGCACCCTGATCGTGGTATTCCTGTCCTTCGACGTTCAGGGAGCGCGACGATGGCGACGCAGATCGAAGGCCGGGTCACGTCGGTGTCGTGGATCCCGCCCGAGGCGATGAACGGGGCGATGCGGGTCCCGATGGACCTCGGCATCGGCCACTACGACGATCCGCCGCCCGACCGGATCCCGTACGACGACGTGCTGACCGAGTGGCAGCGCGACGACCGGTTCCGGTTCGCGAACCACCTGCGCGGGGTGATCGACGTCGAGGACGGCAAGGTCACCGGGGCGCGCCACCACGGCGGCGGGCTGATCGGCGAGACCCGGGTCCGCGTGTCGCGAGCGTCGCTGACCGTCCAGGCGGTCCCCTACCCCGACCGACGCCCCGAGATCACCCTCACCGACACCTCGGCGACCTTTGTGCAGACCGCCGGCGGCCGCACCGGCGCCCCGTTCCCGCGCAAGGTCTCCAAGCCGCCGTTCATCCGGATGGTCGCCCCGACCGCGTGGACGACGCTCTCGCTGACCCTGCACGCCGATGGTCGCGTCGAGCACGAGGTCGTGAGCGCGAGCCCGTTCCCGCGGCACTGGATCTACGACACCGACGGCGCGCTGTGCCAGAAGTCCGGGCTGATCTCCTACGACTCGTGGGCACGTGAGCAGCGCCCCGACGACCACCCGTGGGCCAACGACACGAGCACCTGGTCGGCGGTCGTGACCGACGTCGAGTCCGACCTCGAACGTCACCTGTCGGCGCGCATCATGCGCGCCGAGGAGAAGCCGCACCTCGAGGAGCACGAGCCCGGCACAGTGCTGTGCGCGCAGGGCGAGGCCAGCACGTCGCTGATGGTGCTGCTCGACGGGGTCCTGCGCGTCGACGTCGACGGGGAGCCGGTCACCGAGATCGGCCCGGGCGCCGTCGTGGGCGAGCGCGCCATCCTCGAGCAGGGTCGACGGACCGCGACGCTGGTCGCCGTCACCAAGGTCCGCATCGCCATCGCCGACGCCGAGCAGATCGACCTCGACCGTCTCGCCGAGCTGGCGACCCACCGTCGCGTCGACCTGCCGGAGACCTCCGACTAGAAGGCGCCGCCGGAGTCATCGATGTTGCTGAGGTTGCGGAACTGGGTCAGGTGGCTCAGGAAGGCGAGCTTCACGATGCCGGTCTGGCCGTTGCGGTGCTTCTGGATGATGAGCTCCGCGACGCCCTTGTCCTGGGAGTCCTCGTCGTACATCTCGTCGCGGTAGATGAACATGACGATGTCGGCGTCCTGCTCGATCGCACCGGACTCACGCAGGTCGGCGAGCATCGGGCGCTTGTCGGTCCGTGACTCCGGGCCACGGTTGAGCTGGGACAGCGCGATGACCGGCACGCCGAGCTCCATGGCGAGCATCTTCAGGCCACGCGAGATCTCGGAGACCTCCTGCTGACGGGAGTCCGCCGGCTTGTGCGAGCTCATCAGCTGGAGGTAGTCGATGATGATGAGGTCCAGGCCCTCACGCTGCTTCAGACGACGTGACTTGGCCCGGATCTCCATGACGGTGGTGTCGGGGGTGTCGTCGAGGTAGAGCTTCGCGTCGCCGAGCGCCCCGAGGGCGTCGGACAGGCGGACCCAGTCGTGGTCGTCGAGGCGACCGGTCCGCAGACGTTCCTGCGGGATCGACGCCTCCTGCGCGAGCAGGCGCTGCGTGATCTCGATCTTGCTCATCTCGAGCGAGAAGAACAACGCCGGCTTCTGCAGCTTCGTCGAGACGTAGTGGGCGATGTTGAGCGCCAACGAGGACTTGCCGACACCAGGACGGGCAGCGAGGACGATCAGGTTCGAGGGCTGCAGGCCCGCGGTCACCTGGTCGAAGCGGTCGAACCCGGTCGGCAGGCCGGTGATGTCGTCGCCCCGCTTGGACCGGGCCTCGATCTCCTCGAAGGCATCGCTGAGCAGGTCCGGCACGGCCACGTACTCGCCGGTCGTGCCCTGCTCGGAGATCCGGTAGATCAACGACTCCGCCTGGTCGACGACGGCGCGGACGTCCGGGCCGCCGTCGTAGCCGAGCTGGGCGATGCGGGTGCCGCCGTCAATCAGCTTGCGGAGCAGCGAGTAGTCGCGGACGATCTTCGCGTAGTGCGCGGCGTTGGCCGCGGTCGGGACCTGGTCGGTCAACGAGACCAGCCCCATCGGGCCGCCGACCTCGTCGATGCGGCCGATCCGGTTCAGGTGGTCGTAGAGGGTGACCTGGTCGACGGGCTCGCCCTGCGCGATCAGGTCGCGGATGGCCTCGAAGATCGTGGCGTGGGCCGACCGGTAGAAGTCGTCGGGCTGCAGCGCCTGGATGGCCTCGTTCGCGGCGTCGCGCGACTGCATCGCCGCGCCGAGCACGGACACCTCTGCGGGCAGTGAGTGCGGGGGCACCCGTCCCAGCTCGCGTCGGATCGCGCCGCCGCCCGAGGAGGATCCGGGGCTGCT
>CBDTYW010000229.1:0-6048 GCA_965364735.1 uncultured Nitriliruptoria bacterium
CTCCGCGGCTGCGGCCTTCGCCTTGCGGACGTACGCGGCCTTCGCCTTGGAACGGGCGATGCGCTCGCTCTTCCCGTCGGCGATCAGCTTGTCGTAGGTCTCCTGATCGATGGCGCCAGCCTCGATCTGGACCTCTGGCGCAGCGGCCTTCGGTGCCGCTGCTGCGCCGGTGTCAGCGCCCGCTGCGGGCTCAGCTGCCTTGCGCTCCGCCTCGAGCGCAGCCTGCTCGGCCTTCTCGAGCGCAGCGGCAGCCTTCTCGAGCGCCTTGGCGACCTCGTCGGGCTGGATCGCACCCTCGTCGAGCTCGGGCGGCGCCGGAACGGTGTCCATCCACTCGCGGAGACGCTCCTTCTCGTGGAGCATCCCTTCGATCTTGTACTCGGCGTACTCGAACTCCGGCGACCACCAGAGCGCATCGAAGGGGCAGACCTCGATGCAGATGCCGCAGTACATGCAGAGCGCGAAGTCGATCGCGAAGCGGTCCAGCACGTTGCGGGTGCGGGCGCGGCCGCCTTCCTTGGCCGGTGGCGTCGTCTCCTTGTGGGAGTCGATGTAGATGCACCAGTCCGGGCACTCACGCGCGCAGAGCATGCAGACGGTGCAGTTCTCGTCCATCAGCGCGATGACGCCACGGGTACGCGGCGGCAGCACCGGGCGCACGTGGGGGTACTGCTGGGTCGCGGCCGGCTTCAGCATGTGGCGCAGCGTGATGCCGAGACCCTTGAGGAGGCCCTGGCCGAGCTGCGGTGCGGTCTTCGCCATCAGAACATGACCTTTCCGACAGCGACGATCGCGAGGTTGACGAGCGCGAGCGGGACGAGCACGAGCCAGCCCATCCGCTGCAGCTGGTCCTCGCGGAGCCGTGGCCATGCCACTCGGGTCCAGACCATCACGAAGGTCAGGAGGAAGATCTTGCCGAGCGTGACGCCGATGCCGATGACCGTGCCGAGGAAGCCACAGTCGAAGAGGCCGACGGTGTCACAGCCCGGCAGCGGAACGCCCGGGAAGATCTGCCAGCCGCCCAGGTAGAGCACGGACATGATCGCGGACATGGACACCATGCCGCCGTACTCCGTGAGGAGGTACATGGCGAACTTGATGCCGGAGTACTCGGTCATGAACCCGAAGACGAGCTCCGAGTCCGCGATCGGCATGTCGAACGGCGGACGGTTGAGCTCCGCCAGCGCTGCGATGAAGAAGATCACGAAGCCGAGCGGCTGGAGGAAGACGAACCAGAGGTTGATCCCGCTCTCGCCACCGCCGAGGAAGAACGTCGACTGCGCGTTCACGATCTCGACGAGCGACATCGAGTTGGCCTGCAGCGCGACGGCAGCAGCCGCAAGGATCATCGGCAGCTCGTAGGCGATCAGCTGGGCTGCCGCGCGGAGACCACCGATCAGCGAGAACTTGTTCGCCGAGGCCCAGCCACCCATCAGGATGCCGAGCGCCGAGATCGAGCCGATCGCGAGGAAGTAGAAGAGGCCGAGGTCGAGGTCCTCCGCCCAGACGCCTGGGCCGAGCGGCAGGACGAAGAAGGCCAGGATCGCCGGAACCATCGCGACGCCGGGGGCCATCGCGAAGACCCACTTGTCGGCGGCGGTCGGGATCAAGTCCTCCTTCTGGATGAACTTGATGCCGTCGGCGACGAGCTGGAGGGTGCCGTGCGGGCCAGCCTCCATGGGGCCCAGGCGCGCCTGCTGGTGCGCCATGACCTTGTGCTCCATGTATCCCACGACGAGCGGGACCACGAAGAAGATCGCGATGATGACGAGGACCTTCAGACCTGCGGACAGCAGGAACTGGTTCTCGATGTCGAAGATCGAGGACTGGACGGTCACCAAGGACGTGGACATCTTCGCTCCCCTACCGGTCGACGTCGCCGACGACGAAGAACACGCTGCCCAGGATCGCCACGGCGTCGGGCACGAGGGCACCACGCAGCAGGTAGGGCAGGACCGCGACGTTCGAGAACGACGGGGTGCGCATCTTCAGACGCCAGGGGTTCTTCTTGCCGTCAGACTCCAGCCAGTACCCGAGCTGGCCCAGCGGGTTCTCGGTCCGGAGGTAGGTGGTGCCCGCAGGAGCCTTCACCATCTTCGGAAGCTTGGAGTTGACCGGGCCAGCCGGGATGTGGTCGTGGCACTGGTCGATGATGTCGAGGCTGGCCTCGATGCGGTGCAGCAGGACGTAGAAGCGGTCCCACGCATCGCCGTTCTCGCCCACCGGGACGGTCACGTCGATCTCGCCGTACTTCAGGTACGGCTCGGTGACGCGCGAGTCCTCGGCGATGCCGGTCGCGTGCAGCGTCGGGCCGGTGACGCCGTAGGCCAGCGCGACGTCCTGCGGGAGCGCGCCGATGCCCTTGGTGCGCGCCAGGAAGATCTCGTTGCCGAGCAGCAAGCCCTTGTAGTCCTCGAGGCGCTTGCGCACGATCGTCGAGAGCTCGGCGCTGCGGGCGAGGAAGCCCTTGGGCAGGTCGATCTTGACGCCGCCCGGCTGGTTGTAGGTGAAGTGCAGACGTCCGCCGGTCGCCGCCTCCAGCAGGTACTGGATGTCCTCGCGCTCGCGGAACGCGTAGAACATCGGCGTGATGGCGCCGAGCTCGAGGGCGAAGGAGCCCGTGAACATGAGGTGGTTCAGGATGCGGCCCCACTCGGCCATGATCATCCGGATCCACTGGGCCCGCTCGGGGACCTCCATCTCCATCAGCTGCTCGACCGTCAGCACGACGCCGAGCTCGTTGTTGAAGCCGGAGAGCCAGTCATGGCGGTTCGTGAGGGCCGCGATCTGGCGGTAGTCGCGGTACTCGGCGAGCTTCTCGAAGCCACGGTGCATGTAGCCGATGACCGGGAACGCATCCTTGACGCGCTCGCCGTCCATCTCCATGACGACGCGGAGCACGCCGTGGGTGGCGGGGTGCGCCGGACCGATCGAGAGGGTCATGTCCGCGGTGTCGAAGTCGCCGTCGCCGACGAGCTCGACGATGACGTCCTCACCCGGAGCATTGCTCGGGATGATCGTGGTGCGGGAGCTGAGGTCGGTCATCAGGACTCCTCCTCGGCCTCTGCGGCGCGCTCGGCGGCCTTGGCCGCACGCTCCTCGGCTTGACGACGTCGCGCTTCGTCGGCCTTGGCGGCGGCGTCCGTCGGGGCGTCGGCGTTCTCGGCCTCGATCGCGGCCTGGGCCTTCGCAGCCTCTTCCGCAGCCTTCGCGTCGGCCTCGGCCTTCGCAGCAGCCTCGGCTTCGGCCTTCGCAGCAGCCTCGGCCTCAGCCTTCGCGGCAGCGATGTCCTCGGGGCGCGGGTTCATCTCGCGGGCCTGCTTGGCCATGACCTCGTCGAGCAGCGACGGGCCGGCAGCGTCACCGGGCAGCACGATCGTCTCGATCGGGTTGCCGTCCTCGTCGAGCTCGGCCGGGTCCTTGACCCCGGGCCACGGCTTGACCTCACGGCTGACGAGGTGGAAGTCCTTGCGGAGCGGCCAGCCCTCGAAGTTCTCGGCGCAGAGGATGCGCGGGAACAGGCCGGGGTGGCCGTCGAACTCGACCCCGAACATGTCGAAGGTCTCGCGCTCCATCCAGTTCGCGCCCGGGTAGACCTCGACGAGCGTCGGGGCGGTGGGCTTGTCACGTCCGCCGGCGCACAAGGTGCGGAGCAGGATGCGGTGACGCTTCTTCGTCGAGTAGAGGATCGTGACGACGCTGAAGCCGTCCTCACGCTCGTCGACGCCGAACGAACACTCGAAGAAGTCGCAGGCCAGGAGTGGCTCGTCGCGGCACAGGCGAGCGGCCGACACGTAGCCCTCGTGGTCGAGGGTGATCGTGTAGGTGTTGTTCGCCGAGACCGTGTCGAGCACATGCTCGTCAAGGCGGTCTCGGAAGAACTCGGTGAGCTCGTCGGGCGTCACGTCGGGGAATCCCTTGGTTCTCGTCTGGAGCGGCGGGTCGTGCGTACAGCTGGTGGCGTCAAGCGACGTCGGTCACTCGATCACGATCGGCTGACGGGCACGTGCGGCACCCATCCGATCCTTGACGTTCTCGTTGGCGATGCGGTCCTGCAGGGCGATGATCCCGTCCAGCAGCGCCTCGGGGCGCGGCGGGCAACCGGGGACGTAGACGTCGACCGGCAGAATCTGGTCAACGCCCTTCGTGACGGAGTAGCTGTCCCAGTACGGGCCGCCGCAGTTCGCGCAGGACCCGAAGGAGATGACGTACTTCGGCTCGGGCATCTGCTCGTACAGGCGCTGCACGGCGGGAGCCATCTTGTCGGTGAGCGTTCCGGAGATCACCATCAGGTCCGCCTGACGCGGACCGTGGGCGAACGGGATGACACCGAGACGGATGAAGTCGTGTCGAGACGTTGATGCGGCGATGAACTCGATCGCGCAGCACGCCAGACCGAAGTTGAAGCACCACAGCGAGTACTTGCGGCCCCAGTTGAAGACGAACTTCATGGGCTTCGGCAGGTCGACCTGGTCGACTACTCCCATACGAGCACTCCCTTCTTGTAGGCGTAGACCAGACCCTCGAGCAGCGTTCCGATGAAGATGAACATCGTGATGAGGGCGTAGACCTGGCTGACGCCGAACTCCTCCGCGTGCTCAAGGATGAGCGTCCACGGGAAGAGGAAGATCGCCTCGACGTCGAAGATGACGAAGAGGAACGCGAAGACGTAGTACCGGATGTTCATCTGCGACCAGCCGGTGCCGACCGCCTCGACGCCGCACTCGTACGTCGAGAGCTTCAGCGGGCTGGGAACGTTCGGACGCATCAAACGGTTGATCTGCATGATCAGGAAGAACAACACCGTCGCGGAGACCGCGAGGATGCCGAACGTGCCGTACTGCGAATAGAAGCGCACCAGTGGTGTCCTCCGTACGGGGATCGTCGAGCAGATGGCAGGCGGCGCCGTCGACCGTGCGTTGAGCACAGCGCGACGCGTGCATGGCCATGCCCACGGCGACGTGCAGTGGGTGGCAAGGCGTCGTGAGACTACCGGACCGTCGCGCGCGCTCCCCAACGCCACGACGGCCCGATCGGGCGGTTCGCGGACGCCCGTTGCGGCCCGCTCACGGAACGCCGAGCCGTCGTGCGTTCGGGCCACCACGCAACGTCGTGTCCTCGCCGGGGGGCGACGTTGCGACGGGGTGGATCACTCGGTGACGAGGCCGAAGCGGGCGATCTCCGCGTCGGTCATCCAGTGCACGCCCGTCGAGGGCGCGGCGTTCTGGACGAACCAGTAGAACTCCTCGGAGGCGCCCATCTCGAGGTAGTAGGTGAGGAACTCGCGGTGGAGCGGGTGGCCCGGATCGACCTGTGCCCCGTCGGTGGGAACGCCGTCGATGTCGACCACCCACGAGTGCACGCCCAGCCGCGCGCCCGGCGCGAGCGAGCGCGCCGTCCCGGACAGCCACAGGCCCACGCCGCCGGATGCCGCCACACCCCCGACGGTGACCCGCGTGTCGAGTCCGGCCGCGCGGATGATCCGCCCGGCAGCGAACGTGGCCCGCTGGTCAACGGACCCGAGGACCTCGCGGAGCGCGACGGTGTGCAGCAGCGGCGTCGATCCTTCGTCAGGGTTGAGCAGCTCATGCAGCTTCAGCGGGAGTCGCCCACCGATCCGTCCGTTGACCTCCAGCACGCCCTGCACGACCTTCAGCTCGGCCGAGTCCGCGGAACAGACCGGCGGGGCGACCCGTTCGAGGGTGATCGTCATGCCCTCGCCGTCGCCGGAGATCGTCCGCCCGGACCAGGACAGCAGCCGCGAACCGATCTGGACGTCGGCGTCATAGCCGGAGAAGATGGAGCCGTCGTCGAGGTCGACGCGTACGTCGCTGCCTGCACCACCGAGCGCTGGCGTGAGCCGGAGGCGGCCCCCGTCGAGCAGGAGGTCTGCGCTGGTTCGGCTGTCGTCGAGGCACCCGCCGAGGACGGGCAGCGTCACGTTGCCGACGGCGACCGCCCCGTACGGCGCTTGCGGGTTCGCGCCAGCCGTGCAGCCGCCGAGCAGGCTCGCGAGCAGGCCAAGACCGGCAGCACAGGACGTGGTCC
>CBDTYW010000230.1:0-6027 GCA_965364735.1 uncultured Nitriliruptoria bacterium
CACGACAGCACGGTCCTTCTGGTCACGGCGGACCCCGTGCGACGTCTGCAGCGAGACGTCATCCTTCGGGGCTGCGGGCCCTCTGCGTCCCGCGTGCGCCCGGATGCTAGCGGCCGAGCGTCGGAGACCGGGCGGCCATCCGGCCCATGTGTCGCGATCTGCCCCGCACGAGCAACCGCCCCTCTCGGAGGGGCGGCGGTGCGGTCAGGAGGCGAGGCGCTTCGCACGCCGACGCTCGCGCTCGGAGAGCCCACCCCAGATGCCGAACCGCTCGTCGTTGTCGAGCGCGTAGTCGAGGCAGTCGGACCGGACCGGACACTCCGCGCAGATGCGCTTCGCCTCGCGCGTCGAGCCGCCCTTCTCGGGGAAGAACGCCTCCGGATCCGCGTCGAGACACGTGGCGTCGAGCATCCAGTCCTCGTCACCGAGGGCCAGCAGGGTGGAACCCAGTCCGGAAAGAGCTCGCAACGGGCATCTCCTGCGCCGACAACCATGGAACTACATGGCCGTCATTCTGGCCCGAAGGACATGCGAAGGTCAAGCGAAAGCCAGAAGAATCTGCAAGAACTTGCAGATCTGGGGGAAACTGAGCACTCCGCGTCAGTTCTGTGCCCGAACAATCACGGACGGTGGCCGTCTGGACCCTGTCCGATCAGCCCAGCTCACGTCGCAAGAGCTCCGCCAGGTCCTCGCCGATGCCCTTCACGGCGATCAGATCCGCCGTGGACGCCTGCTGGACGGCCTCCAGGGACCCGAACGTGGACAGCAGGGCTCGGGCCTTGGCCGGCCCGATCCCGTTGATCGCCTCGAGCCTGCCCTGCGCTTCGACCGACGGCTTGCGCGTCGATCGGTGACCGCCGCCGCTGCCTGCGGAGCCCGGGGCGCGGCCCCGTCGGTCGCTCGCCGAGCGCTTCCCCGCGGTCTTCTTGGTGGCTGGCTTGCTCGAGGTCTTCTTGGTGACGGTCTTCTTCGCGGCCGGCTTCTTCGCGGCCGGCTTGACCGCTGGCTTCTTCGCGGCCGACTTCTTGGCAGCAGCCTTCTTCGCAGCCGTCGCCTTCGCAGCCGTCGCCTTCTTCGACGTCGGCTTCCTGGTCGCCGGCTGTTTGGCCCCCGGCTGCTTGCTCGCCGGCTGCTCGGACGCTTGGTCGTCAGACGACGCCGCACGCTGGCCGACGGAGCCGCGGATTGCCGTCTCGGGCGACGGCGTCGGCTCCTCGACAGCGCTCTCATCATGGACCTCGGGCTCCGCGGCCTTGCGGCCACGACGC
The DNA here is from genome assembly GCA_965364735.1 of uncultured Nitriliruptoria bacterium. Taxonomy (GTDB): domain Bacteria; phylum Actinomycetota; class Nitriliruptoria; order Nitriliruptorales; family Nitriliruptoraceae; genus CBDTYW01. Next base: position 1,269 of record CBDTYW010000230.1, read on the forward strand.
CGGGCACGCCCGCGGGTCCTGGCCGTGGGCTGCTCCGGCGCGTCGAGCACGACGACGTCGTCCTCGACGGGCAGGGGCGGCGCCCCGTCCCACACGGCGTCGCGCACGGTCGGGTCATCGATCTCGTCCTCGAGGACGACGACGCGTTCATCCCGTCGGACGGGCACGGTCACGGCCGGCTCGGGCTCCGGTCGGGGCGTGGGTGTCGGCGTCGAGCCCGCCTCCGCGTCGAGCTCGTCGGCGCTCGGCAGGGCGTCGAGGTCCAGCCGCGAGGCGAGCCGACGTCGATCGCGCTTGGAGAGGCCGCCGGCCAGTTGACCGACCACCGCCTCGATGATCCGCGTGCGCTCGAGCTCGGCCTCACGGGCCCGCTCCTCGTCGCGGGCGCGGAGCTCATCGCGCAGTTCCCGGAGCTCGGCGGCAAGCGCTTCCGCTCCCCCGGCCGCGGCTCGCAGCTCCACCCCGGCAGCGCTCGTCGCGCCGACGTGCTCCTCTCGGACCTCACCCATCGTCGAGCGGAAGCTGCTGCGAAGGTCGATGCCCACGGTGTCGAGCTCCGCACCGAGAGACTCCGCGCGAAGCGCAACCGTCTCGAGCTGCTCGGACGCCTCGCGGGCGGACCCGGCGATGGTGTCCAGGATCTCCTGCTGGCGTTCCGCCGAGCCCTGGTCCTCCAGCGCCGCGAAGCCTGCCTCGACACGCTCGGACAGCACCGCCGCCTCGGCGCCCAGCTGCTGGGTCGCCGTCGCGATCGAGGCGGCCACGACATCGTGGTCCGAGAGCCGCGACAGCACTGGCACGACGTCGGCGATCAGCCGCTGGTCGAGCGCGGCCACGGCCTCGCCGACACCGACGAGGCGCTCGCTCACCTGCTCATGGTGACGTTCGAGCCCGACGGCCATCTCGCCGCCGAGCTCCGTGACGCCGCTGGCCATCTGCGCGGTCGCGGCATCCAGCAGCTCCGCGACCCGGTCGTGGACCCGCCCTTCGAAGTTGCCGACGGTCTGCTCGAGCCGCAGGCTCTGCCCGCTCAGGCCGGCCTCGACCGTCGCTCGCAGCGCACGGAGCTCGTCCGCGACCTGCTCGGAGTGCGCCTGCATCCGGGAGACGAGGACCGCTTCGAGATCCTGCTCGATGCCCTCGAGCCGCGTTGACGTCTCCTCACGGTCATCCGCCATTGCGGCGCGCAGCCCGTCCAGCGCGTGGGTGAGCTGATCGCTCTGGCTCGTGACAGCCGCCCCGAGGTCGTGGATCCGTCCGCCGACCTCTCCCAGCCCCTCGTTGGCCGCCTCTCGCCCACGGTCGCCGGAGTCACGGACGAGGTCGCCGAGGTCGCCGCGCACCTGGTCCAGGTGCTCGCCGAGTCCGTGCGCGAGCGCGCCGAGCTGGTCGACGACGCGGGCGTTGAGCCCGCCCAGTCGATCAGCGATCGATTCATCCGTCTCGTTCAGCTGGATGGCGACCTGATCGAAGAGCCCCTGAAGACCCTCCTCGACGCTCAGCAGCCTGAGCTCGACACCCTGCGCGAGCCGTCGGTCGATGTCGGCGATCGACGCCTCGAGCTCCTCGGAGAGCCGGGACTCCACGCGCGAGAAGCGGGAGCCGAGCTGCTCATCGAGCTGCTCCCCGATCTGGCCGGCGAACGTGGCCAACGGCATCGCCGTGCGCTCATCCAGCAGCGCATACACCTCCGCGAGCGCCGTCTGCAACGCCTCGACGCGTTCACGCAGCTCATCGGCACCCTGAGCGGCAAACCCTGCGTCGAGCTGCTCGCTGATCCGCCCCGCCAGCGTGTCGGTCGGCATCGCCGTGCGCTCATCCAGCAGCGCATGCACCTCGGCGAGCGCCGTCTGCAACGCCTCGACGCGTTCACGCAGCTCATCGGCACCCTGGGCGGCAAACCCTGCGTCGAGCTGCTCGCTGATCCGCCCCGCCAGCGTGTCGGTCGGCATCGCCGTGCGCTCATCCAGCAGCGCATGCACCTCGGCGAGCGCCGTCTGCAGCGCCTCGACGCGTTCACGCTGCTCGTCGGCGCCCTGGGCGGCAAACCCTGCGTCGAGCTGCTCCTTGAGCGTCTCACGGGTGGCGTCCATGCCGGCCTGGACCGTCGTCAGACCGGTGTCCCGGACGAGCTCTCCGAGGTCGCTGCGGACCTGGTCGAGCTGGTCGCCGAAGCCGTTGGCGAGCGAGCCGAGCCGGTCGGATGCCGACTCGTCCGCGGCGGCGAGCTGGGTGGTCACCTGATCGACGAGCCCTTGGAGCCCGGTCTCCACCCCTTGGAGCCGCGACTCGACGCCCTGTGACAGGCGCCGGTCGATGTCGGCGAGCGAGGAGGCAAGCTCCTCGGACAGCCGGGACTCCACACGTGAGAAGCGGGCCAGGAGCTGTTCGTCGAGCTGCTCGCCGATCTGGCCGGCGAGCGCGCCGATCGGCATGGCCGTGCGCTCGTCCACCAGCGCGTGCACCTCCGCGAGCTCCATCTGGAGCCCGGAGACACGGTCGCGCAGCTCGTCGGCGCCCTGGGCGGCGAACCCGGCGTCGAGCTGCTCCTGAAGGGTCTGGCGGGTGGCCTCGAGCTCGTCCTGCACGGTCCTCAGGTGCGTGCGCACGTCCGCGTCATCGATCCCGGCGAAGCCGCTGGCGAGCTGGCGCTCGAGGGCCTCACGCGCGATGGCGACGTCGTCCTGCACGGCCGCGAGCCGCTCGCGGACCTCGAGGTCGGCGGCGGACGCGAACCCAGCCTGCAGCTGCTCCTCGAGCTGCTGGCGTGCGAACGCGACGTCGGCACGCACCGCGGTGGCATCGTCATGCACGCGTTCGAGCTGGGCCCGCATCTGCTCGGTCTGGCTGTCGCGCGTGTCCACGAGGAGCGAACGGAGCTCGTCGACGAGGCTGCGGACGGAGACGACCTGCTCGGCCTGCTGCTCCCGGAGGTCGCCGGCCAGCGCCTGGAGGTCCGTGCGCACCTGAACGGACTGCGCGGAGCCCGCCTCGCGGAGTGCCTGCACCGCGCCCTCGATGGCCCCGAGCTCGTCGTAGCGCTCGGCCACCTGGCCGGTCACCCCGGTCAGGCGCTCGAGCAGCTCGTCATGACGACGGTGTTCGCGCTCGTCGCTGCGGCCGCGGTCTTCGACGAGGAAGTCCTGGAACTGCTGACGCAGCCGTTCGAGCTCGGTCATGAGCCCGTCGCGCAGCCCCAGCGGCGCGAGGGTCGCGGTGACGTCACGGTGCAGCTCTACCAAGGCGGCCTCGAGCCGCTCCTCGAGCCGGTGCGCGCTCTCCTCGAGCCGATGTGCCTGCGGGCCGAGCGCCTCCGAGACGAGGTCACCGACGTCGCCGGAGTCCTCGATCATGCGGGTCGCGGCGCCGATCTTGCCGATCAGCTCGTCCTGCTGTGCAGCGAGGGCCTCGGTCGCGCCTTGCAGGCGCTCACGGAACTCCTCGCCCAGCCGCTCGTAGCGGCCCATGGCCTCGGCTTCGCGTGCCGAGGCCTGGCTCGCAAGGTCCTCGATGAAGTGGTCGAAGCGCTCACGGAGCTCGCGGTAGCGGGCTTCGGCGTCCGCCGTCCCGTCCAGCAGCGTCGTCAGCTGCAGCGGGATGGCGTCGATCCGCGATCGGATCTCCGCCAGCGGGTCGGTGGCCTGGCGCGCCGCGTCCGCAGCCGCGGTCTCGAGGCGACCCGCGACCTGGACGAGCTCCTCGGAGAGCGAGGCGAGCCCGGCTGCCTGCTGCTGCGGGACGGTCTCGAGCATCCCGGCGAGGCGGTCGAGGTGCTGGCGCAGATCGTCGGCGTCGGCCGACTGCTGCTCCGGGAGCTGAGCGAACGACGCCCGCAGACCAGCGACGTCGTCACGCAGTCCGTCAGCGTCGAAGGTGTCACCGTCGGGGGATCTGCCGGCGGCCAGGCGACCGTTGATGTCGTCGAGGCGGTCGCGCAGATCCTGGAACTGGGCTGCCCCCTCGCTCTGCTGGAGCGAGACGGACGCCTGCTCGTGGAGCTGTTCGCGAACTCCGCGGACAGCGTCCTCGATGCTGGTGAGGCGGGCCTCGGTCGCCTCGGCGACGTCCGTCGCGCGCTCGTTGCCGAGCTCGATCCGCCCGAGCAGCTCGCTGACGCGCCCGCCGAGGAGCTCCTCGAGGTCGTCGCGCAGCTCTTCGGGCAGCTGCCGCGCGGCGGACTCGAGTCCGTCGAGCCGCTCCTGGAGCTCTGTCCACGGATCGCGGGCCGCGTCGCGGACCTGATCGAGCCCTTGGACGACCTGCGCGATCTCGGCGCGCATCTCGTCCAGCGAAGCGGACTGCTCCTGAGGCAGCTGGTCCATCCGCGCGAACATGTTGTCGAACCGCGTGCGCAGGTCGGCGACGTCGGCGGACTGCTGCTCGGGCAGCGAAGCGACGGAGGCTCGGAGCCCCGCGACGTCATCGCGGAGGGCATCGGTGTCAACGCCACCGCCGGAGCCCAGCGTGAGCCGGCCGGTCAGGTCGTCGAGGCGGTCGCGCAGCTCCTGGAACTGGGCGACGCCCTCGGCCTCACGCAGCGGGATGCCCGCCTGGTCCTCGACGAGCTGGCGGATCGCGGAGACCTGCTGCTCGAGCGGCGCCAGCCGGTTCAGGACCTCGCTGACACGCCCGCCGAGGAGCTCCTCGACGTCCTCACGAACCTCGAGCGGCACCCCGCGAGCGACCAGCTCCAGCCCGTCGAGGCGACCCTGGAGCTCCGTCCACGGATCGCTCGCCGCAGCCCGGATCTGGTCCAGAC
>CBDTYW010000231.1:0-6005 GCA_965364735.1 uncultured Nitriliruptoria bacterium
CGAGCTTCTGATTGACGAGGAGGTGGTAGAGATCGTCGAGCGTCGGGCCGCCGACCTGACGGATGTGGCGCGGCAGCGACGACGAGCCGCCCTGGCGCGTGTCGGACACCGCGACGTTGACGGACCCGTCGGCCCCGGTCTCAATGGAGAAGTAGTCGCCGAGGCGGCGGTCGGTCAGGTCGGTCTGGCAGGTCGTCCCGTGCTGGCAGATCGGGCCGACGTGGACCGGCTCCTCGGTCGCTTGGGTCACCGTGAACCCGGGGATCGTGTCCGCCCCGCAGCCCAGCCCGCTGCCGGAGTGCGCGACCGCGACGTGCCACGGCGCGTCGGCACCGATGTTCTCGGCGGCGAGCCCTTCGGTGACGACCGCGTCGGTCTGCAGCCACGTGATCGCGACCTGTCCCACGCCGCCGACGGCGATCCATGGCCAGATCTCGGCCTCAGGACCCGGATCGACGCGAACCGGATCGATCCAGGTCACGCCTTGGTCGGTCGAGGCCGAGTACCAGATGCCCTGCGCACGGGTCCCACCACCGTTCTCATAGAAGACGACGTAGAGGTTGCCCTCGGAGTCCATGTCGAAGGTCGGGTCGATCAGGCGCTGCACACCCGACATCGACACGCCCTCGGCGATCGTGTGCTGCTCGAACGTGAAGTCGTCGGCCTCGTCGCGGATGTTGGGGAAGACCCCCATGGACAGCGTCCCGCCCGCCTCCTGGATCTCGTAGAGCCGACCGGTCGCCCAGTCGATCTGGATGTCGCCGACCCCGCCGGAGTTGCCGGAGAACGGCGCCCCGAACGTGCGACCTCCGTCGGTGGACTTCGAGATGAAGTGGCTGAGCGCCTGCCCGATCGGGCCACCGGGGAACGAGCCGCCGCCGAAGCCGTTGGCCGTCATGTAGAGCTCGTCCTCGCGGTCCGCGGCCATCCACTGACGGTCAGAGATCGTGAACGAGAAGACGTTGGCGAGGCCGTAGGTGCGGCCCCCGTCGGTCGACTTCGACACCGCGATGTTGGCGAGGTTGATCTCGCTGATGAAGACGTTGCCGGCCTGGTCGACGGCGAACTCGGGGTCCGAGAACCCGGTCGCCGGGATACCGGCGATCTCGAACGCGGACGCCGAGTCGATCGGGGTCCGCGAGACGAAGTCCCACGACGCCCCGTCCTCGGAGATGTAGTAGTAGGTCTGGCCCTGGTAGTTCTCGACGAACGCGGCGCTGGTCGGGCTGAGGGCAGCTGGCGAGTACAGGTGGGTCGTGCCGGCGTGCGAGCCCCAGAGGAGCTGGCCGTCGGGATGACGGAAGATCAGCGGCTCGCCGCCAGCGCGGGTCGAGTCGAGGATCTCCGAGGTGAACTTGAGGCTCTGCGCCGGCGCGGGGCAGACGATCGCCGGCGCGGCCGTGCCGCCACCAGCTCCGCCGGTCCCGGCAAGGGCCTTCGTCGTGATGACGATCTCACCGTCGTAGCTGGCGGGGAGCGCAGAGGCGTACGGGCAGGCGATGATGTCGTAGGTGCCGGCCACCGGGTTGCCGACCTGCACGGTCTCCGCGACGCCGACGAAGCCGCTGTCGGTGGACTGCTGTGAGCCGTCGGGGCTGACCACCGTGAGGATGAGGTCGGCGTTGGCCGGCCCCGTGACGGTCGCGCTCATCGCGACCTCGAACCCGTCGTAGAGCCCGTCCGGGATGGTCACGGTCAGCAGGTGGCCGTCACCGCTCGCTGACCCGGCGCACGATCCGGTCTGCTCCGAGCCGGGGAGGACGCTGCCGGTGTAGGTCAGCGTCTGGGTGGCTCCGTCGACCGCCTCGACGGTCGCGTCCTGGGATGCGGGGTCGGATGCCTGGCTCGGCAGCGCCCCGACGACGAGTCCGGTGATCGTGAGCGCAACGCCGGCTGTCAGGCGTCGCGCCCGGACGCTCGGCGACCTGTGCTGGGGTCCGATGTGCATCGTCCGGCTCCTCGATCTCGTCGGGCGCGAGGCCCACATCCGTCTGCAAGGTGACTTCGCCGCGGAGGCCGCCGGCTCCTGCCTGCGATCCGGCGGTCGGTCAGCGCATCACGATCGGGCTGACGATGTCCAGGTAGACGAGCCCGAGGGACAGCGTGCCGACGAGCACGATCACCGGAAGCGCGATCGCCGCGATCCAGCGCTGGTCGATCGAGAAGTCCCGCTCGCTCTTGGGACGACGCTTGTTGACGGCCGTCTCGATGCCGAGCACCGCGAGGTGGCCGCCGTCGAGCGGTGGGAACGGGAGGATGTTGAAGATGCCGATGAACACGTTGATGGAGGCCAGCAGGCCCCCGACGCCGATCAGGAGGCCGGTCTGCTCGGACACGTCGGACGCGATGTTCGCCGCGCCGACGACCGACGCGGCCGAGTCCGGCGCGCGCTCCTCGCCACCGAACAGCGTGCCGAAGACCGAGCCGAGCCCGGACGGGCCGAAGACGCTGCCGAGCGACTTCGCCGTCTCGCGGGTGAGGGCGATGACGCCGAACGCGCCCTCGTCGGGCTCGCCGATGAGCGCGTCGCGCAGCGCGATGTGCGGGGCGAGGCCGGTGGAGTCCACGGTGGGCGAGAAGCCGAACCGGCCGAACTCCTCACCGGTCGCCGGGTCCTCGATGACCTCGGGGACGGCGGAGACGATGACCTCGGTGCCGGCGCGGAGCACGGTCAGCTCGACGCTCTGACCGATGGACTCGCGGATGACGTCACGGACGACGAGGAAGTCATCCGTCCGCTGCCCGTTGACCGCGACGATCGCGTCGCCGGGCTGCAGACCAGCCTCGGCCGCGGGGGTGTCCTCGGCGATCGCCGAGACGGTCGAGGAGACGGCGAGCGGGCCGCCCGCGATCATGGCGATGAAGAACAGCAGGACGAACGCCTGGACCATGTGCATGGTCGAGCCGGCGACGAGCACGACGGCGCGCTGCCAGGCAGGACGGTCGCTGAAGAAGCGTCCCTCGTCGCCGCGCAGCAGCCGGTGGCGCAGCGAGCGCAGGCCCTTGCCGTTGTCCTCGACGAGCTCGGCGATGACCTCGTCGAAGGTGGCGTAGGCCTCGCGCGGGGTGGCGTACGGGTCGATGCGCAGCTGCGCCTGCTCGATGATGCGCGCGCGCATCGCCTTCGGCGTGCCGCGCTCATCGAGGATGACGTCCGCGCGCTTCCACGTGGCCTCCGAGGCCATCGGCTGCTCGAGGACGTCGGTGCCGAGCCGCTCGCTGACCTGACGGCGCTCGGCGGCGACCGCCTCGGGGGCGAAGATGGTCGCGCCGACGCTGACGCGGCGCTCGTCGATGTCCGACATCCCCTTGATGCGGACGAAGCCGCCGAGCGGCAGCGCCTTCACGCCGTACTCGGTCTCCCCCTTCCGGAACGACCAGATCGTCGGGCCGAAGCCGACGAAGAACCGGTCCGCGCGCATGCCGAAGCGGCGCGCGGTCGCGAAGTGACCCCACTCGTGGATCATGATCGACACGAGCAGCCCGATGGAGAACAGGGCGATGGCCACTGGGGAGGACTCCGTGCTGGGGGAAGGTGACAGATGGTGGTTCGGTGTCAGCCGCCGCGGCGGCTGGTGATGATCTGATCGGCCTGTCGGCGCGCCCAGGCATCTGCTGCGACAACGTCGTCGACGTCGCGTGGCGTTCCCGGATCGTCATTCGCGCGCGCATCCAAGACGTCGGCGACGATGTCCGCGATGTCAAGGAATCGCAGGCCACCGTCCAGAAACGCCGCGACGGCCTGCTCGTTCGCTGCGTTCAGCGTCGCAGGGAAGACCCCGCGGCGTCGACCCGCGGCCTCAGCCAGGTCGAGCGCTCGGAAGACCTCGCGGTCCGCCGGCTCGAACGTCCAGGTCTGCGCCTGCGTCCAGTCCATGGCGACGAAGGCCTCCGGAAGGCGGTCCGGCCACGCGAGGCCGAGCTGGATCGGCAGCCGCATGTCCGGCGGCGAGACCTGCGCGATCGTGGATCCGTCGACGAACTCGACCATCGAGTGGATGATCGACTGCGGGTGCACGACGACGTCGAGCCGGTCCCAGCCGACGTCGAACAGCAGGTGTGCCTCGATGAGCTCCAGGCCCTTGTTGACCAGGCTCGCCGAGTTGATGGTGATCACCGGGCCCATGGACCAGGTCGGGTGATCGAGCGCCTGCTCACGGGTGACGTCGGCGAGCTCCGCACGGCTGCGGCCTCGGAAGGGCCCTCCCGACGCGGTCAGCACGAGGCGTCCGACCTCGCTGCGCGCACCCCCGCGCAGGCACTGCGCGATCGCGGAGTGCTCGGAGTCGACGGGCACCAGCATCTGCTCGCGACCACCAGCGCGCTCTGCTGCGGCGACGACGAGGTCGCCGCCGACGATGAGCGACTCCTTGTTGGCCAGCGCCACCACCGTCCCGCGTTCGAGCGCAGCGAGGGTCGGCCGCAGTCCACGGGCTCCGGTCACCCCGTTGAGCACGACGTCGGCGTCGATCGCGGCGAGCTCCGTCACGCCGTCGATGCCATCGCGGACGTTCGCGGACGGCAGAGCAGCACGCAGGGCCTGAGCGGCCTCGGGCGAGCCCATCGCGAGCTCGGTGACGCCGAGCTCGGCTGCCTGCTCCGCGACGAGGGCGTGGTTGGTTCCCGCGGCCAGGGCCACGACACGGAACCGGTCCGGATGGGCGCGGATGACGTCGAGGGCCTGGGTGCCGATCGAGCCGGTCGAGCCGAGCAGGACGACCGCGCGGCGGGCGTCGGGCGTCATCCCTCGTCGCTCCCCCGCGGACCGGCGATCGGGAGGTTGCCGAGGGTGGAGATGCCGCGGAGCCCGTCGATGCGGTCCGCCGCGCCGACGGCTGCCGGCAGGGTCCTGCCGTCGCCGAGGGTGTAGTTCGCGAGCAGCTGCCCGCAGGCGGCGTCCGCGTCGCGGCCGCGGGTGTCGCGGAGCGTGACGTTGGCGCCCCGGCGCTCCAGCTCCGAGATGAACGCGCGGAGCCGCGGCTTCGTCGGCTCCTTCCACTGCACCCCGGGCGTCGGGTTCATCGGGATCACGTTGACGTGGGCGTGCAGGCGCCGCGCGATGCGGGCGAGCTGCTGGGCGTCTCGGAGCGAGTCGTTGACGTCGCCGATCAGGCACCACTCGAGGCTGGCTCGGCGGTTGGTGGCCTTCTGGTGCCGCTCGATCGCCTGCACGACGGCCTCGATGTTGTGCGTCCGGTTGATCGGCACGAGGTCGTCGCGGAGCTTGTCGTTGGCCGCGTGGAGGCTCACCGCCAGGGTGAACGGGACGCCGTTGTCCGCGAGCTCGTCGATGCCTGGCACGAGGCCGACGGTCGAGACGGTGATGTGACGCGCGCCCAGCCCGAGACCCTCCGGGTCGTGCAGCCAGTCGAGCGCCCCGAACGTCGCCTTCAGGTTCGCGAGCGGCTCACCCATCCCCATGAACACGACGTTGGTGACCCGCTTGGGCGAACCCTCGGGCAGGTCGTTGTCGCCGAGGTGACCGGAGCGCAGCGCCGCGTCGGCCACGGCGACCTGACGGATCACCTCGCCGGCGGTCAGCTGCCGCCGGAAGCCGGCCTGACCGGTCGCGCAGAAGGGGCAGCCCAGCGCGCAGCCGGCCTGTGTCGAGACGCAGACCGTCGCGCGCTTCGGGTAGAGCATGACGACCGTCTCGATCGCCTCGCCGTCCGGGTAGCCGAGGAGCAGCTTGTGCGTGTGGCCGTTGTCCGCCACGGAGTGCGCGACGAGCGACGGACGTGCTGCGGCGAAGCGATCCGCGAACCGTGCGCGGACCGCGGCAGGGATGTCGGTCATGAGCTCGGGGTCGTCGATCCCACGGGCCAGCCACGTGCGGACCTGCTTGGCGCGGAACGCCGGCTCACCGAGCTCGGCGAAGAGCGCCTCGAGGCCCTCGAGGCCGAGGTCGTAGGGATCGATCATCCCGTCGGAGGCGGTCTCCTCGAGGACCTGCTTCGCGCCCGCCTCCGCGGCGGCGGCGCTGCGGCGCTTCGCCTGGGCTCGGG
>CBDTYW010000232.1:0-5971 GCA_965364735.1 uncultured Nitriliruptoria bacterium
CCGTGCCGTCGCCTCGGTGGCGCCGGCGAACTGGTCGAGCAGATCGCGCTGGACCTCCGGGCGTGTCACCCGGGCGTGCTCGTGCTGGGCGTGGATCTCGAGGACGTCCACGAGCAGCGGCGACAACGCGCTCACGGGGGCGAGCCGTCCGTTGATCCGGACCCGGGAACGCCCCTCCGCGAGCAGGTCGCGGGTGATGACGAGCTCGTCCGTGCCGTCGTCGAGGTGTTGGTGGGTGCTCGGTGGCGCGGGTGCCCAGCGGGCCTCGATCCGGGCAGCTGACGTGCCACGACGAACCAGCGTCGACGAGGCTCGTGCCCCCCTCAGCAGCTGCAGCGCGGTCACGAGCATCGTCTTGCCGGCACCGGTCTCGCCGGTCACGACGGTGAGGCCGGGACCGAGCGGCAGGGTCACGTCCTCGATGACGCCGAGGTCGGTGATGTGCAGCTCGTCGAGCATCCGCAGCTCCGGAGGTGTCGCGGGAATGACGGGGACGGGCACGCTATCCGGCGCACCGTGAGGCTCAGCGCAGCCCGAACTTCCGCCGCACGAGCTCGTAGAAGTCGATGCTCTCGACGCGCGCAAGAACCACCGGGCTCGCTCCGGTCCGGACACGGACGGCGCCTCCCGGAGGGGCGGTGACCGGCGGGCGACCGTCGCAGCTGATCACGGCGGCTTCCTGGTCGGACACGATGCGCACGACGACCTGCTCGTCCGGTGCGGCGACCAGCGTGCGGTCGAACAGCGAGTGCGGGGCGACGGGGGTCACGAGCACCGCGTTCAACGACGGCGAGACGATCGGGCCACCCGCGGAGAGCGAGTAGGCCGTCGAGCCCGTGGAGGTGGCGAGGATCAGCGCATCGGCCGGAACCGAGGCGAACAACCCCGAGCCGATGTGGATCTCCATCTGGAGCAGCCGCTGGCGAGCCGTCTTCTCGACGGAGATCTCGTTGAGCGCCCAGCCCTGATGGATGATCTCCCCCGCCGCGTTCTCGACGTCGGCGTCGAGCGTGTGCCGCGCCTCCAACGTGACCTGACCTCGAGCGATCGCGTCGATCGCGGTCGGGAGCTCGTCGACCTCGACGTCAGCGAGGAAGCCGAGCCGACCGAGGTTGATGCCGAGCACGGGGACACCGGCATCGCGGCACCGATGCGCCGCACGCAGGAAGGTGCCGTCGCCCCCGAACGACAGGGCGAGATCGACGCTCGCTCCGAACTCTCGTTCCGCGACGACCGACAGCTCGACCGAGCCCGGGCCGAGGTCCACGTCGGCGACGACCGCTGCGATGTCGTGGGCGGCGAGGAGCTTGGCGGTCCGCTCGGCAGCGCGAACCGAACGTTCCCGGCCTCCATGGACGACGAGCCCCACGACGCGCGGCGGCGTCACGCGCCGTGCTCGGCGGCCAGGGCTCGACCCTCGTCGGTCGCGACCGCGATCAACACGTCAAGGTCAACGACCCGTGTCAGGTCCGGCGTGAGGTGCACGAGGAACTCGATGTTGCCTGCGGGCCCGGGAAGGGTCGAGGCGGTGACCCCGACGCACGGCCAACCTAGCGCTGCGGCTGCAGCGCCGACCTCGCGCAGGACACGCGTCCAGACGGCAGGGTCCCGCACGACACCGCCCCTCCCGACGTCGTCACGTCCGGCCTCGAACTGGGGCTTCACCAGCAGCACGCCATCGGCGGCACCGGCCGTCAGCGCGTGGAGGGTCGGCAGCACGAGCGCGAGGCTGATGAACGACAGGTCCGCGACGACGAGATCGGGCAGCGGGTCCGGCATCTGCTCGAGCGTGACGTCGCGGATGTTGGTCCGCTCCCGCACGTCGACCCGCTCGTGCGTGCGGATCCGCTCATGGACCTGGCCGTAGCCGACGTCCACGGCCAGGACGTGTGCCGCACCGCGCTGGAGCAGGCAGTCCGTGAAGCCGCCGGTGGACACCCCGGCGTCGAGGGCGTGACGGCCGTCGACGTCGATCCCGAACGTGTCCAGGGCGTGCTCGAGCTTCCCCCCGCCGCGCGACACGAACTTCCGTGGTGGAGCCGCGACATGCAGGTTCTGGCTGGCCAGGACCTGGGACGCCGGCTTGTGAGCAGGTGCGCCGTCGATCGTGACGAGCCCGGCGGCGATGGCCTCCTGCGCCTCGGCGCGTGACGTGACCAGCCCACGCCGGACGAGCTCGGCGTCGAGTCGTCGACGGGGGGCGGCGGCGATGCCGTCAGGCCTCTTCGACGGTGCGCAGCGCGGAGACGAGCCGCTTGTGCACCTGGTCGAACCATCGGGGACGGTCCGCGAGCGGCATCTGCTCGAGCTGCTCGAGCTCGCGGCGGAGCGCGTCGAGGTCGTCGTTCTCGCCCTGAACGGGCGGTGCGGCGTCGGTGTCCACCGTGACCTCCGTCTCAGCGCTTGCACGGTCCTGCGAGCCTAGCGATGCGGTCGGACACCTCAGCGGAGGCGGTAGCGCAGCAGCAGCTCGCTGTCGTGCTCGATCAGACCGATGAGGTCGAGCTCGACGAGCCCATCCAGCTCGCCGTCGATGATGCCGCCGCCAGCGCGACCGGCCAACGTGGCAGCCCGCGTCAGGAAGATCTCGTCGACGAGGCCGGCCCGCAGCATGCTCGCGTTGAACGACGGGCCGCCTTCGACCGTCACCCATCGCACTCCCTCGGCGTGCAGCTCACGCAGCGCCGCAGCGAGGTCCACGTCGTCCTCGCCATGCCGCCGGACGTCTGCCACCTCCGCGAGCTGATCGGCCTCGGCGCTGCCGGTCGTGATGACGACCGGCAGCGCCGGGACGTCGCCGTTGCAGCCCTTGGTCTCGGTGAACATCCGGGCATCGGCACGAAGGTTCCCGCTGCGGGTCACGATCGCGAGGCGGGCGCGCGGTCCCTGGCCCCGCCGGGCTCGCGCTGCGCGCTCCTCGGGGTCGTGTGGCCGCACCGGCCCGTAGTCCTCGTCCCGGGCGGTTCCTGCCGCGACCATGACCACGTCCGCACGGCCACGGAGCCGACGGAACGAGCTGTGGTCGGCCTCACCGCCGAGGTCTGACGAGGAGCCGTCCACGGCGATCACGCCCTCGACGGAGGCCACCATCTGCAGCGCGACCCAGGGGCGGTCCTGCGCGGCATCGTCCCCGGGCTCGAGGTCCAGATAGAGCTCTGACGGAGACATCGGCGCGCACGCCGGCACCAGCTGCCGCATCCCTGCTCCTCGTTCACCGTCAGTCGCCCAGCTGACGCGATCGGGCGACGCTACCCCGGCGGCCTCCGGATACCGAAGCGGATCAGATCACGCCGTTCCGACGGAGCGGGCACTACGATTCAGCGTCCCCTCACCCGCTGGACCACACGTGACCGATCCCGCCGACATCGAGCGCATCATGCGCCAGTTCGTCGGTCGGCTCGACACGATGGACCGCTCCCAGCGAGCGATGCTGCCGAGCCGACGAACGATCGAGGCGACGTGCAGCGACCTCGGGCTCACCTACCACGCGTTCTGGCGCGACGGTGCGCTCTCAGACCTGAACCTCGGTCCGATCCTGCGCCCGAACATCCGGATCCTCGTCGTGTCCAGCGTCCTCGTGGACCTCGCGAGCGGGAGCCTGCGCTTCTCGGACGCATGGCTGCGCGGCCAGGTGCAGCTCGAGGCCTCCATGACCGACATGTTCCGGCTGCGCGCAGCGATGTGACGGGTCAGCACGAGGACCGGGTCAGGGCGCAACGCGGCGGACGAACGCCGGAGCGTCTGGGTCGGCACCCTCGAGGAGCTCCGACGGGACCCGGTCCCGCTGGACACGCCAGAAGCCGAGCTTCGTGAACATCTCCTCGGCACCGGCGGTGAGCAGGTAGGTCCAGGTGACCTGCTGCTGCCGAAGGTGGCTGAGGGCGCGAACGACGAGGTGCGTGCCGGTCCCGTGCCCGCGCTCACCCGGGTCCACCACGATCCCGCGCAAGACGGCCGTGTCCTCGTGGATCTGCCAGCTGATCGTCCCCGCGACCCGGTTGTCGGGGGTCAGGCCGATCATCGTCGTGGCCAGTCGGGTCTGGACAGCCGCGGCCTCACCGCTCCGTCCCACGCTCTCGAGCAGGGCCTTGATCTGCGACACGTGCACCGGCTCGGCCATGACGAGGCGCGGCGGTTCCGGGCCGTCGATCTCGCCGAGGGTGTTGACCACCCACTTCGGGGGGCTGTCGACATCGATCAGCGAGGCCCACGAGGCGACGCCGGTCAGGACGAGCGCACCGTCCCAGCCCATGCGCTGAGCGGCGTGCATGTCGGTGGCAGGCTGATCACCGATGACGAGGATCTGCCCGTCCTCGTGGAGGGCCAGACGGTCGCGGGCGAGCTCGAAGAGATAGGTCTGCGGCTTCCCTGCGATCTCTGCCACGACGCCTGTGGCCTCCGTGAGGTACGCGAGCGCTGCGCCGTTGCCGGGAACGTGGCTGCCATCGGCCGTCGGAAGCCGGGAGTCCGGGTTCGTCCCGAGGAAGCGAGCACCTCGGGAAATCGCCCTCGCGGCAGCCCGAAGACGTGCGTAGGTGAGCGCGTCGTCATAGCCCACGATCACGACCGCGGCTTCGTCAGCGTCGGTCACGATGGTGGCGCCGCGCTCGAGCAGCGTCTGCTGCAGCGCCGCTGAGCCCACGACGAAGACCTTGGGGCCCATCGAGGCACCGACCAGGTACGCCGTCGCCGTCGCGCTGGTGATCACGTCTTCCGCGCTGCAGGGGATGCGGGCGATGTTCAGCAGATCAGCCCATTGCTGCTCGGTACGCGACGAGTTGTTCGTCACATAGGCGATCTTCTGGCCGCCTCGTCGGAGGCGACGGAGCACGGCGACGGCATCACGGATCGGCTGGTCACCGTGCACCACGACGCCGTCGAGGTCCACGATCAGGCCGGCGTACTGGGAGGCGATCGTCATGCGCGTGAGGCTAGCCGCAGGGACCGTCGCGACACCGCCCGACGACACGTCGGTGTCGACGCCTGCGGGACGGCACACTCCTGCCCCCGTCCCCCGATGACCGGATGCCCACGGATGGTGCGAGCGTCAGCGTTTCGACCCACGTGGTTCACCCACGGCGGCAACCCCGCCGAGGTCGCGGCAACCCACGACGACTGGGGCCCCGCGCGGGTCCCGAACCCACCGCGCTCGTTCGGCATCGAGCACCTCCAGGGCCTGGTCCCGGTGGACGCAGCGCGTGAGGCACGACATGCCCACGCCGCAGGCCGCAGGTTCGCCTTCGCTGCCAGCGGGAAGCTGCGGACGGCGCGCCGCGCCTCAGTGGGCCTGCTCACGATCTCGCACCACGACGACGAACACCTCATGGCCGGATTCCTCGTCACCGTCCTGGTCGACGACGACGGTCTCCTGCCGCACGAGGACGTCGACCCGGTCGTCGTCGATGACCGGCTCGACCTGCGCCGGCGCGTCGGGATGGACCTCTCGCCGATCCTGCTCGCAAGCGATGGAGCAGAGGTCGCACGACACCTCGACGTGGCGCTCCGAGCGGCACGACGTACACCTCCCGACATCGTGCTCGACACTGCCGACGGGCAGCAGCGCGTCTGGTTCGCGGTCGATGAACACCTGTCCTCCTGCCTGCTGCAGGACCTGCTGAGCGCGCAGCTGCTCGTCCTGGACGGACATCACCGGCTCGAAGCCGCCCGGCAACATCACGTCGAGGAGGCCGCCCCCGCAGGCGCGGAGCAGGCCCTTGCGTTGATCTGCGCGGGGCGCTGGTTGCCGGCTCTCGAGAAGTCGGAACCACCCATGAGCAAGATCTGGGAGGCCGCGCGAGCCGGCCGCACCCTCGCCGCGAAGTCCACGACCTTCCGGCCGAAGCCACGCAGCGGCCTGATCATGCGCTCGCTGTCCGACCGGGCCTGAGCCCACGACCGACACAGAGAACTTCCCGGGAAACGACAGCAGCCGCCCCGTGATGGGGCGGCTGCTGTGAAAGGATCTCCGCGG
>CBDTYW010000233.1:0-5904 GCA_965364735.1 uncultured Nitriliruptoria bacterium
GACCTCCTCGAAGATCTCGTGGTTGGCGTCACCGGAGATCACGATCATCCCCAGCGCACCCTTGTCGAACGTCCGGCTCAGCGCATGGTCGACCAGCAGGACCGTCTGGGGGACCTGCCCGATCATGTCGACGACCGTGCCGCCACCAGCCGGCACCAGGGTGGTCTGCGACCCCCGCAGCGGGGCGTTGAGCAGCGCGGCCTCCTGGTACACCGCGTCCCAGTGCGACCCGATCGGGTGGAAGCTCGAGATCAGGTTGAGGCCAGCGTTCACGAAGTAGATGCGGGCGCGCTCACCGACGGCCATCTGCAGCGAGTTGTCCCCGGTCAGCGCTCCGACGGCGCCGTTGAAGACGACCTGCGTCGGCCGCTCGTCGCTCACGGCCTGACGGTCGAGCTCTCCGGTCTCCGCGTCGATGTAGTACTCGCTCTGCACGACGTACCACTCGTGGTCAACCGCCGGGAGCGGCTCCGCCGGGTCGACGAGGATGCCTCCGTACATGCCGTGGGCGATGTGGGCGGGAACGTCACCGAACGCGCAGTGGTACATGAAGAAGCCCGGGTACAGCAGACGCGCCTCGATGGTGCGCGTCTCGCCGGGGTTGACGGTCGTGGCCTCGGCTCCACCGCCCTGCCCGGTCACCGCATGGAAGTCCACGTTGTGCGGGTGCAGGTTGGTCGCCGGGTTCGTGATCGTGAAGCGCAGGAGATCGCCGACGCGGGCCCGGATCGCGGGACCTGGTGTGCCGACGACGACGCCGTCGTCCGGGGCGCCCGAGACCTTGTAGCCCCACGTCTCGTGGGTCAGCCCGTTGCCGGGGTTGATGACCGACGTGAGCTCGACGACGTCGAAGGCGACATCGACGACGGCTTGGGAGCCGCGCGTCGCGGCAGCGGGGAGGTCCGGCGCGGTCGCGGTGTTGCGCTCACCGGCCGGCGTGCTTGCCAGCGTGGCCTTGGGAACCAGCGTCGGGGTGACGGAGGAGGCGTCGCCCGCAGGTGCGCCGAGGAGCGGCGTGTTCGTCACGGGGGCTGCCGTGGTGGATCCCGGCGTGAGGGCGATGAGCGCGCCGATGGTCACGGCGACCATCAGAGCGACCAGGGCACCGTTGCGCAGCGTCTGCGCACTCGTGTTCTCTGGCCGGGAGGGCGTGAGGGCCATGACGGGACTCCGGAGGATTGTCGGCGGTGTGCCCGCCGATGTCCCGACATGGTCCGACGCTCCGCCCGATCCGGACAGGGACCATCGGCCCTGCTCCGGTGCCGTTGGGCCTGCCTGCCTCAGGCGTCGCGGCGCCGTCGGACCGCGACACCGGCAGCCGTCACCAGTCCCGCGAGGACCGCGAGGCCGCCCCCGGTCGTGGGCAGCGGTGCCGCCGGCTCGGCGGTCGTCGGCTCGGGTGCCGGCGTCTCGGTCGCGGTCGGTTCAGGGGCTGCGAGCGGCTCGGCCGTGATGGCCTCGTCGGGCAGGTCGACGCGGAAGACGTCGACGCCACGCACGGCGTCAGCCGTCATCACGAACTTCGTGTTGGTGCCTGTGTCGATCCCGTCTGCGTCACGGATCGGGAACCAGTAGGCGTCCCAGACCTCGGACGGCCGCGCAGTCGCGTAGCCGTAGACCCCGAGGTTGGCGGGATCGCGGACGTCGATGAAGTACAGGCCCGCGGCGTAGTAGCCCTCCGCGACGATGCCGGTCTCGTGGTAGTCGAACCAGTGCGCGGAGCAGAAGGTGTCCACCGGCAACGCGAGCGGGCTCCCGAAGCCGTCACGGATCGGGTGGATGGAGTCGAGGAAGGTGATCGTCCCCATGTTGGCCCCGTATGCGGCGCTGCCGGCGCGCGCGGCGTAGCCCTCCGCGTCCATCTCCGGGATGTGCCAGGACGAGAACTCGCCGGCGAGGTCGCACGCGACCTCGTCGCCGTCGTTGGCGTAGTCCTCCTCGGTCACGAGCAGGACGTTGCCCTTCGCGAGCGACGGCGACTGGTCCGCGCGGTCGTTGCTGAACGCGAGGGCGTTGGGCCGCATCGAGTTGTGGAGGATGAAGTCGTTGTGCGGGCTCTGCGTCCCGGTCTCGTCGGTCGCGTTGACCACGAACGGCGCGGTGGGGTCGGACACGTCGAAGGCTGCTGCTCCGCCGGATCCGGTCTGCCAGGCGATGCCGGCTTCGTCGACGTCCCAGTAGTGGCCCGAACCACGCGTGAAGATGGCGTTCGGTGACGCTGCGGGGGAACGCGGGTTCAGCCCGGCTTCGTCGACGGACGGTCCGGTGGGGGGGATCTCTGTCGGGGCATCGAGATCGCGCATGTCGATGATCGAGTAGATGCCGCTGCCGCCCACGGAGTAGGCGTATTCGCAGTTGTACCGGTCGAGGCACTGGACCGTGTGCGTCGAGGTCGAGACATCGCCACGCGACCGGACGAACGGATTCGCAGCGTCCGTCACGTCGACGATGACGACGTTCTCGCCACCGACGTGGGTGTCGAAGGCCGCCGCCGGGTCGATGTGGTAGAGGTCGATGGCCAGGATCACGAACCGGTCGGTGATGTTGCCGGCCTCGTCGTGACGCTCGCCGTAGGTCATCGACTCGTTCTCGAACTGCAGGTTCGGGATCGTCGCTTCGTGCGTGACCGTGATGTCGTCGCCGTCGATCTCGTACGAGAAGGTCGCGACCGAGTCCAGGCTCGACGTGTAGAAGTAGTTCCCGGTCAGCGCGAACTCCGCCGAGATCATCGTGGTGTCGGGGAAGTTCCCGATGAAGTGCACGTTGCTGCTCGTGAGGCCCGGGTAGGCGAACGGGATCGTCTGCGCGCCGGCAGGGATGGCCGCGGCGGCCGCGAGCGTCGCGACGGCGGCGGCCAGCGCGGCGTGTGTTCGGTTGAGACGCATGAGTGATCCCCTGGGGCAGGAGGTGGGTTCGGGCAACGTAGGCCGTGTCATGTGAGTTCGACGACGCCGCTGCCCGCACCTCCCGCGTCGCGCTGGGCGCGCGGTCGGTCGACGGGTGGGCCTATCCTCAGCGTCCTCCCGACCAAGGATCGTTCCGTGATCACCGTTGTTCCCGGCTCTGAGCTCGCCGACCACGTCGGCACCGAGGTCGGGGTGTCCGAGTGGTTCCTCGTGGACCAGGACCGCGTCAACGCGTTCGCCGACGCGACGCTCGACCACCAGTTCATCCACGTCGACCCCGAGGCTGCCGCGAAGACGCCGTTCGGGACGACCATCGCCCACGGCTACCTGACCCTGTCCCTCTTGCCGCACCTGGGTTCCGACGTCGGGATCGTGCCGGAGAACGTGGTGATGGGCGTCAACTACGGGTCCGACCGCATCCGGTTCCTGGCACCCGTACCCGTCGGCAGCCGGGTACGCGCTCGCCTCGTGCTGAAGGCCGTGGCGGAGAAGTCGCCGGGCCAGTACCTGCTGACGACCGCGACCACGATCGAGATCGAGGGCAGTGACACCCCTGCCATGGTCGCCGACGTGCTGACCCTGCTCATCACGCAGATCTGACCCGCTGCAGCAGGCCGGATTCCGTCGCGCGCGCTTCACTGTGTGACACACGAGCATCAGGGGTGCGCCAGTGGAGATGCGAGGCCTGCGACAGCTGGTCGCCCTCGCCGATGCCGGCACCTTCCGGGGTGCTGCCGAGCGGCTCGGGGTGACGCACTCCGCGCTGTCGCAGTCGATCGCGAAGCTCGAGACTGCGTATGGGGTCGACCTGTTCGCGAGGACGGGTCGCGAGACCGTGCCGACGGCCTTCGGCCAGCGGCTCGTGGACGCCGCTCGTCAGGCGGTCGAGGTGATCGACAACGCGGACCGCGAGATCGATCTGATGCGCAACCTCGCGGCGGGGCGCCTCGTCGTCGGGGCGGATCCCAGCGTGAGCGCCTCGTTGCTGGCGCCGGCGATGACGAGCCTGCTCAACGACTACCCACACCTGAGGTTCACGGTCGTGTCGGCCTCCGGGTCGATGGCGTCCGATGACCTGAAGGGCGGCAGGTTCGATCTCTTCGTCGGGCTCCGCCCCGACCGCGTGTCCTCGGAGATCGAGACGCTGGAGCTCGAGCTGCCCCCGCCGGTCGTGGCCTGTCGAGCGGGGCATGAGCTCGCGGGTGCCGTCGGCGTGGGCATCGATGACCTGATGCGATTCCCGGTGATCGGTGGCGAGGTCCCCGAGTGGTTCCTGATCGCGATCCAGCAGGCCTTCCCGGACACCTTCCCGGACCTCGACGCGGTGCGGTCGATCTTCCTGACCGCACACGACTTCGGGATGATCCGCAAGATGCTCCCGGTCACCGATGCGGTCGCGATGGTTCCGCTCGACCTCGTCAGCGACGACATCGAGGCCGGCATGACGTCGTTGATGACGTTGGAATGGTCGCCGTTCGACGGGGCCCTTCCCGGAACGATCGCGTGGCTCGGCGGGCGGCCCCTTCCGCCTGCCGCGCAGGCGCTCAGCGATCGGATCGAGCGGTTGCTGGAGCGCAGCACGGCGTCCTGAGGGTCACCAGGACGCGGCAGGCAGGGCTGAGGCTTCGCGGCTGACGACGTGCGCCGGCACACTGCACCACGCAGGAGGTCGCACATGACGGAGCGGATACCGCGGGGGCTCGCCCCGGAGACGTGGGCCGACCGGCTGATCCTCGAGGCGATGGAGCGCGGTGAGTTCGACGGGCTCGGTGGTGCCGGTCGGCCGCTCGCCCTCGGCGACGCGGGCGATCCGGACTGGTGGGTCAAGCGGAAGCTGCGCGAGGAGGAGTTCGTCGCGCTTCCGCCGGCGCTGGAGCTCCGACGGGACCGCGACCGTCTCCTCGAGGCGATCGAGAACCTCCCCTCCGAAGCGGCCGTGCGGATGGCGTTGGTCGCCTTGAACGGGCGCATCCTCTACGCGAACTCGCACGCCATCCCGGGACCTCCGTCGACGCTCATGACGATGGACGTGGAGCCCCAGGTCGCGCGGTGGCGGGCAGCAGATCCGTCACGGTCGATCGCGCCGGTGGCGGTTGCGGCCCCCGCGGCCGAACCCCGGCGTCG
The DNA here is from genome assembly GCA_965364735.1 of uncultured Nitriliruptoria bacterium. Taxonomy (GTDB): domain Bacteria; phylum Actinomycetota; class Nitriliruptoria; order Nitriliruptorales; family Nitriliruptoraceae; genus CBDTYW01. The sequence goes on from CBDTYW010000233.1 coordinate 5,031, forward strand.
GTGGTGGTGGCCGTGGGGCGCACGTCCGGGAAGTTCGTCGCGATGACCGGAAGCGATCGTCGGTCGTCGCGGTTGTGCCTCGGACCTCTCATCCCGGACCCACCCCGTGCCTGATCCCCGATCGTCCGACGCTCGTGGGCTGCTCGCGCCCGAAGTGCGCTCGGCGACGCTCGCCATCTGGGCGATCGTCGGTCTCGCCGCGTTCGAGGGCCTCGCGGTCGCCGCTGGCCTGCCGGACGTGGCCGGTGACCTCGGTCAGGTCGACCTCCTGCCCTGGGTGATCACCTCCTACCTGCTCACCGCAGGTGTCGCGACGGTGGTCGCCGGGCCCCTCGTCGATGGTCTCGGCGTCCGAAGGGTGTTCCGCGTCGCGGTGATCCTGTTCACCGTCGCCGGCACCGCCGCTGCGTTCGCACCGTCCATGCCCGTGATGATCGCCGCCCGGATCGTGCAGGGGGTCGGTGCGGGGATGGCATCGAGCGTCGGGTTGGCCGCGGTCTCGCTGGTGTTCCCGCCCCGGCTCGTGAGCCGCGCCTACGCAGCGAACTCCACGGTCTGGGGCGTCATGGGCGTGGCCGGTCCGGCGATCGCGGCCCTGATGCTCACGGTCGCCTCGTGGCGGTGGATCTTCGGGATCAACCTGCCCCTCGGTGGGCTCGCGCTCGTCCTCGGATGGAACGCCTTCCCGGGACCCGTCGGTCATCCGCGGATCGACGTGGACGTCCGCGGGACGGCGCTGGTCGCCGCGTTCACCATCTCCACGCTCGCAGCCGTCGACGCGATCGGGCCCAGGTCGGTCGCGTGGGTGGCGGCGGCCGCCGCCGCCATCGTCGGCTACCGGCTGCATGCGTCGCGACGCCCGCGCCCTGTGGTC
>CBDTYW010000234.1:0-5832 GCA_965364735.1 uncultured Nitriliruptoria bacterium
CAGGCCGACCGGCTGCGACGGCCGGGGCGATCGGGGTGAGCGCACCGAGCGCCAGCGCGAGGGCGAGCGCGACGACGCGGAGTCGGCGGTTCGATGCGTGCAGGTTTGACAACCACGGGCCTTCGAGGGTTCGTCATGCAGGTCGGCGGCAAGCTGCCGCCGCATGACCTTCGTCCACCTGTTTCGGCCCCGGCGCGCGATGCGACATCATCGTGTGCGGGGCACGATCCGAGGAGCTCACGTTGTCCGAGTTGACCCGACGCAGGCTCCGGGGTGCACATCGCGTGCTCATCGCGCTGCTGGTCGCCCTCGGCTCGTTCGTCGTCCCCACGGGAGCAGCCGCGACCGATCACGAGACACCGTGGTTCCACATCGCGGAGGAGGACATCGACGAGTCGTCGTTCGCCGACGCCCTGGCCGTCGGCCCTCTGGTGGCCACGGAGGGCTCGCGGCTCCTGCTGACACCCGGCAACCGCACGGACGACGATGTGCTCGCCGCGATCACGGGCGCGTGCCCCGACGAGATCATCGCCGTCGGCGGCACGGCAGCTCTGAGCGACGAGGTCCTCGAGTCCTACGCCGCCGCGGTCACCACCGCCTGCGCACCGGGCTGAGGGATCCGCAACCGCTCGGTGTTCGGCGGGCAGCTCAGGTCAGCCGAGCGCAGAGCCCAGGATCGAGACGAAGCCGACCATCTCGCCGGGATATCCGCCGAGGTTGTGGACCAGCGCCTTGGTGCGGCCGTTGGTGACCTGCCGGTCCCCGGCCTGGCCGCGGAGCTGGAGCCAGGCCTCGAAGTGCATCCGCAGGCCGCTCGCGCCCACAGGGTGCCCGAAGGCCTTCAAGCCCCCGTCAGTGTTGACAGGCAGATCGCCGTCGCGGGTGAAGGTGCCGGCGAGGACCTCCTTCCACGCGGTGCCACGGGGGACGAAGCCGAGGTCCTCCATGAGGACGAGCTCGGTCGGGGTGAAGCAGTCGTGGACCTCGGCCATGGCGAGCTCGGAGCGGGGGTCGGTGATCCCGGCCTGCTGGTAGGCGTCCTCGGCGGCGGCGGCCGTCTCGGGGAAGTGCGTGTAGTCGTAGGACGGGTCGAGCACGCCGCTGCCGTTGCCGGCGACGAAGCTCAGCGCCTTGACGTAGATCGGGTGGTCGGTCCAGAGGTGGGCGTCCTCGGCCCGTACCACGATCGCTGCCGCGGCGCCGTCCGCGACGCCGGCACAGTCGAAGACGCCGAGCTGGCCCGCGATCGCGGGGGCGCGGCAGACCGTGTCGACGGTGATCTCTCGGCGGAACTGGGCTCGGTGGTTGTTGGCCCCGTTGGCGTGGTTCTTGACCGAGATCTCCGCCAGGGCCTGACGCATCTCCTCGGTGCTGACCCCGTACTTCTCCGCGTACGCGGGCGCGACAAGCGAGAACATCGCCGCGGCCGTCAGCGTGCGCTGGGTGCCGTCTGCCGGGACGGGGAACTGGTTGAGGCCCTGATAGCCGGAGTCCTTGACCTTCTCGCCACCGACGGCCATCGCGACGTCGTAGGCGCCGGACGCGACGGCGTAGCAGGCCTGCCGCAGCGCCTCGGATCCGGACGCGCAGTAGTTCTCGACGCGGGTCACCGGCTTGCCTTCGAGCTTCAGCGGCGCGGCGAGCGTGATCCCGGACATCCCGGACTGGGCGGTGCCGAACCAGAACGCGTCGACGTCGTTCGCGGCGAGCGCGCCCTCGCCGAGCGGGTTGCGGTCGACGGAGCCGAGACATTCCCCGACCGCGTCGATGAGGAGGTCGTCGAGGCCCTTGTCCCAGTGCTCGCGGAAGGGCGTGCAGCCCATGCCGACGATGGCGACCTTGTCGGTGATCCCGTGCGAGCCCATCAGGCGTCTCCCTCGGTCGCGGCGGCCGCGACGGGCCGCGCCTTCCAGAACCAGTTCACGATCCCGTCGGCCTCGTTCAGCGCTCGGAACGTCATCTCGACGCGGTCCCCGATCGCCACGGCGTCGGCGTCGACGTCGGTCAGCCCGAGCGCGGACCGGCCGCCGCCGTCGAAGTCCACGACCGCGAAGACGGTCGGCGGTGAGGCAGAGGCAGCCACGTGGTCAACGGTGAACGTCGCGATCGTGCCGAGGACGTCGGCCATCGGCCGCTCGACCATGTCGTCGACCGTTGCGCCCTTCATCGAGACTCGGGCAGGCGGCATGTGGATCGCGCCGGACGAGCGGTCCTCGGAGCCGACGAACCCGAACTTCCAGTCAGTCGCGCGGCTTGCGGCAGTCGCGGAGGTGCGTGCGGCCGCGGGGCGGCGCGGCGGCTCAGGTACGAGGTGACCGCGCCAGGAGAGGTAGCGGCCGTAGGCGACCGGCAGCCCCGTCGCGACCTGGGTGGCGATGGGCGAGGAGGGCCGGTGCGCGGCGATCGTCTCGGTGGTGCGTAGCACCAGCGCGTCGGCGCCGTCGGCGAGGTGCACCACCAGGATCGTGCGGCCGGGAGCGCTCTGCTCGAGCAGAGCCGTCAGCTGCAGGAGCAGGTGCGCGGCTCCGGTGTTGCCGATCGCGCGGGTGACCGGATCGCGGGCGATGTCGTGTCCGGCGGCGATCTTTGGGGTGGCGCGCTTCACCGCGCGTGCGTGGAGCCCCACGACCAGGAGATCGTCGATGTCGTCGATGGTGAGCTCGGCCGCCTTGAGCGCCGCGGCCGCGGTCTCCTCGGCCAGCGGGACGTAGCGCGTCTCGCCGAACCGCTCCTCCCAGCGCTGCGATCCGGCGGCACCGGGGACACGCCAGCGGTCGAGGAACTCCTCGGTGCGGGTGGCTGTGGCGAGCACCTCGGCGATCACCGGGCCGTCGTCGTCAGAGCCGATCAGGAGCGCCGCACCGCCGTCGCCGCCCTCGCGTTCCTCTGGCCCGTTCGGGTTGCCGGTGCGGACATCTGCTGCGGTCACGAGGGTGGGCTGCGAACCGTCGATCGCGAGCAGCAGCGCGCCTGCGGCCGAGCGTGCCGACCCGTTCACGTCGATCGCAGGGGTCGCTGCGTCCAGCCGCAGCGCAGCATGCACGACCGTCGCGTTCGTGCGATCGAGGTGTGTCGGTGATGCGGTCGAGAAGGTCAGCAGCGCTGGGGTGACGTCGGTGCCGCGCAGCGCGAGACGCGCCGCCCCGACCGCCATGGTCTCGGCGTTCTCGTCGTAGGACGCGACTGCGCGGGTGCCGCGTGCCGGGACGCCGCCGAGCAACGCCGTGACCTCCGTCAGGTCGAGTCGATGACGAGGGACATGGCCGGCTGCGGTGATGATCCCACGCACGAGGGTGACCTTCGGGTCGAGGGCGATGGTGGGGGCATCGTAGACGTTTCTGACGGGTCGTCAGATTCGTTGGGGCCCGCCGTCCACCTCACGGCTCCGTGCGGCCTGAGGGCCGGACGCGATCGAGCGGGGGCGGGAGAGGCGGTGGGGCGGGATCCGAAGGAAATGCGTCAGGCGCGGCGAAGCACCCAGGCGCGGCGGGGTGAGGGTGGGAGGTCACGCACGGTGCGCTCGGCGACGCCGAGGTCGGTGAAGCCGAGGCGGCGGGGAACGGCGGCGCTGCGGACGTTGTCCGGGTGGTGGTGGATCTCCACTCGGTGGACCTCAGGGAGGGCGAAGGCGGCGTCGACGAGGGCACGGGAAGCACGAGTCGCGATGCCGCGCCCGGTGTGGTCGGTGCGGAGCCAGTAGCCGATCTCCAGCCCGCCGACGCCGACGCGGGCAATGAGGCCGAAGCTGCCGACGATCTGGGTCTCGTCGACCGTGGGGACCACTGCGTAGTGGAGCTCGGTGAGATCGGCCCAGCCGGCGAGAGAGATCTGGATGAACTCGGCGGCCGAGGCTTCGTCGTACGACGGGGTCGCCCACGGCATGAATGGCTCGAGCTCGGACATGGAGGACTGCACCGCCGAAGTCCCGTTGGTCACGTCCGTGGAGTCATCACGCCATCGGCGCAGGATCCAGTCGCGGTCGATCGGGATGTGCTCGGGCGCCGTCGTCCTGAGCCAGTGTTCGGCCATCTCAGGGCTCCCGATGCGCTGTCACTGGTAGCTGATGAGGACGGGTTGGGGGTCGATGGCGAGGGTGCCGGCGGGGGAGAGGGTGGGGGTGTCCTCGTCGTAGAAGTTCTTCCATCCCCACCAGAAGTCGCCGGGCTCGTTGACGACGACGTCGTACGTCCCGTACTTCGAGCCGACCGGACCCTGGCCGTCCATGTGGATGTTGATCGCGACCTCGGGCGGCGTCTTGATGCCATCGCGGCCGCCGCGGATCATCGACGTGCGGAACTGGTGGATGGTGAGGAGCTTCTGGGGGAGGTTCTCCTCGCGGACGAGATCCGCCATCCAGTCGACGACGGAGTTGACCTCGTCCACGGTGACGTGGCCGATCGTGACGAGGTGCCGCTCGTTCGGGCCGAGCCTCCACTCAGGGTCGAGCGCCAGGCCGACGTTCGGACGCAGCAGCGCCTCTTCGTAGCGCTTGGCCTGCGTGAGGTAGTCGGTGCGTCCCGGCTGCAGGTCGAGGATCACGTAGATCCCCTGAGCCTCCGCCGCGTCGATCCAGCCCAGGAGCCGGTCCATCGAGGTCTCTCGCGAGTAGTCGCCGTCCTCACCCGCCTCGGCCGCGGCGACCGTGGTGATGAGGTCCCACGCCGGCATCACCTGGAGGGTGCCGTCGTCGTAGTCCGCGGCGACCTTCTTCGTGCGCTCGCCGGCGCGCTCAGGGTTCTGCTCGCCGAGGACGCCGAGGCTCGGGGACACGAAGTTGCCGTAGAGCGCGACCATCCGACGCTCGTCGAACACGAGGTGGCCGCCGCCGAAGAGCTGCGGGGCGTCGAGCGCCATCGTCATCATGCGTTCTGCGTCGTCATCCGGGGCCTCGGCGGCCAAGGTGACGACGGCCGCGTCCGCGTCGCGTGTGGTGAGCGCCTCCCACGAGGAGGACCGACGTCGGGGGTCGACGGGATCGAGCAGGACGACGCGTTCGTGACGCGCGATCGCGGTGGCCGTCGCTGCGGTGACCTCGGGCTCGGACGGGTCGACGATCCAGACGGCGTCACCGCGGTGCCCGACCTGCAGCAGGGCGTGCAGCGCGTCGACGATCGCCATGGGCTCGTCCGCGATGATCCTCGAGCCGATGCGGAGCTCGCCGTCGGCCGGGAACACCTCGGCTGGCTGCTCAGACGTCTCCGCCTCGGCGTCGGCGGGGTCCACCGGCTCCGAGGTCTCGGCCGTCGGCGGGTCCTGCGTCTCACCTGGCGCGGGGGAGTCGGACGCGGATGCGGTCGGATCGGGCTCCGTTGTCTCGACGGGCGTCGGCTCACGCTCGGGCTCGACGATCCGCACGACCTGCGCCGTGGGGTGATCGCCGATCCAGAGCTCCGCAGCTTCGCCGTCGAGGAGGATCGCCGCCTGATGTCCGGCACCGATCATGGCGACGGTCAGCAGGTCCTGTCGCCGAGCAGGCACCACGACCACGCGACGGGCGCCGACGTGCTGCGCGACCGCTGCGGCGAGCGCCGCGCCACGACCGTCGAGGTTGGTGAGGGTCGCGGACGGCGGAACGTCGTCGCCGGTCAGCGTGACGCCGAGAGCCACGACCTCGGTGACCTCGAGCTGGGTCAGGAGCGTGATGTCGCTGGCGGACACGCCGCCTTCGGTGGCAGCGAGCACGATCCCGCCGTCTGCGACGACCGCAGCGGCGAGCGCGCTCGCGAGCGGGTCCTCGGCGTCGACGACGGCCGCGATCGGCGCTGCATCCCAAGCCGTGCTCGCCGTGCTCGTGGCGAGCAACATCGTCAACGCGGTGGTTGAAGTCGTGCT
>CBDTYW010000235.1:0-5828 GCA_965364735.1 uncultured Nitriliruptoria bacterium
GTTGCTCGGTGAGGTGGACGAATGAGCGCCACGACGAACGTCCGGATCCGTACGACGCTGCTCGTCGTGATCGCCTTCCTGCCGACGCTCGTCGGCCTCGTCGTCCTGCGTCCGCTCCCGGCGCTCGCACAGGAAGCCACCTACGGGTTCTTCGCGTTGACCGTCGAGGCCGCCGCGCAGAACACCACCGGCGACCTCGGAGCCGGTGGCGGGCTCACGCCGGTCGACTCGGGCTCGCCGGTCGTCATCGGGTTCCTCGACTCCTCACCCGAGGCCCAGATGCTTGCCGCGGCCGTCGAGCCGGGGACGCTGTTCCGGACCGCCGCAGCGATCGCGAACGGTGAGTTCGGCGAAGAGGTCATCCCGAGCAACCAGGCGCTCGCCCAGTACCCCGCGGGGCCCGAGCAGGCTGTCGACCAGCCCGCAGGCACCGTCGAGGACGGGCCGTTCTCGTCGACGGGGGCCAGCGCGAGCGCGGTCGCCCGGGAGCGCTCCATCCAGGGCGCCGCCGAGGCCAGCTCGCAGTCGAGCGGCACGGACGGGACCAGCGAAGGCTCGCGTGCAGAGGCCTCAGCCGCCGCTGACCCCGGATCCGGGACGCTCCAGGCGGTCGCGGTCGGCAAGGCCGCGAAGACGACGTTCGCGGGCGGCGTCTTCGTCGTCGACAACGTCCTCGGGTCCGCTCAGGTCATGCTCGTCGGCGGCGAGCGGACCGCGCAGGCGGGGCTGTCCATCGGCGGCGGGTCCGTGGGAGGCGTCCCGGTGGCGATCACCGACGAAGGAGTCATCGTCGCGGCCGACGCCCCGCTGCTCCCCGGGCAGGAGGCGAGCGCGCTCCAGGACCAGGTCAACGCCCAGCTCACACAGGCCGGGATCGCCGTCTCGATCGCCCAGCCCCGTGAGTCGGTCGAGGGACGGTCCATGATCGCCGACTCCGGTGGTCTGGTCGTCACGGTGTCCACGCCCTCGTCACCTGCGGCACCGGGCAACGTCGTCACCTACATCCTCGGACAGGCGGTCGTGACCTCATCGGACGAGGCGCCGCGGGCGCTCCAGCCGCTGCCGGATCCGGGAACGCCGGCCCCGACGCAGGCCCCGGTCATCACCCCGACGGCTCGGCCGACGCAGGCTCCGGTGTTCACGCCGGCACCGACGTCGGCTCCGGTCGCACCGACGGTCGCCCCGACGGTCGCGGAGGCCCCGCCACCGGTGGTCGCAGCCCCGATCCCGGGCGACGGGACCATGCTCGTCTCCGCGCGTCGGGTGGGGCGGCGCAGCGCGCTCGCCCTGTTCCTCGTCTGGCAGATGCTGAGCCTCTCGATCTGCACCCTCGCCGCGCTGGCGTTCCGCCGTGGCCGTCCTGGCCTCACGATCCCGGGAGTCCGCGCATGAGCGCCGACCGTGTCCGATGCGTCCGTTGTGACGTCCACCATGCGCCTGAGCTCACCCACGGGGCGTGTCCCGTCTGCGGCGAGGTGAGCGACCCCAGCCTCGCAGCACGGGCGCATGCGATCGACGCCGACACCCGGCTCACGTCCATGGCGGCGTTTGCCGCGATGGCCAACCTGCTGATCTTCGCGCTGATCCTCGTCGCCGTGCTGCGCTGACCGTGCGGACGAAGGGGAACCGCTCCGGCTTGCCACGAACCGCGCGATGAGTGACGATGTGGGTCTCACCGCTGGACACAACGAGGTACTCATGCGCAAGCGTCGGCCCATCCGCGCCGCACTCCTGGCGATCTTCGCCCTCATCCTGACTGCCTGTGGCGGCGGCGGAGGCGGCGCCGCCTCCGACCCGCTCTCCACCCTCATGCAGGCGCTCGAACGCACCCGCACGGATGGCGCGGAGTACACCGCATCGCTCGAGTCGGACGGGTCCGACCCTGCGCTCGCGATGGCTGGCGCCGTCGCGCTGACCGGCGCGATCCATGGCGACAACATGGACATCAACGTTCGCGCGCTCGGCTCCAACCTGCTCGCCGTCCGCGTCATCGACGGTGAGGGCTACCTCCGCATCGACGCTTCCGCAATCGCGGCGCTCACCGGCGAGAGCATCTCCGGCGAGGACATCCAGGGGATGATCGCGGCCGGCGCCGTTCCGCCGCAGGCCGCCGAGGCGCTCACCGCAGTGTTCGAAGGCCGCTTCCTCAAGCTCCCGAGCGCCGACGCGCTCGTGGAGGGTGACGAGACCGGCTTCGTGGACAGCTTCATCGCCAGCGCCACCGACTCCGGCGACCTCACCGAGGAGCAGGCACGCAAGCTCGCCTCGGACCTCCAGGCCGAGTTCTCGCAGGACGGGGCCATCGAGAAGTACGTCACGGTCGCCGAGCTCGCGGGTGCTGAGGGCTCCACGGACTTCAGCGTGACGCTCCAGATCCGCGCGATCATGCAGCGGGTGCTCGACGTGGTCCAGGACATCGAGCCGATGGACGCCGACGAGCTCGCCGAGGCGCAGGCGGACATCGCTGATGCTCCGGAGACCCTGAAGGTCATGACGGTCACCGTCGTCGACGGCTACATCGAGCTCGTCGCGATGGACCTCGCCGACATCGGGGCGCAGCTCGACGCGGGCGAAGACGCTCCCGGGGTCACCCTCAAGATCGAGTTCGAGAGCTTCGGCTCGGCACCGGCCATCGAGGTCCCGACGAACTTCGTCGAGCTGGACCCGGAGCTCCTCGGACTGCTGTCCGGCGCTGTCTGACCGCTCAGCGAGCATCCCTTCGACGACGGCCGGTCCGTGCGCCCACCAAGGCGCGCAGGCCGGCCGTCGCCGTTGCTGTGGTTCACTGGATGTCCGCACGGCCAGTGCTGAGAGGCCCCTGATGAGCTCACGTCTGAACTTCCTCACGAGCCGCACGCCTCGGCGCCGGATGCTCGCGATCAGCGCGGCTGGCACGGTCCTCCTCGCGGCCTGTGGGGGCGCAGCCTCGCTGCCCGTCAACAGCGCCGACGCGCTCAGCGCAGCGGGCGAGAACACGCTCGCCGCGGGGTTCTCGTGGACCCTGACCGTCGAGACCGACATCACCCCTGATCTCGACCCGCACATCGCCCAGGTGCTGGTCGCTGCCCGAGGGTTCGAGATGGAGGGCGTCTCGCGCCCTGACGGCTCTGCCGACATGCTGGCTCGGTACGGCGTCGACCTGTTCGAGATGCGGAGCAGCACGACCGAGGCCCACGTGCGGGTGCCCGCGATGGCCGCCTTCGGTGGCATGGGCGTCGCGCCCCAGGCGCTCGTCGACGAGATGGCAACGTTCATCGACGCCGACCTGCCGAAGCGTCAGGAGGCGCTCGACGTCGTCGCGGGGATGTTCACCGGCGGCTGGGTCGGCATCCTCGGCGCCGACGCGCTGGTGGACACCGAGATGCAGCAGCTCGCGGTGACCGACCCACGTCAGGCCGTCATCGACGCCGCGTTGGAGCGTTATCGCGACGAGCCGGAGATGGCGGGCTTCTGGGACGAGGACGAGTTCGCGGCGATCATCGGCGGGCTCTACGACGACTTCTCCGCGCCGGACGCCTTCCTCGGACGGTTCGGGCAGGTGACCGAGACGGCGACCGTGGACGAGGGCCGCGCGTTCGACATCAGCCTGCGACCGAGGGCGATGTTCGAGCGGTTCGAGCCGCTTGTCGGGCCGATCTCGAGGACGCCTGACCTGCCGTCGTTCAACGAGATGTCCGCGTACATGCCGGAGTCGCTGAGCGGCTTCCACGCCACGGCCGAGGGCACCTACCTGACGAGCATGACCCTCGACCTGGGGGAGCTCCTCAGCGGGCTCGACCTCCCGGACGAGGTCCCGGACGTGGATGTCCGGGTCGTGCTCGAGCTCGATGACATCGGGACCCCACCCGCGTTCTCCGCGCCTGCGTCCGCGACCACGTTCGACGTCGGTTCGTTGACCGAGGCCGAGATCGGGCAGTGGGAGACGTTCCTCGCGGAGATGCAGGCGATGAGCGAGGCGCGGGGCGCCGCGATCGGCTGACCCTGACGCACCGCACCACCATCGGAGAGCTCGGCGCCATCAGGCGCCGAGCTTCTCCAGCTCCACGAGGCCGTCCTCGAGGTGATCGATGATCCGCTGGACGCTGGGCAGGCGCGAGCGGTCCGCGGTGATGCCGAAGGCCATCTGGTCGCGGTACGAGGTCTGGGTGATGTTGAGGGCGTAGCCGTCCTGGAGCAGGGACGCGGGGTAGAGGCCCTGCATCTCGGCGCCGTTCCAGTACAGCGTGTTGCGCGGCCCGGGGACGTTGGAGATCGTCACGTTGAACAGCGGTGCGAACCGGCCGGACATCCCCGTCAGGTTGCCCAGGATCAGCGGCGAGGTGATCGCGATCGCGTAGTTGACGAGCTCGGCCTTGGACATCTTCGACATGCGGCGCTTGGCGGCGTTCATCGAGTCGCGGACGAGCTCGAGGCGCTCGCCCGGGTCGTCGAGGTGCGTGCCCAGGTTCGCCATGACGAACGACAGCGCGTTGCCGTGGTCCGGGCCGTCGGCCGGGCGGATCGAGACCGGGACCATCGCGATCAGGGGCTGCTCGGGCAGGGCGTCGTGGCTGAGCAGGTACTCCCGCAACGCCGTCGAGCACATCGCCAGCACGACGTCGTTGACGGTCGAGCCGGTGGCCTTGCCGACCGCCTTGATCCGCGAGAGCGAGTAGTCCTGCGCGACGAAGCGGCGCGTCGCGGTGAGCCGCTGGTTGATGATCGTGCGGGGCGCCTGGAAGGGCACGACCTCGGCTGCGTGCTTGCGGGACTGGACGAACTGGTCACCGAGGGCTCTGGTGGCGCCGAAGGCGGCGCCCACAGCCCCGACGATCCCGGTGGCCGCGGACGCTGCGGCGCCGAACATCGCGGTCGGGTTCAACGTGGACGAGGCGTCACCGGACAGCTCTCGCGAGGTCGCGGCCTCGACCTGCGTGGCCCACGGTGCCGGCATGTTCCGTGCTGAGCTGTCCTCGCTGAAGGCCTTGACGACCTGCCGCATCGCGGCGACGCCGTCGAGCAGTGAGTGGTGGACCTTCGTGTAGAGCGCGAACCGGTCGCCCTCGACGCCCTCGATCAGCGAGACCTCCCAGAGCGGACGATGCCGGTCCATGGTCGCGGCGTGGACGTTGGAGCAGTACGACAGCAGCTCGCGGATCCGGCCGGGCTGGGGCAGCGCGATGTGGCGGACGTGGTAGGCGAGCTCGACGTCGCCCGGCTCGAACGCGAACGTGCCGAGACGGCCGTACGGCTCCTTCAGGACGAGGTCGTAGGGCGTGGCGACCACCTGGTCCTGCATGGCGCGGCCCACGACGGTGTGCAACCAGTCCGGCGGGGCGTCATCCGGTCGCGTGAAGAGCTGGAGACCCCCGACGTGCATCGGTCGTTCCCGGGACTCGATCAACAGCCAGGCGGCGTCGGTCAGCGGCAGGCGGCCCATGGCAACTCCGGTACATGCAGGACGAATCGTGGGGATGAGGATGCCCCACCCGGAGCCGTCGTGGGAGCGGTGACGCTCGTCGGGCACGAACGTTGCTGGCAGTTACCCTGCGCAGCGTCCGTGCAGCCAGCCCTCACCCCGACGCATCCGAGGCCCCTCACATGGCAGACGCCCGCACCATCGCCCCCGCCGAAGGCAAGCTCGGGGTGCTCCTCGTCGGCCTCGGCGCCGTGGCCACCACGACCGTCGCCGGCGTCGAGCTCGCCAAGCGTGGGCTCGGCGAGCCGCTGCACATGGCGGATCGGCATGACCTGGTTGCTCGCCAGGTCAACGACATGGGCGACGACGCCGACTGGATCGCCTTCAGGACCACCGTCTGCACGGCACCGGACCAGGTCGCGCTCGCGCC
>CBDTYW010000236.1:0-5712 GCA_965364735.1 uncultured Nitriliruptoria bacterium
GCCCGGCGTGTTGTAGTAGTCGATGCCGGAGCCGGAGGCGGAGTAGCCGAGCATGTCGTAGAGCGTGCCCCAGTGATATGCGCCGGCGGAGTCGCCGAAGATCGTCTCGAACTCCAGGAACAGCTGCGTCGAGACGTACTCGCCCATCGCTGGGCCGATGCCGTCGCCGAAGCGGGCCAGCGTCTCGGACTTCTGGTAGTTGAACTCGCCGACGATCTGCAGGCCGGCGGCGAGGAACGTGTCGACGAGCTGGCCGTGGTTGTCGGTGCCGAGGAAGAAGTCGCCGTCCTGCCAGAGCTTCGCGACCGCGAGGCCTTCGGGCTGGAAGTAGTCCTCCTGCTCGTATGCGAACCAGCCGTACACCGGGAAGTTGCGGTTGAGGTCCTGGCCGTCGTCGTTGGCGCGCGTCCACGCGATCCCGCCATCGGTGGGCTGGCCCGCGACCCAGCCGTCCGGGTTCGGGAACGTCCAGTTCACGACGTACTCGCTGAGCAGCCGATCGACGTCGACCCCGGCGTCGATGTCCGGGTCGACCATGTCCTCGATCTGGCGTGCGGCGCCCTCACGCGCCCCGATCTCGTTGCCGTGGATCGATGACATGACCAGCAGATCGCGCTTGGCCGTCGTGACCGTCTCGTCGGTCATGAGCACGTTGTAGATGGGCAGCCCGCCCGAGGACATGCCGAGCGTCGTCACGTCGAGCAGGTCCGGGTACATCTCCTCGAGCGCGAGCACCCCGCACTCGAACTCCTGGAACGTGAGCCAGGAGATCGAGACCAACGGCTCGGGGAACATCCGCCCGTCAGGTGTCGGGAAGTCGCAGCCGACGGGCGTCGCGAGCGCGACGCTCGGCGTCAGCCCGGCGAGGAGCGCCCCGAGGGTGGCTCCCGACACCGCGATGCGGGTCAGGCGGTGCCTGGGCGGACGTGACATGTGAGGCTCCCGACCGTCGGGTGCCCCGTGGCGCCCCGGTGACGTGTCGGGAGGACTTCGACGTGCGCGTGCCGGACACCTCCCTGCTCGGGTCGGTTCAGGCTGGTCCGAGGACCGCCTCGATGAGCGCAGGGACGCGGTCGACCGGGAAGGCCTCGTGGAACATCAGCCGGCTCGTCAGGAGGGGTCCGATCAGCATCCACCCGGCGAGGTCGGGGTCGAGATCCGACCGAAGCTCGCCGCTCGTCACGCCGGCCTCGAGCACGCCGGTCAGAGCCTCGGCGCGGCGCTCGGAGATGCGGCGGTGGATCGTCAGGATCGCCGGGTCGCGCTCGGCGGCGTCGATGAGCGCGGGCAGGACCCGACCCCATCTCGAGGTCGTCGAGCCGGTGCAGACGGCAGTCATGATCTGGGTGATCTGCTCGCGCGCCGAGCCCGCCTGATCAGGGACATGCATGGGCTTCAGCGTCTCGAAGGCCTCCTCGATCATGCCCTCACGTGTCGCGAAGTGGCGGTAGATCGTTGCCTTGCCGACGCCTGCGCGCGCGGCCAAGGCCTCGATGTTCAGGCCCGCGAGCCCCTCGTCGGCGAGCAGGTCGAGGGTTGCTTCCAGGATGACCTGGCGCGAGCGAGCGACCCGCGGGTCGACCCGCTCGCCAACGGTGTCGGTCGATGTCGCGGGGCTCATGCCGAGACGCTCGTGAGGTCGGCGTCGTCGACGACGGGCACCGACGGCGAATGCGGGATGTCCCCGCCGAAGTGCTCCGGCGCGAGGTCATGCTTCTTGAGGAGCACCAGCGTCGCGATGAGCCCGATGGCCCCGATGACCGCCGAGGCGCCCATGGTGGCGTTGAACGCATCGGTGAAGGCAGCCTGCGCGTCGGTCAGGAACGGCAACGCCTGTTCGCCGATCTGGGAGGTGACGCGCACCGCCCCGCCGATCGATTCGGTGGCGATGTCGCGGACCTGCTCGGGCAGCGCGGATCCGTCGACGCTGGAGCGATAGACCGAGGAGGCGATCGAGCCGAGGACGGCGATGCCGAGCGACCCGCCGAGCTCTCGCGTCGTGTCGTTGAGGGCCGACCCGACGCCGGCCTTGTCCATCGGGATCGACTCCATGATCGCGGAGGTCGACGGCGGCATGATCAGCGCGAGGCCGCCGGCGAGGAGCACGAGGCCTGCGGCGATCATCACGTACGGCGCGTTCGGGGTGAGGAAGGACAGGAGCCCGAACCCGAGCGTCATGAAGGCGAAGCCGAGCGCGAGCGTGCGACGCAGGCCGAGCTTCGAGGTGACCTTGTCGCTGCGCGGGGCGACGACGATCAGCGTGGCGGCCGAGGGCAACGCCGCGACCGCGGCGAGCAGCGGCGAGTACTCGCGGACGAACTGCAGGTACTGGGTCAGCATGAAGAAGAGGCCGAACATCGCGAAGAAGGCGACGGTGATGGCTCCCGCGCCGACGCTGAGGCGACGCTCCCGGAAGAACCGCATCGGCAGCATCGGGTGCCGCGTGTGGAGCTCCCACTTGACGAACGCGGCGATGATCGCGAAGGAGACCGCGAACCCGCCGAGGACCTCGCCGGAGAGCCAGCCGCGCTCGGGGCCCTCGATGATGGCGATGAGCAGCAGGCCGAGCCCGGCGATCGACAGCACCGCGCCGATCGGGTCGAGCTTCGTGGCGTGCTCGTCGCGCGAGGTGGGCGAGATGAGGGCGACCAGCAGCAGGACGCCGAGGACGAACGGCAGGTTCGCGAGGAAGACCGCGCCCCACCAGTACTTGGTCAGCACGAGGCCGCTCAGCACGGGGCCGATCGCGCCGCCGGCACCGGCGAACCCGGCCCACGTCGCGATGGCCTTGCCGCGTTCCTGCGGCGGGAAGACGCTCGTGATGAGCGACAGGGTGGCGGGCATGATGAACGCCGCGCCGAAGCCCATGATCGCACGCGTGCCG
Source organism: uncultured Nitriliruptoria bacterium (assembly GCA_965364735.1). Taxonomy (GTDB): domain Bacteria; phylum Actinomycetota; class Nitriliruptoria; order Nitriliruptorales; family Nitriliruptoraceae; genus CBDTYW01. The sequence goes on from CBDTYW010000236.1 coordinate 2,885, forward strand.
ATGAGCAGCGCAGGCGAGGTCGCGAACGATGCGAGGATCGAGCCGAGCGCGAACACGCCGAGGCCGGCCATCAGCGCGCCCTTGCGGCCGAACCGGTCGCCGATGGCGCCGCCGGTCAGGAGCATCCCCGCGAAGACCAGCGGGTAGGCGTCGATGATCCACTGCAGCTCGGTGTTGGTCGCCTGCAGGTCCTCGACGAGCGTCGGGATCGCGACGTTCAGTCCGGACACCGACATCACGACCATGACGAGCGCCGTGCACATGACCGCGAGGATCTGCCACTTTCGCGCGGCCACCTCGGGCAGGGCGTACAGCGGGACGGCAGGGCGGGCAGAGGACATCGGGGGGCCGATCGAGGAGGAAGATGCTCGCGGTTCGTGTCCGAGACGCTCGCGTATCGCAGCGGAACGTACGCGTCTCGCTTTGGAACGTCAACGTCTCACAAGTCCGGCGCGGTCAGCGCCCGGCAGGGGACACCGGGAATCAGCGCAGGGCGACCAGACGGGCGTCGCGGGTCCGGATGACGAACCCTCCGTCGACGACGATCGGCGGCGCCGACGGGATGACCTCGGTCGAGAACTCCCACACCACGATGCCGTCGGTCAACGCGTTGGCCGTCCAGCGCCCCGAGGTGTCCACGGTGATCACGACGTCACCGCTGATCACCGGGGCGGTGGCGAGCGGGGCGCGGCTCTTCGATCGCCACGCGGGCCGGCCCTCCGAGGTCAGCGCCAAGACCTCGCGACCGCCGTCCCAGCCGATGACGCGGTCTGCGGAGGCCGCGAGCGGGCCGCACCACGCGACGGTGTCGGTGTGGCTGAACCGCCCGGCTCCGGTCACGACGTCGAAGGCCGACAGACCGGTCTCGCTCGCGACGTACACCAGGTCGCCGGACACGGCCACGTCGGTGCACGCCGGGATCTCGGTCCGCCATGCCTCGGTGCGGTCGCTTCGTCGGATCGCGACGACGAAGCCGTCGCGACCCCCGGCGGAGTCGGTCAGCCGCGCCCCGAACCGCGACGCGAGCGCGCTGCCGATCACGAAGTCGTCGGTCAGGGTCAACGCTTCGAGGCGGACGCCCTCGGTGACCGCGGCGAACGAACGGCGCCCCGAGGAGAGATCGAACCCGTGGACCTCGGCGTTGGCCGAGATGAAGGCCTGATCGCCGTCGAGGGTGATCGAGCCGTAGGTCGTCTCGGCGGGGAGGTCGTCGCGCTTCCACTGGACCGCCCCGCTGAGCGCGTCGACGGCGTAGAGGTTCGGATGCAGCGAGTCGAACGTCGACGGGGCGGGGACGACCACGACCTGGCCGTCGGTCGCGAGCTCGGCCGGGCGTTCGCGGGCCACGATCGGCGGGACGCGCTCGGTCAGGCGCCACCGCTCGACGCCTGTCGCGGCGTCGAAGGCGAGGACCGTCGTCGTGGTCCGCACGGCGAGCGTGTCACCCGCGACCACCGGCGACCCCGCTGCCCGCGGAGGCAGGCGTGTCTCCCAGCGCTGCGCTCCGCTGGGCGATCGCAGCCGCACGGCCCGTGCGGCGTCATCGTCGGCGATGATCAGCTGTCCGGTCGGCAGCACCAGCGGGCGCTCGTCGGAGGGGACCTCGGCGAGGAGCATCCCGTCGACCGGGTCGACGAGGACCCAGCCGCGTTCCCCGGCGACCAGCAGCCCCTCGGTCGTGGCGGTCACCTGCGGGGAGATGAGGAACGAGGGCAGGGTCGCCGACCAGCGCTCGTCGCCGTCCTCGAACGAGAGCGCGCGCAGCTGCGTTGCCCGCGTCGTCTCGGTCGCCGGGTCGGGTTCGGCGGTCTCGCCGGGGTCCGGCGCCACCGAGGGCTCATCCTGGGGAGGGGCGGTCGGGGTGGTCGCCACCGGGATGCCGATGGCCGGGTCGATGGTGATCTCGACGCGCTGCTCGTCCAGAAGGATGAGCGTGTCCTCGCTGGCCAGCACCGAGCGGTGCCCGGCCGGCGGTCCGGTCAGCTTCGCGAGGAGGCGGCCGTCCTCGACCGCGCGGACCTCGTGGACGGTCTCGCCGGTCAGCACGGCCTCGCCGTCCTCCGACGCCGAGAAGACGATGTAGCTGACGATCAGCGCAGCGGGTCGACGCCCCGTCGCGGGGGCGGCGCTGACGGCGAGCGGCAGCCCGCTCGCGATCTCGACGGCCCAGCGGATCTCACCGTCGACGGGGTCCAGCACGATCACGGAGCGGTTCGCGATCCTCGAGATCGCGGTCCGGCCGAAGCTCTCGGCGCTCGCGGTCGTCGCGACGACCAGGTCGTCGAGGACGAACGCCTGCCTGACCTCGCTCGCGAGCAGATCCGCGAGGTTCACCCGCCAGAGCTCGTCGCCGACGAAGCTCAGCGCGTTGACGATCGTGTTGCGGCGGTGGATGATCACCGGCTGCAGCGGGGTCTCGGCGATCCCGACGATCGAGCCGCGGAAGCCGGTGAGCCCGGGCCGTGACAGCGTCTCGCCCGTGATGGCGCTGACCACGTTCATGCCGTCGAGGTCATCGAGCACGAGCCGGTCACCGAACCGGTAGCCGTCGAACAGCAGCTGGGCCGGCCGCGTCCAGCGCAGCCGACCGTCCTCGCGCTCCAGGGCCATGACCTGGTCGCGGTCGCCGACGAGGATGAGGTCACCGAGCGCGATCGGGGCGGGCTGGATCTGTGGCTCGGCGTCCGGCAGGTCGTGCTCCCAGGCGATGACGCCCGTCGGGATCTCCGCGATCGGACCGACCGCGCCGGTCCGTCCCGTGTCGCCGCGGGCGGAGAAGCTGCGGGGCGGCTCCGGTGGGGCGGATCCGCTGAGCACGCCGCTGACCC
>CBDTYW010000237.1:0-5632 GCA_965364735.1 uncultured Nitriliruptoria bacterium
AGCCGCCGCCGGGCAGCGTGCTGCCGCCGTCGGTGCCGTCGGTGCTGTCGTCGCCGGGCTCGTCGGTGGTGGGGCCCTCGTCCTCGGACGGGGCCTCGGCGACCTGGAACAGGACAGCCTGAGGCGTGCCGTGACGGGCGAACGTCGTCGGCTCGAGGAGCTCGGCGAGCAGGGCGTAGCGCCCGCCCGGGAGCGCGGTGGCGAGGTGCAGGTCCAGTCCGCCCGAGAGGATCGCGTTGCGCTCGGCGTCGCTGAGCGGCTCGTCGGCCACGTCGACGAGGCCGTGCAGCGTCGTCGCGGTGGTGTCGCGGCCGGCAACGGTGATCTCGTGGCCGTTCAGGGCGACGAGCCTCCCGCCGCTCTCGACGGCGAGCGTCGTGCGCAGCGTCACGTCCTCGGCGGGGAGGGTGTCGGCGGTGACGCGGAAGCGCGCCGTGGCCTGCTCGAGGTGGTCGAGGCCGCTGATGCCGGTGACGCTGATGCTGAAGCCGGCGTCGCGAACGCCGAGCGCCTCGCCGGCGTCCAGACGAGCGCCCGTCGCCGACAGCCCGCGGTAGGGCGAGACGGGCAGAGCTGACTGCAGGATCGCGGCGCGGATCGTCGACGCGTCGGTCGTGTCGAAGCGGTCGGCGATGAGCGCGGCGACGCCGGCGACGTGCGGCGCGGCCATCGACGTCCCCGACGCGTAGCCGTAGTCGCCGCCGGGGGTGGTCGACAGGATCTGGTGGCCGGGCGCGAACAGGTCGACCGCGGTGGCGCCGACGTTCGAGAAGCCGGCGCGCTGCTCCGTGTTCGTGGAGGCACCGACCGAGATGATGTTCGTGTGCGGCAGCGAGGCCGGGTATGCGGGGGTGCGGTCGATGTCGGTCGCGGAGTTGCCGGCGGCGATCACGACGAGCACGTCGTTGGCCTCGGCGTAGGCGATCGCGTCCGAGACCGCGGAGGAGGCCGGGGCGCCGGGCTCGCTGCCCCAGGACAGGTTCAGGATGTGCGCCCCGTTGTCGACCGCGTAGCGGATCGCTGCGGCGCCACGCGACGACGGGAACGAGCCGTTCTCCTGGACCTTCACGCTCATGATGCGCGCGTCGGGGGCGATGCCGGCGACGCCGGTCGCGTTGTCCGCGCGGGCCGAGATCGTGCCGGCGATGTGGGTGCCGTGACCGTTGTCGACCGCACCGCCGCGGGCGGTGCGTGCGTCGTCGATGCCGTTGTCGTTGTTGACGAAGTCCCAGCCGTCACAGTCGTCGATGAACCCGTTGAGGTCGTCGTCGATGTTGTTGGAGCAGTCCTCGTCGTCGTTGGTCCAGAGCTGGCCGATGAGGTCGGGGTGGTCCATGTCGATGCCGGAGTCGACGACCGCGACGATGATGCCGTTGCCGCTCGCGCGGGTGCGGGCACCGCTCCAGCCGATGTCGGCGCCGGCGCTGCCGCGGGCCCCTCGGACTTCCTGGCCGTCGTTGTCGAGGCCCCAGAGCTGGCCGTACAGCGGGTCGTTCGTCGCGATGCTGAGCGGGGTGTCGCGCTCCACGGCGAGCACGCCGGGGACCCAGAGGTCCTCCTCGACGATGCGGCCGGCCACGGCCACGTGGGTCGCGTCGATCCAGGTCGCGGTCTGGACGCCGGGCAGACGCCCGAAGTCGGTCGCGGCCCGCTCGACGACGCTGGCGGACGGGCTGAGCCGACCGAGGTCGACGCCGGCGACGTTGATGTCCGCGCCCGCTGCGCGGAAGTCCGTGCGCATCTCGAGCAGGAGCGTGGCGAGCCCGGCCGTGCCGCGCGCCGGCATCTGGATCGCATCCGGGTCGATCCTCAGGAGGAACCGGTCGAGGTCATCCGCGCGCCCGTCGATCTCGGCCGCCGCGGTGAAGTCCATGACCGGGTGCAGGTCGGCGGTGCTGACGTCGCGGTCCAGCTGAGAGCTCGCGATCGGGGCCAGGCCGAGCGCGAGCGCGAGCACACCGCCAGCACCGCGTGCGAACCGCCGCATGGACCTGCCCTTGGATCGTCGTCATCTCTCCCTGTGGGCATCGGCCACGAACGGGTGTTCCTTGAGGGACGGCGTGCGGCGGTCGGCCGATCGGCCAACGGTTCACTTGACAGAGTATGTGGCGGCAGTTCCCGACATCTCGGCCGAAACGCTTGACAAGAGCTGATCCCCGCGAGTTGGCTGACCGTCCGATCGGTCACTGCATGTGGCCGGCTGTCGATCCTGAGGATCTCGCCGTGACCCTGTCCCGCCGTTCCGTCTCCACCGCCATCACCGTGGCTGCGCTCTCGACCTTCGCCGCGGCGGGCTCGCCCGCCGGCCCGGGCACCTGCAACGGCCAGCTCGGCACCATCTTCGCCGTGGCCGGCGAGGTCACCTACGGGACCTCCGGCGACGACGTGATCATCGGGACGTCGGGCGTCGACGTCATCCGCGCCGGCGCCGGCGACGACACCATCTGCGGGTTGGAAGGTGCCGACGACATCAACGGCGGTCACGGCCGCGACCTCATCCTCGGCGGCGCAGGGAACGACGTGATCCGGGGCGGGCCGGGCAACGACGAGATCCACGGCAACGACGGGGACGACAAGATCCGTGGCGATGACGGCAACGACCTCATCAAGGGCCAGGACGGCGACGATCACCTCATCGGTGAGCGTGGGAACGACCACCTCAGCGGTGGCTCGGGCGATGACGACCTGATGGGTGGCAACGGAGCTGACTACCTCAAGGCCGGCGCCGGGGCCGGTGACCGGATGTTCGGCGGCGGCGGCGCCGACGAGTGCGTCGTCGACGACGGCGCCAAGGTCATCAAGGACTGTGAGTCGCTGACCTGAGGGTGGCACACTCCCCGTCGGGAGGCCCTTCGATGACCAGCACGACCCATCACACGTTCTGCCGGATCTGCGAAGCCCTGTGCGGCATCGAGGTCACCGTCGACGAGGGCCGCATCACGGCGATCGAGCCGGACGCGCAGCACGTTGCCACCGAGGGCTTCGGATGCGTCAAGGGGATGAAGCAGCACCATCTCTACCAGTCGCCGGATCGCCTGACGGCCCCCATGAAGCGCCAGCCCGACGGGACCTACACCGAGGCGACCTGGGCGGAAGCGCTCGCGGACATCGGCGCGACCGTCGCCCGCATCCGCCGCGACCACACGCCGTCCGCGATCGCGATGTACATCGGCACGGCCGCGGGCTTCGGGGCGCTGCATCCGGTGTTCGCGAAGGGCTTCATGGACGGCCTCGGAAGCGGGTCCCTCTACTCGTCCGCGAGCCAGGACTGCGCCAACAAGTTCGAGGTGAGCCGCGAGGTCTACGGCTTCCCGTTCACGCTCGCGTACCCGGACGTCGACCGCACCGAGTGCCTGGTCGTCGTCGGGGCGAACCCGGCGATCTCCAAGTGGAGCTTCCTCCAGGTCTCCAACCCGGTGCAGCGACTCCGCGAGATCCAGGGTCGTGAGGGCCGGGTGATCGTCGTCGATCCTCGGCGGACCGAGACGGCCAAGGGCGCCGAGCACGTCTTCATCCGACCGAACACCGACGTCTTCTTCTACCTCGCCTTCCTCAACGAGGTCCTCGCCCGCGAGGCAGCGGGTCACGCGGTGATCGATCAGGAGCTGGTCAACGAGCACACGAACGGGTTCGCGGACGTCTCCGCGCTTGCTGCCGCCTGGACCCCGGAGCGCGCCGGTGAGATCACCCAGATCCCCGCGGACACGCTGCGCGGGATCGTCGACGCCTACCTCGCCGCCGACGGTGCGGCGCTCTACTGCTCGACCGGCGTCAACATGGGCAGCCACGGCAGCCTCGCGTTCTGGCTCCAAGAGGTCATCAACGCGGTCACGGGCAACCTCGACCGCACCGGCGGCGCGCTCGTCGGCAACGGGATCTTCGACTTCCCGAAGATGATGAAGCGTGCCGGCCAGCTCGTCAGCGACGAGACGTCGCGCGTCGGCGGCTTCCGGAAGGTCAACGACACGTTCCCGGGCGGCGTCCTCGCTGACGAGATCCTGACCCCCGGTGAGGGGCAGGTTCGGGCGCTGTTCGTCACTGGCGGCAACCCGCTGATCACGATGGCCAACTCCGGGCGTCTCCGGGAAGCGTTCGGTGAGCTCGAGCTGCTCGTGACCCTCGACATCTTCCTGAACGAGACCGGATCGGTGGCGGACTGGGTCCTGCCGACGACGGCCCCGTTCCAGCGGCCGGACCTGCCGTTCTCGTTTCCCCTCTTCCTCGGCCTGCAGTCGCGCCCGTACCTCCAGGCAACCGACAAGGTCGTCGAGCCGGAGGGCTTGCAGCGTGACGAGGGGACGATCTACACCGAGCTCGCGCGCGCCTGCGGAGTCAGCCTGTTCGGCGCGAAGCCGGTCCAGAAGCTTCTTGAGCGGGCACTGGACAAGGACGCGCGCGCCAACCCGCAACGTCCCGGCGAGATCCCCCAGAAGAAGCTGCTGGACCTGATGCTGCGGCTGTCTCGGGCCGGCCGCTTCGAGGAGCTGCTCACCCACGTCCACGGCGTCCCGCTGGACACGCAGGCAGGTGGTGACTTCCTCGGCGAACGCGTGCTGACCGACGACGGCCGTATCCAGCTCGCACCCCGCCGCTACCTCGACGCCGCCGCACAGCTGGACGGCTTCGCGGAGAGGGAGCTGGCCGCCGCGGACCGGTTCAAGCTCATCACCAAGCGCCACATCCGCACGCACAACTCGTGGACGCACAACGCCGAGGAGTTCACCGGCCCTCGGTTCTCGACCAACCACGTCTACATGGCGCCGACGGACGCCGAGGAGCTCGGGCTCGTCGACGATGACCTCGCGGACGTCTCCACCTCCACCGCGACGATCCGGCTGCCGGTCCGGATCGACAAGACGCTCATGCGTCGCGTCGTCGCCCTGCCACATGGATGGGGGCACCAGCACGCCCAGGGGCTGACGGTCGCGTCCGGGACCACGGGGGTCAACGTCAACCTGCTGGCCGCCGATGGGCCGGACGCGCTGGAGTCGCTCTCGGGGATGGCCCATCTCACCGGGTTCGACGTCGACGTCCGTCTTGCGGCCGGACCCAAGGATCCGGGCAGCTGGTCAGGCATCAGCTCCGGCCCGCCCGTGGTGACAACCGCTGAGCGGGGCATCTGACCCGCGGTACAAGTCGCCACTATGATTCATCTTGGTCGTGGACCGAGAGAGCAGAGATGCGCATCGCGAAGCCAGTACCGCCCTCGCCGGCGCCTGCTGAGCTCAGCGTGTCCGCAACCCTCACCGCAGACGCGCGTGAGGTCTTCGACCTCCTCTCCGACCCCCGCAGAGTCGGAGACCTGGTCGGCATGCAGGTGGAGCTCGAGCAGCCCGTTGAAGGTCGGCTCGCTGCTGGCCAGCGCCACCGCGTCAGCTACGTGGACGCGCAGGGCCCGCACCACCTGAGCATCCACGTGGTCGAGCTCACGTTCCTCGAGGTGAGCCGTGTGATCGACGGGGGTGACCCTGAGATCGGCACCGTGCGCGAGCACCTGCGCGTCCTGCCCCGCCCGGACGGCGGCTGCCGGGTGGAGGTGACCGCGCGCGTCGACGGCACGACGTCGCTGCGTGCGCGGACAGCCCTGCGCTCGCGGCTCCTGCGAACCGTCCGGCGTGCTGGTGCGGTCGCC
>CBDTYW010000238.1:0-5581 GCA_965364735.1 uncultured Nitriliruptoria bacterium
GCGACGAGTCGTCGCGCGACGGGATGCGCATCGTCATCGAGCTGAAGCGCGGCGAGGACCCCGCCGCAACCCTCGAGAAGCTCTACAAGCTCACCGACCTGCGGACGAACTTCAACGTCAACTGCGTCGCGCTGGTCGACGGGGCGCCGAAGACCCTCGGGCTGGTCGAGCTCATCGAGGTCTACCTCGCCCACCAACGCATGGTCCTCACCCGCCGCACGGAGCACCGGCTCCGGGTCGCCGAGGCGCGGGCACACATCCTCGAAGGCCTCCTCAAGGCCCTCGACCACCTCGATGAGGTCATCAAGCTCATCCGGGCCTCCGCCTCTGCGTCGGACGCCCGCGAGGGCCTGATGTCGCGCTTCGACATGTCCGAGATCCAGGCCACGGCCGTCCTCGACATGCAGCTGCGCAAGCTCGCCGCGCTCGAGCGCGCGGCGCTGGAGGACGAGTTCCAGGAGCTGCAGGACCGCATCGCCGGGCTCCGCGCGATCCTCGACGATCCGGCACGCCTGGACGCTGTGCTCGTCGAGGAGCTCACCGAGATCAAGCGTGTCCACGCGACCCCGCGACGCAGCGCGATCGTCTCTGAGGGCATCACCGCGGAGGACGTCCTCGTCGGTGGCTCGACCGCCGGGTTCGTCGCGCAGGAAGTCACGGTCATGGTCACCCGCAAGGGCTACCTGAAGTCGCTCTCACGACGCCGCACCACGCCCGCGCACAAGCACGTCAGCGACCCGCTCGTCGCGGTGATCCGCACCGACACCGACGGCAAGCTGCTGCTGATCGACGCGGACGGCGGCGGCTGGATCATCGCCGTCGGTGACATCCCCGTCGTCAAGGCCAACGCCCGCGGCACGCTCGTCGCCCAGCTGCTCGGCGACGCCCCGACCGTGGGCTTCGCAGGCGCGGTCCCGCTGCCGGTCGGCGAGGCCTTCGACGACGTGACGGTCGTGACCGTGAGCGCGGGCGGCCAGGTCAAGCGCACGGCGGTGGCCGAGTTCGACACGCCGCAACGCTCGCTCAAGGCCTCCGGCGTCAAGAGCGGCGACCGCATCGTCGGCGCCGCGCTCTGCACCGACGACGACGACCTCGTCCTCGCGCACTCCGGCGGCTACGTCACCCGCTTCGCTGCCGGGGAGGTCCGCTCCATGGGCCGCTCCGCGGCCGGCGTCGGGGGAATGAAGGTCGCGAAGGGCGCGGAGATCGTCTCGATGACGGTGCTCGAAGGCGGTGCCGACGAGGGCCACCTGACGATCATCGCTGCCGATGGGGAGGCGAAGCGGGCTCCGCTGTCCGACGTCGGGCGCAAGGGGCGCGGCGGCAAGGGCCTGATGACCGGGACGGACCGCCTCGTGTTCGCAGGGGTCGCCGAGGACCTGCACGTCCACGGCGAGCCGCCGGTGCTCCTTCGACCTGTCGAGGTCGTCGAGACCAAGCGCACCGGCTCGGGCGAGCGGCTCCCGACCCCCGTCTCCGGGCCCGCAGTCGTCGAGCAGATCTCACCGGTCACCGAAGAGGGCTGAGCCGGCGCTGCGTCAGCCCGCGTCGATGACGAGGCGCTGGACGGTGCCGTCGCCGCGTGAGAACCAGAGCGTCCCGTCGAGCGCGTCGATCGAGGTGAGCTGGGGCTGGGCGCCGAGCACGTCGGTCCAGTCGCGCTCGTCGTTCACGCGGGCCGCATCGAGCAATCGGACGGAGCGCACGATCCCGGTGCAGAAGTCGCCGTAGAACCAGTGCCCGCGCAGCGAGGTCACCGGGCCCTCGTACGCCGCGCCACCGATGATCGAGCAGCCGTCGTCGTGGGTGTACTGGGCCACGGGGTCGGTGAGCCCGTCCACCTCGCAGGGGGTCGAGGCGAAGCAGTCGGTGCCTTCGCGGATCGGCCAGCCGTAGTTCACGCCCGCCGCCGTCGAGGCGACGAGGTCGACCTCTTCGACGCGGTTCTGGCCGACGTCGGCGATCACGAGGACGTCCGAGCCGTCGGCCGCGACCGAGTAGGACAGCCGGTACGGGTTGCGCAGCCCGTACGCCCAGACCTCGGCGAGACCGCCACCGTCGACGAAGGGGTTGTCATCCGGGATGGCGTAGCCGTCATCGACGTCGACGTCGAGGCGCAGCAGGGCTCCGAGCGGGGTGTTCGTGTCCTGAGCCTGCCCGAACCGGTCGTTCGCCCCGCCGCCGTCCCCGAGCGCGAGCACAAGCATCCCGTCGGGGTCGAAGGTGACGGTCCCGCCGTTGTGGTTCGCCGCCGGCTGCGGGTGCGTGAAGATGACCTGGCCGGAGTCGACGTCAACCTCACCGTTGACGAGGTCCCACGCCTTGAGGACCGTCTCACCGTCGCGTCCGCTGGAGTGGCTGTAGACACGGGGCCGCTCGTGATCGACCGGCGAGAACGCCGCACCGAGGAAGCCGCGCTCGCCACCGGTGCTGAGGTCATCACCGAGATCGAGGAAGATCGGGAGCCCGCCCTCGAGGGCGCGAAGCCGGCCGGACTGCTCGACGACGAAGCGGCGCCCTGACCGTGGATCGCCGACGACCTGCACCGGTGCGTCGAGTCCGTTGGCGACCTCCTCCAGCGACAGGACCAGCTCATCGAGCGGCGTGGTCTCGCTGGGCTCGGAGGGGTCCGGGGTCGGGTCGGCCGGGACCGCCGTCGCGACGAGCGCAGGGCCCGACGGCGTCGGCGCGACCTCGTCGCCGGGCGTGCAGCCGGCGAACGCCACGCTCAACCCGACGAACGCGCTTGCCCAGCGAAAGGTCGAAGGGTTCACGTCCGGCTCCAGGGCGTCGGCGGGGCGGCTTCTCGCGATGGGAGCACGTCCGGCTCCGTCGCCGCCCACCCCGTTCAGTGCCGTGCGCCCAGCGATCGGCCAGCATGACGCTCCGTGACCGTCGTTGCACGCAACGTCGACATTCCGGACAGGAGATCGGCCGCACTGCCCCATGGACCGCACAGGGGGGTGGCGATCGTCGTCCCGGTCCGTCACGGTTCACCCCGCAGGTCGTTGGAACAACAACTCACCACGTCGCTGCCCGTCCGGCGCTGCACTGCTCTGCAGCCCGCCCAGGACGGCTCACCCTCCCCCGACACGAGGTCCTTGCCGCATGGCGTTCCCCGCTCGCCCCCAGTCCTCCCGCGCCAACCGCATCATCGCCGCCGTCCTCCTCGCGTTCTCGCTCGTCGCCGGTGCCCTCGTCACCGTCTCCGTCTCCACGGCGCGCCGCGACGCGGCGGCTGTCCGTGCCCTCGCGGGCCAGCAGGACATGCTCCTCGTCGCCGCCGCCGCGAACGAGGTCCGCCTCATCGGGGTCGCCTCGATCGAGCCGGCCGACTCCGCGATGGTCACCACCATCGACACGTTCCTCGTGATGGAAGAAGCGGCCGTCCTGGCCGAGTCCGCCAACGTGGATCGTGTCAACCTGGTCGACGCCTACCTCGCCGCGATGCGCCGCGAGCTCCATCGAGCGCCGGCCGTACCCTCCGGCTCCGTGTGGGACCGCCTCGCGAAGTGCGAGTCGAACAACCGCTGGTCCTACAACGGCGGCTCGGGCTTCGACGGTGGGCTCCAGTTCCACCCCAAGACGTGGACGGCCTACAAGCTCGACGGCTACCCCACCTACGCCTGGCAAGCGACGCGCGAGCAGCAGATCGCCGCTGCCGAGCGTGTCCTTGAGGTCCAGGGCTGGGGCGCCTGGCCGGCCTGCTCGCGCAAGCTCGGCCTGCGCTGAGCGGTCCTCGGGCCGTCAGCCCAGCGTCGGCAGCTGCTGCTCGACGGTCTCGACCTCGGCGAACAGGTCACCGTGCACCTCGACGCGTGCGAGGACCTCGTGCATGTCGAAGCTCAGCTGGGTCGGGTCCTCGTCGGCGACCGCCTGCTCGACCTCCTCCCATGTGACGGGGGTCGATGCGGTGGGCCGCTCCTTCGCGCGCAGGGAGTAGACGCTGACCGTCGTCTTCGTGAGGGAGTTCTGCGACCAGTCGATGAAGACCTTGCCGACGCGCTCCTTCTTGGCCATGTTCGTCAGCACGTCGTCGGGGTGCACGCGGGCGAGGAGCTCGCCGATCGCGAGCGCGAACGACCGGGTCGTGTCGTAGTCGACGGGGGTGTTGACCGGCACGTAGACCTGCAGGCCCTTGGAGCCTGAGGTCTTCGGGACGCCGGTGAGCCCCAGCCGGTCGAAGACCTCACGCAGCCACAGCGCGACCTGGCCGCAGCCGACGACGTCGACGCCCTCACCCGGGTCGAGGTCAAACACGACGCAGGTCGGCGTGAACGTGTCCGGCCCGCGGGCGAGCGAGGAGTGCAGCTCCAGCGAGGCCATGTTCGCGACCCACGCCAGAGCGGCCACGGAGTCGATGTCGCAGTGATCAACCACCTTGTCCTTGCCCTCACGGCCGAGCCGGACCGTGCCGACGAAGTCCGGCGCATGCGACGGGCAGCGCTTCTCGAAGAACGGCTTCGCGTGGATGCCGTCCGGAAACCGCTTCATCGTGAGCGGGCGCCCGCTGAGGTGCGGCAGCAGCGCCGGGGCGATCTTGACGTAGTAGTCGATGATCGCCGCCTTGGTGATGGCGGGACCATCAGCGGTGGCGGGGTAGAGGACCTTGTCGAGGTTTGAGAGCGACAGCTCCTGGCCCGCGATCGTGACGGTCGTCCTGCTCACGCGGACTTCTTCGCCGGCTTCCGCTTCTTCTTCTTGTCACCTTCGCCGCCCTTGGCCGCCTTGAGGCTGGCCTCGAGCGCGGCCATGAGGTCCACGACGTCCCCGGACTCCCGCTCGGCCTCGGGCGCGGCGACGATCTCCTCGCCGGCGGCCTTCTGCTCGATGAGCCCGAGGACCTCCTCGCGGTAGGTGTCCTTGTACTTCTCGGGCGTCCAGTCGCTGGTGAGCGACTCGATGAGCTGCTCGGCCATGAGGACCTCGCGGTCCGAGACCTCGACGTCGTCGCCCGGCAGGGAGTCGGCGAAGGACTCGACCTTGATCACCTCGTCGTCGTAGACCATCGTGGAGACCGCGAGCGCGTCGCCGATCGGGCGGATGGCGGCGAGGTACTGCTTGGAGCGCAGCACGAACCTGGCGATGCCGACCTTCTCGCTCTTCACGAGCGCCTCGTGCAGGAGCTTGTAGGGCTTCATCGCGTTGGGCTCGGGCAGGAGGTAGTACGGCGAGTCGAAGAAGATCGGGTCGATCTCGTGGATGTCGACGAAGTCCTCGAGGTCGATCGAGCGTGACGCCTTCGGGTTCAGCGCCTTGAGCTCCTCCGGGGAGATCACGACGTAGCGGTCCGGCGCGATCTCGTAGCCCTTGACGATCTCGGACTGCTCCACGATCTCGCCGTCCTCCTGGGCGACCTTCTTGTGACGGATGCGCGAGTTGTCCTCGCCCCGCAGCTCCCGGAACGACACGTTCTGCTTGCGCACGGCGGTCACGAGCTTGATCGGGATGTTGACCAGCCCGAACGAGATCGCTCCGCTCCAGATCGACCGTGGTGCCATGGTGCGCGTCCGTTCTTGAGTCGGCGTCGACGGCCAGTGTCCCTCACGACCCTGACACGCGCCACCGAGCGTGGCCCGCC